>NZ_LDTE01000010.1 GCF_001476905.1 Sphingomonas sanguinis | reverse complement strand
TCCGGGCGCCGCTACCAGGACGGCGACCGGTGCACCGGTCAGCAGCGCAGCCGAGCGCGCGGCGGCCTTCAAGCTCGACGTCGACGACATCCTTACCGGCGGCGAACCCGCGCTCGCCACCAACCAGGCCCCCGCCAAGCCCAGCCCCACGCCAAGCCGCGTCCTGCCGCCGACCGCCGTGGTCGCCGCCCCCACGCGCCTGCGCTCGGGCTTTGCCTGGCCGGTCGATGGCAAGGTGGTCAAGCGCTTCGGCGCGGGTTCCAGCGGCGAGCGCAATGACGGCATCAAGATCGCGGTGCCGATCGGCACGCCGATCAAGGCGACCGCCGATGGCGTCGTCGCCTATGTCGGCGACGGCATCGCGGCGCTGGGCGGCCTGGTCATCGTCAAGCATGGCGATGGCTGGACCAGCGTATACGGCCATGCCTCGAAACTGATGGTCCAGCGCGGCCAGAGCGTGAGGCGCGGCCAGACCTTGGCGCTGTCCGGCCAGACCGGTTTCGCCGACCGGCCCGAGCTGCATTTCGAGCTGCGCCGGGGCCGCCAGCCGGTCGACCCGCTCAGCCAGTTGCCCGGCCGCTGATGATGAACGCCGCCTAACGGGCGGTTCAGGATTTGGAACGCCACGACCTGTCATAGGTTGGAAACGAACTTGGGGCCGGTGCCCCTGGGAGTTGGCGTTATGAAGAAGATGTTTCAGGCCCTGGCCATGATCGGCCTTTCGGTGGCGGGCGTCGCGACGACGACGGCCCTTCCCCTGTCCTCGGCGCAGGCGCAGTCCTGGCGCGACGACGGTCCGCGCGGCGATCGCGACCGCTATGATCGCGAGCGTCGTGACTGGCGACAGGATCGCCATGACGACCGCCGCGACTGGCGTCAGGATCGCCGAGATGACGGTCGCGACTGGCGCGGCGAGCGGCGCGGCTGGCGCGACGATCGCGGATGGCGCGGCGACGACTGGCGCGCGCGCCGCGAAGCCCGCACGGCTCGCGAATATGAGCGCGCACGGCGCACGCCGGGTTATGTCGATCCGCGGTCCCAGGGCGACTATACCAACTATACCGGACGCGGATCGGGCTATCGCCCCTGCAACTATGTACGGCAGAACGGGCGCACCCTCTGTCGGTAAGGGAGCATGAAGCGGCGCGGGCATGGGGCCCGTGCCGCTTTGCCGTTACCGGAGGGTGACGAACGCGGATCGGCGGTGTAACGAGCGCCGGTTATGGCATACACCTCCGATCTGCTTCGCACCCTGGATGAACGGGGTTACGTCCACCAGATGACCGACGCCGCGTCGCTCGACCGGCTCGCGACCGGGGGCGTGGTGCCCGGCTATATCGGCTTCGATCCGACCGCGCCGTCGCTGCACGTCGGCAGTCTGGTGCAGATCATGCTCCTGCGCCGGATGCAGCAGACCGGCCACAAGCCGATCGTCCTGATGGGCGGCGGCACCGGCAAGATCGGCGATCCCAGCTTCAAGGATGAAGCGCGCAAGCTGCTGGGCGAGGACGGGATCAAGGCCAATGTCGCTTCGATCAAGCGCATCTTCGAGCGGTTCCTGACCTTTGGCCACGGTCCCACCGATGCGGTGATGGTCGACAATGCCGACTGGCTCGACAAGCTGGAATATATCCCCTTCCTGCGCGAAGTGGGGCAGCATTTCTCGGTCAACCGGATGCTTTCGTTCGACTCCGTGAAGCTGCGCCTCGACCGTGAGCAGTCGCTCAGCTTCCTCGAATTCAACTACATGATCCTCCAGGCCTATGACTTCCGCGAACTGGCCCAGCGTCATGGCTGCCGCCTGCAGATGGGCGGGTCGGACCAATGGGGCAATATCGTCAACGGCATCGAGCTGGCCCGCCGGATGGACGGGACCGAGGTGTTCGGCGTCACCACCCCGCTGATCACCACGGCGGACGGCGGCAAGATGGGCAAGACCATGGCGGGCGCCGTTTGGCTGCACGAGGACCAACTGCCGCATTTCGATTACTGGCAGTTCTGGCGCAACACCGACGACCGCGATGTCGGCCGCTTCCTGCGCCTGTTCACCGACCTGCCGCTGGACGAGATTGCCCGTCTTGAAAAGCTGGAAGGCGCGGAGATCAACGAGGCCAAGAAGATCCTTGCCAACGAAGCCACCGCCATGTGCCGTGGCCGCGCGGCGGCGGACGGAGCGGCGGAGACGGCACGTCGGACCTTCGAGGAAGGTTCGGCGGGCGCGGCGCTGCCCAGCTTTGCTGTTGAGGGCGGGTCGGTTTCCATCATCGACGCACTGATCGGCTTGGGCTTTGCCAAGTCCAAGGGAGAGGCGCGGCGGCTGATCGCAGGCGGCGGTGCGCGGGTCGATGGCGAGAAGGTGTCGGATGAGAATGCCGTCATCGCCGTGGGCGGAGAGCCGGTGAAGCTGTCGTCGGGCAAGAAGAACCACGGTTTGCTCACGGCGGGGTGATGCCCTTCGACCTCACCGAGACTGAACAGAGGTTGGGACCTCCTTGCTCTCCATAAAAGCTGTACCCCGGCGAAGGCCGGGGCCCAGTTTCTACCAAGTCGCCGAAGCGGGATAAGAGTGCGTGGGAGGCATTTTCTCCGCCCCATCAACCGCAAAGCAACTGGACCCCGGCCTCCGCCGGGGTACGGGCTGCAACTCACCCCCGCCGAACTACCACCGCCCCTGCAATCACCAGCACGACCCCGATGACCTTTCCCATAGTCACCGGCTCGACCCGCACGCCAAACAGACCGAAATGGTCGACGATCAACGCCGCCACCAACTGGCTAGCGATGGCAGCGGTCAGCGCCACGGAAATTCCCAGACGCGGCGCGGCATAGGCGAGTACCGCCACGAACCCGGCTCCGTAAAACCCGCCTAGCCATGCCCAGCCGGGCGCGCCTTTCATCGCCGCCGGGCTGGTCCGGTCGATCGCAGCCCAAGCCACCGCCAGCACCACCGTGCCAATGAGGAAGGACGTCAGCGACGCCAGCACCACCGACCCCGACGCCTTGGCGAGCGCGGCGTTGGTCGGCGGCTGGATCGCCAGACCGAGGCCCGCGATCAGAACGAGAATAAGGGGAAAGACAGCCGCCATACGCGCCCAACGCCACGAACGCCGCTTCGTTCAGCCCGAACGCAGCAGCGCCACCCCGGCATCCCGCTCAAACAGATACAGCGCCGTCCGCGCCGCCTGTCCGCGCGGTGCCTCCAGCCCGCCGTCACGATCGATCAGCAGCCGCGCGTCATCCTGCGCGCACTGCATCAGGTCGGCCATATTCTCCGGCGTGGCGAGCCGGAACGCCATCTCCCCCGATTGCCGCGTGCCGAGCAGTTCGCCCGCCCCGCGCAGCCGCAAATCCTCTTCCGCGATCCGAAACCCGTCATTGGTCTCACGCATCAGGGCGAGCCGCGCCCGCGATGTTTCCGACAGATGCGAGCCACGCAGGAGCAGGCAGCGCGACAGCCCCCCACCCCGCCCGACGCGCCCGCGCAACTGGTGCAGCTGCGCCAGACCGAAGCGATCGGCATGTTCGATCACGATCAGCGTGGCGTTGGGCACGTCCACCCCGACCTCGATCACCGTCGTCGCGACCAGCACCCCCAGCCGCCCGCCCGCAAACGCCTCCATCACCGCGTCTTTCTCTGCAGGCTTCATCTTGCCGTGGACCAGGCCTACCCGCTCGCCGAAGCGGGCGCGCAGGGTCTCGGCGCGCATCTCGGCGGCGGCGAGGTCGGACTTTTCGCTTTCCTCGACCAGCGGACAGACCCAGTATGCCTGCCCGCCCTCCGACAGGTGACGGCCGAGTGCGTTGACCACCTCGTCCAGCCGGTCCTCGGACACCACGCGCGTCTCGATCGGCTGACGGCCCGGCGGCATTTCGTCCAGCCGGCTGACGTCCATCTCGCCGTAATTGGCGAGCGTCAGGGTGCGCGGGATTGGCGTCGCGGTCATCGCCAGCAAGTGCGGGGGCGCCTTGCCCTTGGCGGACAGCATCATCCGCTGCGCCACGCCGAACCGGTGCTGTTCGTCCACCACCACCAGCGCGAGGTCGCGATAGGTCACGGTTTCCTGGAAGATCGCATGGGTGCCGACCAATATGTCGATCTCGCCCGCCGCCAAAGCCATGAGGGTCGCCTCCCGCGCCTTGCCCTTGTCCCGGCCGGTCAGCACCGCGATTTCGATCGGCAGCCCGGCCAGCGTCTTGCGCAGCGTCTCATAATGCTGGCGCGCGAGAATTTCGGTCGGGGCCAGCATCGCGCCTTGCGCCCCCGCCTCGACCGCGATCAGCAGCGCCATCGCCGCGACCAGCGTCTTGCCCGCGCCGACATCGCCCTGGAGGAGCCGCAGCATCGGCGCGTCCTGCGCCAGATCGCCCTCGATCTCGCGCACCGTCCGACTCTGCGCGCCGGTCAGCGTATAGGGCAGCTTGAGCATGTCGCGCAGGCGCCCGTCGCCGTTCAGCGCCCGCCCGCGCCGCTTGCGGGTATCGGCGCGGACCAGCGTCATCGCCAGTTGGTTGGCGAATACCTCGTCATAGCCCAGCCGCTCCCGCGCCTTTGCATCCGCCGGGTCGGCATGGACCCGCGCCAGGGCCTCGCGCCAGTCGGGCCAGCCGCGCTGCGCCTTCAGTCCCGGCTCGATCCATTCGGGCAGGTCGGGCGAACGCTCCACCGCCTGCGCCGCCAGCGCGCCCAGGCGCCGCGAGGTGATCCCCTCCGACAGCGGATAGATCGCCTCGCGCTCGCGGAAATCCTCGGTGCTGTCGCCCAGGTCCGGGTGCACGATCTGCAAGTCCTGGCCGTAAAGATCGAGGCGGCCGGAGACGACCTTGGTCTCGCCGATCGGCAGCAGCTTTTTCACCCAGCCCGAATTGCCGCCGAAATAGACGAGCGCGACGCTGTTGCCCGCCGCATCCTCGGCCCGCACCCGCGTCGGCCCGCGCGGGGAGGACGATACGCGGTACTCCTTGATGGTCAGCGGGATGGCGATCACCCTCCCCGCATCGGCCATCATCAGCTCGTCGCGGGGGAAACGGTCGATATGGCCGGTCGGCAGGTGGAAGGCGACATCGACCACCCGCGCGATGCGCAGGCGCTCGAGCGGCTTGGCGAGGCCGGGGCCGACGCCTTTCAGCGACGTGACTTCGGCGAACAGCGGATTGAGGATATCGGGACGCATGACTAGATGGGTGCGTATAGCCTCAAGCCCCCGCGCGCCGCCAGAGCATGTGGGGCCAATTCTCGTCGGATCGGAATTCCCATGGACCACGAAACCCGTATCAAGCGCCTTCGCTTTCGCGCATGGCATCGCGGCACCAAGGAAGCCGACCTGATGATCGGCGGCTTTTTCGACGCGCATCACGAAACGCTGAGCCCCGAAGAGCTCGACTGGTTCGAGGCGCTGCTGGAGGAGCAGGATGTCGACATCATGGCCTGGGCCATCGGCACGCAGGCCTGCCCGCCGCAATGGGACGGCCCGGTGATGCAGCGGATGCGCGCGCTGAATTTCGTGCCGATCGCACGGTAACTTACGCCACCGCAGGCGTTTCGCTTTCGCGTCCTTCCCCCAGTTTCGGAACCCCATGCCCGATATCAAGACGATCCTGTCCGCCCAGAGCCCGCTGACCCTCTCGGGCGTTCCGGCGGGGTTTCTGCCCGTGCTCCTCGCCGACCTGTCGCGGGCGGCCACGACGCGCGCGGTCTTCATCTGCGCCGATGATGCGCAAATGCGTGAGCTGGCCGCGACCGCGACCTATTTTGCGCCCGAGCTGGAAATCCTGCAGATCCCCGCCTGGGACTGCTTGCCCTATGATCGCGCCTCGCCGACCTTGCGCGTCATGGCGGAACGGATCGCGGGGCTCCACCGACTCCAGGCCAAGCCAAAGACGCCGCAACTCGTCCTGACCACCGCGAACGCCGCGACCCAGCGCGTGCTGACCCCGTTCCGTATCCGCCAGCTGGTCGCGCGCCTTGCCCCCGGCGAGCGGATCGGGCTGGAAAAGCTGTCCGCGCTACTCCAGGCGAACGGCTATGTCCGCACCGAGACGGTCCACGATCAGGGCGAATTCGCGGTGCGTGGCGGCCTGGTCGACCTGTTTCCCAGCGGCGAGGAACAGGCGTTGCGCCTCGATTTCTTCGGCGACGAAATCGAGAGCGTGCGCACCTTCGACCCCGCCGACCAGCGGACGACGGGACGGATCGAGGGCTTCACCCTGCTCCCCGCCTCCGAGGCGCTGCTCGACGAGGAATCGATCAAGCGCTTCCGCACCCGCTATCGCGAGACCTTCGGCGCGACCGCAACGGGCGACCCGCTCTATCAGGCGGTGTCCGAGGGGCGGCGCATGGCGGGCATGGAGCATTGGCTGCCGCTGTTCGAGGACAAGCTGTCGACGCTGTTTGACCATCTGGGCGATGGCGCCGTGGTGGTGCGCGACAATGGCGTCGCGGCGGCGGCGAGCGGACGCTTCGATGCGATCGCCGACTATTACGAGAACCGCAAGCGCGCCGAGGCGGCCCAGCCGGGCAGCTTCCGCCCCCTGCCCGCCAAATCGCTCTATCTGACCAACACGGAATGGGAAGCGGGGCTGGAGGCCGCGACCGCGCATCTGGTCACGCCGTTTCACGAACCCGAGAGCAAGACCGTCCTCGATTTTGAGGTGGATGGCGCACGCGACTTCGCCCCCGAACGCGCGGCGCACGCCAATATCTATGAGGCGGTGGTCGATCACCTCGAGGCGCTGCGCAAGGACGGCCGCAAGCCCGTCCTCGCCAGCTATTCCAATGGCGCGCGCGAACGTCTCGGCAGCCTGCTGAAGGACCATGGGCTGAAGGGTGCCAAGGCCGCCGAGACCTGGCAGCAAGCGCTGGGCATCGCCGATACGTCCAAGAGCTTCGGTGTCGCGCTGGTCGTCCTGCCGCTCGACCATGGTTTCACCGCGCCGGGCATCGCGGTGCTCACCGAGCAGGACATGCTGGGCGACCGGCTGGTCCGGCGGCAGAAGCGGCGTAAGTCGGCCGACGCGTTCCTCGCCGAGCTGGCGACGCTCTCGCCCGGCGATCTGGTTGTCCATTCCGACCACGGTATCGGCCGATATGAGGGGCTGACCTCGATCCCCGTCGGCAAGAGCCCGCACGATTGCGTGGCGCTCTCCTATGCGGGCGGCGACAAGCTCTACGTGCCGGTCGAGAATCTCGAAGTTCTGACCCGTTACGGCTCGGGCGAGGACGGCGCGAGCCTCGACCGGCTGGGCGGCGAAGCGTGGCAACGGCGCAAGTCCAAGATGAAGGAGCGCATCCGCGAGATCGCGGGTGAGCTGATCGCGGTCGCCGCCGAACGCGCGCTACGCCAGGGCGAGGTCGCCGAGCCCGACAGTGCAGGCTATCCGGCCTTTGTCGACCGTTTCCCCTATGAGGAAACCGACGATCAGGATCGTGCCATCGACGATGTGTTGGGCGACCTGACCGCTGGCAAGCCGATGGACCGGTTGATCGTCGGCGATGTCGGCTTCGGCAAGACCGAGGTCGCTTTGCGCGCCGCCTTCGTCGCGGCGATGGCGGGGATGCAAGTGGCGGTCGTCTGCCCGACCACGCTGCTCGCGCGTCAGCATTACAACCAGTTCGTCCAGCGGTTCGAGGGGTTCCCGATCAAGATCGGCCGCCTCTCCCGCCTGGTCACCGCGACCGAGGCCAAGAAGACCAAGGACGGCGCGGCGTCGGGCGATCTCGATATCGTCGTCGGCACCCATGCGCTGCTCGCCAAGGGGGTGGAGTTCAAGCGGCTGGGCCTGGTCATCGTCGACGAGGAGCAGCGGTTCGGCGTCACTCACAAGGAGCGGCTGAAGGCGCTGAAGGCCGATGTGCATATGCTGACTCTGACCGCGACGCCGATCCCGCGAACGCTGCAAATGGCGATGTCGGGCCTGCGCGAGCTGTCGGTGATCCAGACGCCGCCGGTCGACCGGCTGGCGGTGCGCACCTATGTCATGCCCTGGGACCCGGTGGTTTTGCGCGAGGCGCTGCTGCGCGAACATTATCGCGGCGGGCAGAGCTTTCTCGTCACTCCGCGCGTCGCCGACCTGCCGGATATTGAGGAGTATCTCCGCAAGGAAGTACCCGAGGTCCGCTATGTTGTCGCGCACGGCCAGATGTCGCCCACGGAAGTGGAAGAGCGCATGTCCGCCTTCTATGACCGCAAGTTCGAGGTGCTGGTGTCGACCACCATCATCGAAAGCGGCATCGACATTCCGTCCGCCAACACGATGATTGTGAACCGCGCCGACCGCTTCGGCCTGGCCCAGCTCTATCAGCTGCGCGGACGCGTCGGCCGGTCGAAGACCCGTGCCTACGCCTATATGGTCACGCCGCCCGAGCGGCAGATGACCGAGGCGGCGGAGAAACGGTTGAAGGTGCTGTCCGACCTCGACTCGCTGGGCGCGGGCTTCCAGCTGGCCAGCCATGACCTCGACATTCGCGGCGCGGGCAATCTGCTCGGCGACGAACAGTCGGGGCATATCAAGGAGGTCGGCTACGAACTCTACCAGTCGATGCTGGAAGAGGCGATCCTGGAGGCCAAGGCGGGCGGCGCGTTCGAGAAAAAGCGCGACTTCTCGCCCCAGATCACCGTCGACGCCCCCATCCTGATCCCGGACGATTATGTCCCCGATCTCGACCTGCGCATGGGGCTGTATCGCCGCCTCAACGATCTGGAACAGCAGCAGGAGGTGGAGGAATTCGCCGCCGAAATGATCGACCGGTTTGGCCCGCTGCCCGAGGCGACCGACAATCTGATCCAGGTCATCAAGATCAAGCTAAACGCCAAGACCGCTTGTATCGCCAAGATGGATGTCGGCCCGCGCGGTGTGCTGGTCAGCTTCCACGACAATCGTCCGGCCAATGTTGACGGGCTGTTCGCCTATGTGGAGCGGCTGGGCGAACTGGCGAAGCTGCGCCCCGACGGCAAGCTGGTCCTCAACCGTGCCTGGCCCGATGCCAAGGCACGGCTGCACGGCGCGCTGCAACTGTCGAAGGGGCTGGCGAAGGCGGCGGGGTAACGCCCCGCCCCACCCTCAACTGCTATGGTCGGCGACGATCTTCCAGCCATCGGCGCGGTGCTCGAACAGGAGCGAGGTCATCCCGCTCTCGCCGCCCGACAAATTCCACCGCGCGATCAGGAAGCGGCGTTCGCCCAGCCGCTTCCATTCGAGGAAATCGAAACGAAGCTCGCCCCGGCTGTTGCCGTCGCCGGTGAAGCTGCGCTGGAAATTCTGCGTGATCGCGGCCTTGCCCCGGGTCACCACGCTCTTGCCGACGAAGATCGCATCGGGCGCATAGATTCGGACGAAGCGATTCAGGTCGCCCCTGTTCCACCCCTCCGCGCTGTCCAGCATCGCGGCGCGGATGCCCGCCTCGGCCGGATCGGCGGCCGGGGTCGCCGCATAGACCGCAACCGGTGCCAGTGCGATCATCGCCATGCTCAGGCCGCGCATTGCAGTTCCTCCTCGACCATCGTGCGCAGCGCCTCTTCATCCAGCGGCGCGGCGCGCAGGAAGCCCTGATAGGTCTCGCAACCCAGCCGCCCCAGCAACGCCGCCTGCTCGTGGGTCTCGACGCCCTCGGCGATGATCCCCATGCCCAGATGCGCGGCGATACGGATGATCCCGCGCACCACCACCCGGTCGCGGCGCGAGGCGTCGACCTCCGTCACCAGCGCCCGGTCGAGCTTGATATAGTCGATGGGCAGGCTGGTGAGATAGGCGAGGCTGGAATAGCCGGTGCCGAAATCGTCGATCGCGATCCGCACCCCGGCCTGGCGCAGCGTGTCCAGCACGATGGCGGCGCGGTCGAGTTCGTGGATCAGGCCCGTCTCGGTAATTTCGGCGGTCAGCCGCTCGATCGGAAAGCCGCTGCTCGCCACCCGGTCGAGAAACAGCCCGGCAAACCCGGCACGTCCGACATCGGCGGCAGTGATATTGATCGACAGCCGCAGGTGCGACAGCCCCTTGGGCCAGCGCGCCGCGCGTTGCAGCGCGACCTGCTGGATATGATCGGACAGCGCCAGCCCCAGGTCCGCCCGCTCCGCCGCCGCGAACAGCGGATCGGCCCCCAGCGGCCCCAGTGTCGGGTGCCGCCAGCGGGCGAGAGCCTCGACCCCGGTGATCCGCCCGGTCTTGATCGCGACCTGGGGTTGGAACACGATGTCGATCTCGCCGCGCTCGATGGCGTGGTGAAGATCGGCGGCCAGGACGTCGAGCGGCGTGACGTCGCCCGGATGCGCGAAACGCAGCATGGCGCCGTCGCCGACCTGCGCCTGACGCAGCGCTTCGCCCGCACGGGCGAGCAGCCCGGCCGGGTCCTCGTTCGGTTGCGCCGCGGCCAGGCCCAGCCGGACGCCCAGCCTCATGGGCACCGCCCCGGCCTGGAACGGCAAGGCGAGCAGCGATTCCAGGGTCTCGGCGATGGCTCTGGCCCGCGCCGGATCGGCGACGCCCGCCATCACGAACTCCGACCCGCCCGAGCGTGCGACGATGGCACTCTCGCCGAACGCCGCTGCGGCAACCGCCTGCATCCGCGCCTCGACCGAGCGGAGCAGCATATTGCCCGCCGGGCGACCATGGGCGGCGTTGATCAGGTCCAGCCGCGACAGGGAGACGATGATGGTCAGGCACGGATCGCCCCGGTCCATCGCATCCGCGATCCAGCGATACACTTCGCCCACTTCGCCATCGGCATGACTGCGCCGCCGCCGGACGTCCAGCGTCCGGCGGGCATGACGCTCCGCCAGCTTCAACGAAGCGCCGAGCATCACGTCATCGGCGTCGGGGGCCAGGATATGCGTCGCGCCCGCTGCGACGAATGCGTCCAGCGTCTCGGACAGGGAATCCGGCACGGCGACCAGCATCGCCGCGCCCGTCGCCGCGATCACCGCGCCCAGTGCCTGGGCCGCACGCAGGCCCAGATCCCCCGCCTCGCGCGCGTCGATCAGGGCGACCCGCGCCTCGCTCGCCAGGAACGATCCCACCAGCATGTCGCCCGACGGCGGCTCGCCATCGCGCGGCGCCATCGACCAGATGGCCCAACCGGCGCGGATGATCGCCTCATCCAGCATCGCAGGATGGTGGAACGAAAGCGCAAAGACCGCCGTTCCTCTGCGGTGGGCGTTAAAACCGAATTCATCCTGCGTCATGCGCGCATCCTATCCACCGACTTGGGGATCACCAACGGCAATCCGCCTTGCCCGCGTCCCGCCTTGGGGCTAGCTTCATGACGATGGGCAGTGCCAAAGCCTCGACTGCCGGATCGCTGGTCGATCAACATGGCCGCACGATCCGATATTTGCGCATCTCGGTCACCGATCGCTGCGACCTGCGCTGCCGCTATTGCATGGCCGAGCAGATGACCTTTCTGCCGCGCGCCAAGTTGCTGAGCCTCGATGAGATCGCGATCATCGCCGAACGCTTTATCGCGCGCGGCGTGACCCGCATCCGCCTGTCGGGTGGCGAGCCGCTCGTCCGCCGCGACGTGGTCGATCTGGTCAAGCGGCTGGGTGGTCATGTCGGGCATGGGCTCGACGAATTGACCATGACCACCAACGGCACCCGCCTGGCCGATAATGCGGGCGCGCTGGTCGATGCGGGCGTCAGGCGGCTCAATGTCAGCCTGGACAGCCGCGATCCCGAACGGTTTCGCTACATCACGCGTCACGGCGATGTTGCCCAGGTGATCCACGGCATCCTCTCGGCACGCGACGCAGGGTTGGACATCAAGATCAACATGGTCGCGCTCAAGGGTCTCAACGAAGACGAGATCAATTCGATGCTCGCCTGGTGCGTTTCCGAAGGGCTGGACCTGTCGCTGATCGAAACCATGCCGCTGGGCGCGATCGATGAGGATCGGGTGGACCGTTTCCTGCCGTTGACCACCGTCTTCGATCGGCTGGCGACGGCGTTCCCGTTGGTCCGCGCTGGACATCGCACGGGCGGGCCTGCGCGCTATTGGCAGGTGGAGGGGAGCGAAACCCGGCTCGGCCTCATCTCGCCGCTGACCGCGAATTTTTGTGACGGGTGCAACCGCGTGAGGCTGACGACCGAGGGCAAGCTGTATATGTGCCTGGGTCATGAGGATCAGGTGGATTTGAAGGCCGCGCTACGCGACGGCGGCATCGCAGGGCTGGATGCGGCGATCGACATGGGGCTGGCCGCCAAGCCTGCCCGGCACGACTTCCGTATCGAAACGGGCTCGGCCCCGGCCGTGTCGCGTCACATGAGTGTGACCGGCGGATGACCCAACCTCTCCGGCGGGCAATCGTCGCCTCGCCTACCGCCCCTGCTCAAGCAGCGGTCGCCGATCTGCAGAACAGCGCCGATTGGGTCGATTTCGACGATGCCGATTATGTCATAGCCTTGGGCGGCGACGGCTTCATGCTGCAGACGCTGCACCGGATGCTGGAGCGGCGGCGTGGGCCGGTGCCGGTGTTCGGCATGAACCTGGGCACGGTCGGCTTCCTGATGAACGAGTGGCGCAGCTATGGGCTGGAGGACCGGCTGGCCCGTGCCAAGCCGTTCCGCGTAACGCCGCTCCAGATGACAGCGACCGGCATCGATGGTCGCGTGCACCAGCTGCCCGCGATCAACGAGGTCTCGCTGCTGCGCGAAACCCGTCAGACCGCCAAGCTGGAAGTCGCGGTCAACGGCCGCATCGTCCTACCCGAACTGGCCTGTGACGGAATCCTCGCCGCGACCCCGGCAGGCTCGACCGCCTATAATTTCTCGGCACAGGGTCCGATCCTGCCGCTTGGTTCGGCGTTGATCGCGCTCACTCCGATCAGCCCGTTCCGCCCCCGGCGCTGGCGCGGTGCGATCCTGCCCGACAAGGCGCGGATTTCGATCAAGGTGCTCGATCCGGGCAAGCGCCCCGTCTCCGCCGTCGCCGACCAGCGCGAGGTGCGCGACGTGGCGCAGGTGGATATCTGCATGGACCGGTCGCGCGAGTTGACGCTGATGTTCGACCCCGAGCACGCGTTGGACGACCGCATCACGATGGAGCAGTTCGTCGCCTGATCGGCGACGGGGGAGCAGTTCGTCGTCTGGCGGGCGACATAGGCCGGCCAGGCATTTATCCACAGCTTTGGCGGCCAAACTTACGCAAAACCGTCAAAAAGGGGGTTGCGGCTTTTTTCGAGCCCTTTATAGGACCCCTCCACAGCGCCGGACATTCCCTGATAGCTCAGCGGTAGAGCTCTCGACTGTTAATCGAGCGGCCGTAGGTTCGAATCCTACTCAGGGAGCCACCGGCGCTGTCTTCCCCCAGACAGCGCCAGCCATGACGGATCACCCGTCGATCACATGCGGCACGAACCGCGCCGTGTTCGAGGTGATCAGCCCGTCTTCGCGGATACCCATCCCCACGGCCGCCCCGTCAACCACCCAGCTCCCCAGCACCGGAAAACACCCCGGAGCCGCTTCCGGCAAACGGTAGAGCGACTGGTAGATATAGCCCTCCTCACCATAATCCCCTGCCGTCTCGGCGACGATGCTTCCCGCCTTGCGGATCGAGACGTTGGCGCCCTCGCGCGACAATAAAGGCTTGGCGACCGCATCGCCCTGCGGGATCGCGAAGCTGGCGGGCAACAGGTTCGGATGGCCCGGAAACAGGTCCCATAGCACGGGCAGGATCGCTTTGTTCGACCAGATCATCTTCCAGATCGGCTCGATCCACGTCAGGTCGCCGCGCTCCAGATTGTGGAGCAGCGGCACGGCGAACTCCTCCTGGACCAGCCATTCCCAGGGATAGAGCTTGAACATCGCCTCGATGCGCATGTCCGCTTCATCGACGAAGCAATGCGCCTCATGGTGCCAGCCGACACGCTCCATCAGGATGGGAACGGTGGTGATGCCCGCCGCCTCCGCCGTATCGCGGATATAGGCGGCGGTGACGGCATCCTCGCCCGCCCTGTCCGCGATATGAGCGACGTGCAGCGTCGAGGGCAGATCGGGCGCGATCTCCGCCCAGCGCGCAACCAGCGCCTCGTGCAGGCTGTTGAACTGGTCGAGCGCGGGGAAACACTCTTCCTTCCACGCCCATTGCACCACCGCCGCTTCCAGCAGCGAGGTCGGTGTATCGCAATTGAACTCGAACAGCTTGGGCGCGCCCGATCCGTCATAGCCCAGGTCGAACCGCCCGAAATTCAGCGCCGGCGGCTCGGCTTCCCAGGCTTCGCGGATCGGATCGTGAAAGGCGGGCGGGATTGCGAAGCGGGCGAGTAGCGCGGGATCGCTGACCACCGCCTCCCCCGCCGCCAGGAACAGGCGATAGAGTTCGGTGGTCGCACTCTCGATATTATCCACCTGCGCGCGGGTGAAGCGATAACAGGCGCTTTCGTCCCAATAGGGCCGGTCACCGCCGTCATGCCAGATCAGGCCCAGCGCCTCGACCTTGGCCTGCCAGTCGGGACGGGGAGACAGGCTCTGGCGGATCATGCGCCAGCACCACCGAAACGCGACGCCGATGCGCCGAAGCCGCCGCGACTGATCGCGGCCGACCGGGTCATTGCACTGCCCGAGGGGGCTGCAACGTAGCGAGCACCCGTTGCCGGGCGGAAGCTCCCGCCGGTGGCGCGTTCGCCGTAAAAGGGAATGGGACGCCCTCGCCCCAGAAAATACCAGAAGGCCGCACCGCCCATGCCGACGCGTGTCTGGCGACACCGGTCATCGGGCAGGCGCTTGCCCTGCGCGTCGGTGCAGATCGCGGTATCCTGATCGGCGGTCCAGTTATCGTCCGCCTTGGCACGGTTGCATCCGCTGGCCAACAAGGCTGCGGCCATCGCCGTCGTCCATTTGAGATACTGCGCCATCATAATCCTCCCGCCGCGCATCATGCGGCAGGGCCAACCCCTTTGGCTAGGGGTGGTGGGGACACCGATGGCCCATGCCACCGGCATCCCCTGCCTCCGTCAGCGGCAGCGCACCTTGCCGCGATCGATCGAGCGGCCGAGCAGCGCACCGCCGCCCGCGCCCAGCAGCGTGCCCAGCGTACCGCCGCCGATCACATTGCCCAGCACACCGCCGCCGACCGCGCCGATGACCAGGCCAGTGGTGCCGTCATTGCGCTTGCAGTAGGTCCGACCGTCACGACCGCGGAAAATCTGGTCGTCACGAGTCAGGCGACGCTCGCGATGATTGCCGCGACGATAATCGCGCGACGCGTCCCAGTCGTTGCGGTCGCCGTGCCAGCGATAGTCGCGGTCCTGCGCGACGGCGGGGGTGGCGGCGATGGGGGCGGCAACGGTAACAACGGCCAGAGCGGCGAGCAGGGCTTTCATGGCAAGTCTCCTTTTCCTCAAGCCCGCACAACGCGCACCGATCAAAGCCGTTCATTTCGCGTCGCACGACCGCGCAGGCTGGCACCGATCCCTACGCTCGGGCATTGATCGGTCATGCGCCAAGCCACCACCATCCTGTCCGTCGATACCCATGGTCAGGGCCTGACCGAGATTACGCGTCCCGTTTCCGCCTGGGTCCGAGAACAGGGCATGGAGGAAGGGCTTCTGACTCTGTTCTGTCGCCACACCTCGGCCTCGCTGATCATCCAAGAAAATGCCGCGCCGGAGGTGAAGACCGACATTCTCGCCTATTTCGCCCGGCTCGCGCCGGAGGAGGCCCACGCCTATGCCCATGATGACGAAGGGCCCGACGACATGCCCGCCCATCTGCGCGCCATCCTGACCGGCATTCATTTATCCATACCGCTGATCGGCGGGCGGCTCAGCTTGGGCACATGGCAAGGCATCTACCTCTTCGAGCATCGCCGCGCACCGCATCGTCGGCAAATTGCAATCCATGTGGCGGGCATGTGACGCACTATTCATCGCGGGAGCCAAACCGTTCATCGACCGTTCTGGAGAGATGAGCTAAACGGGCATCAGCTACAGGGCTGTTGCCGTCCGGCTCGGTCGGGCGGCAAGGAAAGGAAGAAGTGTCCATGCAATTCGGTCGGAAGATCGCGCTCGCGCTGCTCGGCGCCAGCACCTTGATGGTCGCGGGATGTGCGACCGAAACCACCTATCGCCCGGCAACGGGTTCGGGCTTCTACCGCACCGGTTATTCCGACCAGCAGCTGGAGCCCGGCCGCTTCATCGTCAGCTTCGCGGGCAACACCGTCACGTCGCGCGATACCGTCGAGCGTTACCTGCTATTCCGCGCGGCCGAGCTGACGCTGGCCAATGGCTATGACTATTTCGTGATGGCCGATCGCGACACGCAGCTGCGCTCGCGCACCTATTCGACGCCCGGCGCCTTCGGGCCGGGCTTCGGTGGCTGGGGCGGCGGCTGGTGGGGCCCGTCGTGGCGCTATTATGGCCGCGGCTTCGGTTGGCGCAGCTGGGACCCGTTCTGGGGTGACCCCTTCTTCGGTAACAACATGGATATCAACACCATCGACCGCTACGAAGCGACCGCCGAGGTGGTTATGCGCAAGGGTCCGATCCCGCGCGACAACCTGCGCGCCTTCGACGCCCGCGCGATCGTCAGCACGATCGGGCCGACGGTGGTGATGCCGAAGTAAGTCGGTCTTTTCAACACGTCATCAGGGCGGTCATCTTCTGGGATGGCCGCCCTTTTTTTTTGGGATCAGGGCTGTCCGCCGCGCACTCGGCGGGCATTGACCAGGCCGCGCAACGCCTCGGAACGGACCTGCAATTCGCGCTCTTCGGACAAGGAAAGCCCGTCCTGGGCGAAACGCTCGCCAAGCTCGCCGATCGCGGCATCCTCGCGTCCAAAGGATCGGGCCTCGGCGCGCGATATGTCTCCACTGCGCCGCCCCTCACGGATCGCGCGACGGATGTCGCGTCGGTCGGCCGCGACGCTTGGCTGATTGGGCATCGCGAGGATATCGGACGGTGGCCCGGCACTGACGAACTGCGCAGGCGCGGCGGCAGGTAGTGAGGCTGTCATGACGGCCAGCATCGCATAGTGTTTCATGATCAATCCTCCCTATCGGCCGAGGATCGCCCCAGCCCGCTTAACAAAGGCTGTCTATTCCTCCCCTGCAAGGAGAGGAATGAAAAAGGGCGGCGAGCCTAAGCTCACCGCCCTCTAACTTTACCGGTCGACAGGGGATCAGACCGTCACCGCCCCATGGCAATGCTTGTACTTCAGCCCCGAGCCGCAAGGGCACGGCGCGTTGCGGTTGACGCGGCCTTCCCACTGCGACGGGTCGGTGCCCAGGTCCATGCCCTCGGGCTGCGGAATCTGCATGGGCGGCATCTGCGGCTGGAGCAGACCGCGCGCGGCGGCGTCCCAGTCGTTGCTATTGTCCTCGCCGGTGAACGGGTCGAAGTGCGAGGTGATGAAGTCCGGCAGCTCGGGCAATTCCGGCGGCGCCTGAAGCTGGAACTGGGCATAAGCGATGGTGCGCGTCACATCCTCGCGGATATTGTCGAGCATCCGCTGGAACAGCGAAAACGCCTCGTGCTTATATTCATTGATCGGCGTCTTCTGCGCATAGGCGCGCAGGTGGACGACCTGGCGCAGCGCGTCCAGCGTGGCCAGATGCTCCTTCCAATGATGGTCCAGATTCTGGAGCATGATCGACTTTTCGACACTGGCCCAGGTGTCCGGCTCCAGCTCCTTGGACTTGGCCTCGACCGCCTCGTCGGCCAGCGCATTGACGCGCTCCAGCACGATCTCGGGGTCGATCGCTTCCTCGGTCATCCAGTCGTCGACCGGCGGCTCGAGGTTCAGCAGGTCCTTCAGCTGCTGTTTCATGCCCGCGACATCCCATTGCTCGGGATAGCTGTTAGGCGGGCAGGCCGCGCCCACGATCGCATTGACCGTCTCGGCGCGCATGTCGGCGACGACATCGCCGACCGTCTCGGCATCCATGATGTCGGCGCGCTGTTCATAGATGACCTTGCGCTGGTCATTCATCACGTCGTCATATTCAACGACCTGCTTGCGGATGTCGTAGTTGCGCGCCTCGACCTTCTTCTGCGCGGTTTCGATCGCCTTGGTCAGCCACTTGCTGCCGATCGCCTCGCCATCCTCGATATTGTTGCGCATCATCTTGGCGAACAGCGTGTCCGGCCCGAAGATGCGCAGCAGATCGTCGTCGAGGCTGAGGTAGAAGCGCGACAGGCCCGGATCGCCCTGACGCCCCGAACGGCCGCGCAGCTGGTTGTCGATGCGGCGGCTCTCGTGCCGCTCGGTGCCCAGCACGAACAGGCCGCCCGCCTCGAGCACCTTCTGCTTTTCCTCGATGATTTCGGCGCGGATGCGCGTCGCCGCCGCCTCATATTCCGGCGTGCCCTCGACCAGCTCGGGATGCTCGTCGAGCATGCGGAATTCCAGATTGCCGCCCAGCTGGATGTCGGTGCCGCGACCGGCCATGTTGGTGGCGATAGTCACCGCGCTCAGGCGACCGGCCTGCGCCACGATATGCGCTTCCATCTCGTGATAGCGCGCGTTCAGCACCTTGTGGGGCACGCCCTCCTGGGTCAGGAATTCGCTCAGCAGTTCCGACTTCTCGATCGAGACGGTGCCGACCAGCACCGGCTGCCCCTTAGCGGCGTGATCGCGGATCTTCTTGGCGATCGCCAGGAACTTGTCTTGGGTGTTCTTGTAGAACTCGTCCTCCTCGTCGACGCGCGCGATCGGCACGTTGGTCGGGATGGTGACGACGTTGATCTTGTAGATATCGTAGAATTCGCCCGCCTCAGTCGCGGCGGTGCCGGTCATGCCCGAAATCTTCGGATACATGCGGAAATAATTCTGGAAGGTGATCGAGGCCATGGTCTGGTTCTCGGGCTCGATATTGACGCCCTCCTTCGCCTCGACCGCCTGGTGCAGGCCCTCCGACCAGCGACGCCCGTCCATCATGCGGCCGGTGAACTCGTCGATGATGATGACCTTGCCATCCTTCACGATGTAATCGGTGTCGCGCTTGAACATCATGTTCGCGCGCAGCGCCTGGTTCAGGTGGTGGACGACCTGGGTATTCTCGAAATCGTACAGGTTTTCACCCTGAAGCAGCCCGGCCGCCTCGAGCAGGCGCTCGGCGCGCTCGGTGCCGTCCTCGGTCAGGATGATCGACTTCTGCTTCTCGTCCTTCTCATAATCGTCGGCGGTCAGCTGCTTCACGATCGCATCGACACCGATATACAGCTCCGACTTGTCGTCGGTCGGCCCCGAGATGATAAGCGGCGTGCGCGCCTCGTCGATCAGGATCGAGTCGACCTCGTCGACGATGGCGTAGTTGAAGGGGCGCTGCACCATCGACGCGCGCTCATACTTCATATTGTCGCGTAAATAGTCGAAGCCGAACTCGTTGTTCGTGCCGTAGGTGATATCGGCCGCATAGGCGGCCTTGCGCTGCGCATCATCCAGGTTCGGGATGATGGTGCCGGTCGTCATGCCCAGGAAGCCATAGACGCGGCCCATCGTCGCGGCGTCGCGGCTGGCGAGATAGTCGTTGACGGTCACGACGTGGACGCCCTTGCCGGGCAGCGCGTTCAGATAGGTGGCGAGCGTGGCGACCAGCGTCTTGCCCTCACCGGTGCGCATTTCGGCGATCTCGCCGCGATGAAGGACGATGCCGCCGATCATCTGCACGTCGTAATGGCGCTGGCCAAGCACGCGCTTGGCGGCTTCGCGCACCGTGGCAAAGGCTTCGGGGATCAGGCTGTCGAGCGTCGCACCCTGGTCCAACTGCTCGCGGAACTTCACCGTCTGTACGGCGAGCTGCGCATCGGTCATGGCCTCCATTTCGGGCTCGAACGCGGCGATCTTGGCGACCAGGGGCTTGAGCGACTTGACGTAACGGTCGTTGGACGAACCGAACAGGGACTTGGCGAGGCCGCCGAACATAAGCGATTTCCTGACTGAAATATCGTGAGATAGGCGCAGCGCCATTCCAGCGAAGGCACGCGCGACTGCAATGGTAAGGAAAGGGTCAGCCGCAGCCGACGCCGGGGCTTATTCGCGCCGACGGCCCATGAAGATCGCCACCACCGGGCGCGGAGTTTCCCTATCAAGACGATAGGTCGGCACGGCACTCGCAAAAAGGCTGGCCAATGCCTGCGCCGGTCGGGTCGCGGCACGCGCGACAGCAGCCTGCTTGGCGGCCGAAACGATGCAGCGCTCGGCAACGACCCCGCGCGCTTCCTGCCCACGCGCGCTGGCCCCCACGCCGGTCAGCGCGGACAATAGGGCAGAGAGGAGCAGAAGCAGGTTCATGCGAAGCTTGTCTTAGGCAGATACGCGCGGCGCGTCCATCCGTTGCATGGACAGATACGGCACAGGCTTATCGAGCGCTGCCCAGAACGCGATAGCCCATACGGAACAGAGCATTCTCCCGGCGCCAAGACGGGTCGACGGCCACGACCGTTTCGTCGCCGCATGGTATGAGCATCGGCACGCTGGCCTCCCAGACCCGCTGGTCACGCTGGCAATTGACCCGCTTCTTCTCGGGCGTCACCACATAGCTGACATTCATGTCATTCAGCACGACCATGTCCCGAGGCCAGGCAGGGATGGCATGGCCCGCCAGGCTCGGCGCATAATCGACGAAGAACCGCCCCTCCAACCGCTGGACGGGGGGCCTGCCGCTGTGGTGTGTAACGGCTTCGACGATCTGCCGGGCGAACCCGGTGCAGACAGCATGACCCAGCGGCAAAGCGTGCTGGTCCATGGGCAGCCCCCCGTAACAGCTGAGCACCCGGCCATCGGGCTCGACGGTGACGCGCAGGGTGGCGGGCAGCAAGGCATCGGATGCCCTCACCGTGTCGGACTCGCGTCCCCCATCGGGCAATTGCCAATGAATTCGGAGCCTGTAGTGGCTCGCCACGGTCGCGCCCCGGCGATCCCTTGCCGCCCGGAACAAGCCGGTGTTCGATACGGCGAGATGGCATGTCTCCTCGGCCAGCGACGCCGCAGCCGACTCCACGATGCGGCAATCGGTAACCTGCCCCTGACGATCGACCGTCAGGTCGGCGACGACACGGCCCTGCTCGCGGGCACGGATCGCGGCTGGCGGATAATTGTCGGGGCCGAAGACGACGCCCATGTCGCCGACCAGTTCGGGCCTGGGCGCATCGTCCGTTTGCACGGGCGCGTCCTGCACCAGCAGCATCAACCCCAGCACCCAGAGCGCCATCTCGATTCCTCCAGCCAAAATCGCTCGACGGCCTATCACACCCGTTGCAGCCCGCGCGCGCAAGCGGCAAAGCACAGGGCCATGAGCACCGCCACCTCGCCCCTCGCCCAGCCCTTCCCCGCCCTGCCCGCCATCGACGGCGTGACGCTGCGCGTCGCCCGGGCGCGGTACAAGAATTGGGATCGCTGCGACCTCACCTTCGTCACGCTGCCCGAGGGGACCAGTGTCGCGGGTGTGCTGACCACCAGCAAATGCCCCAGCCCGGAGGTGGAATGGTGTCGCCAGGCGCTGGTCCTGGGCCAGGCGCGCGCGCTGGTCGTGAATGCGGGCAACTCCAACGCCTTTACCGGCCATCGAGGCCGCGCCGCCGTGGAAGCCATTGCCGCCCGCGCCGCCGCCTCGGTCGGGTGCCAGCCCTCCGACGTGTTCGTCGCCTCGACCGGGGTGATCGGAGTTCCACTCCCCATCGACAAGGCCGAAGCGGGGCTGGACGCCGCCTTCACCGCCGAGCCGTGCGGCTGGGAGGATGCCGCCGCGACGATCATGACCACCGACACCTTTGCCAAGGGCGCGACGACCACCGCTGTCGTCGATGGTCGCACGGTGACTCTGGCCGGGATCATCAAGGGGTCGGGCATGATCGCGCCGGACATGGCGACGATGCTCGGCTTCATCTTCACCGACGCCGCCGTCTCGCCCGAATTCCTGCAACGCGCGCTGAGCGCCGCCAATGGCCGCAGCTTTTCGTGCATCACGGTCGATGGCGACACCTCGACCAGCGACACGGTGCTGGCCTTCGCGACGGGCAAGGTGGGCAATGCGCCGCTGGTCGATGACGAGAGCGACGGGGCGGATGCCTTCCGCGCGGCGCTGGCCGATCTGTGTCACCAG
The DNA here is from genome assembly GCF_001476905.1 of Sphingomonas sanguinis. Lineage (GTDB taxonomy): Bacteria > Pseudomonadota > Alphaproteobacteria > Sphingomonadales > Sphingomonadaceae > Sphingomonas > Sphingomonas sanguinis_B. Next base: position 177,049 of record NZ_LDTE01000010.1, on the reverse strand, counting down.
CTTGCGCTGCTGGTCGTACGCGACGGCGAGGGCGCGACCAAGCTGATCGAGATCCGGGTCGAGGGCGCGGAGAGCGACCGCTCGGCGCACCGCATCGCCCTGTCGATCGCCAACTCGCCGCTGGTGAAGACCGCCATTGCGGGCGAAGACGCCAATTGGGGCCGTGTCGTCATGGCCGTCGGCAAGGCAGGCGAACCGGCCGAGCGCGACAAGCTGTCGATCCGCTTCGGCGAGACGCTGGTGGCGAAGGACGGCCTCGCGGTCGAAGGCTATGACGAAGCCCCGGTCGCCAACCATCTGAAGGGACAGGAGATCGCGGTCGGCGTCGACCTGGGCCTCGGCGAAGGCGTCGCCACGGTTTGGACCTGTGACCTGACCCACGGCTATATCTCGATCAACGCCGATTACCGGAGCTGAGGCGCATGCTGACCATCTGGGGCCGCCTCAACTCGCATAACGTCAAGAAGGTCGTGTGGCTGGCCGAGGAGATGGGGCTGGCCTATGACCGGCGCGATGTGGGCGGCGCATTTGGCATGGATGAGGCATACCGCGCGCTCAACCCCAATGCGCTGATCCCCACGATCGAAGATGACGGCTTCGTCCTGTGGGAGTCGAACAGCATCCTGCGTTACCTGGCGGCGAGCCATGGCGGCGAGGCTTTCTATCCGGTGGCCCCGCATGCGCGCGCGTCGGTGGAGCGCTGGATGGACTGGAACTTTACCTGGGCGGATGCGATCCGGCCGATCTTCTTCCAAATGGTGCGCACCGCACCCGAAAAGCGTGACGCCGCGCTGATCGAGCGAAGCGTGGCGCGCGCGGCGGGGCTGTCCGCGATCCTCGACGACGTGCTGGGGCGGCAGGAGTGGCTGTCCGGCGATGGTTTCGGGATCGGCGATATTCCGGTCGCGGCCTATGCGAATACGTGGTTCCAGCTGCCGGTGGAGCGGCCCTCGCGACCGAATATGGAGCGGTGGTATGCCTCGCTACAGGAGCGCGCGCCGTTTCGCGACGTGGTGATGATCCCGCTGAGTTGAATTCAATAAAAAGCCCCTCCCGCAATTGGGAGGGGCTTTGGGAAGGGAAATGCCGCGAGCGATGGTCTCGGTGAGACCTCCTGCCCTCCCCCATCCCCTCCCGTCTACGGGAGGGGCGTGCCAAGCGGCACGCGCGGGCTCTATAAACCGTCTTCCTGCTTCCTCCCCTCCCGCAGGCGGGAGGGGACCGAGGGGAGGGAATGGTGTCTCACCGAGACCGTCCCGAAACCGTCTACACCTTACAGCGCGCCTTCCAGCCAGGCCTTGATCCGGCCCTTGGGCTCGGCACCGACCTTGGTCGCGGCGGCCGCGCCGCCCTTGAACAGGATCATCGTCGGAATGCCGCGCACGCCGTAACGGCCGGGCGCGTCGGGATTGTCATCGATGTTCAGCTTGGCGATCGTCACCTGCTCGCCCAGTTCGTCCGACAGCTCTTCCAGCGACGGGCCGATCATCTTGCACGGTCCACACCACTCGGCCCAGAAATCGACCAGCACCGGCTTGTCGGAGTTCAGGACGTCCGCCTCGAAGCTGGCGTCGGTGATCTGCTTGGTTGCCATGTCTATTACACTCCTTGAATTGCGATCCATGTAAGACGCCGGGTTCGAGGGCTCAACCACCCAAGGCCAAGCTTTGCTCCCCGTCGCGATAGCGCGGCTTGTGAGCGGCCAGTACCGCGTCCGGCACGGTGATCAGGCGCGGCCCCGCCGTGTAGAGCAGCGAGACTGACACGGCCCGGCCCGGAAAGATGACCTCCAGCGCGGCGGCATAGCCCGCCATTTGCGCCAGATGGAATACCGGCACGTCATCGATCCCGCCGGGCGCGCGTCGGCCGGTCTTATAGTCGATCAGCCGGATCTCCTCCGCCCCGATCAGCAACCGGTCGACCCGGCCCGATACGACCAGGCCGTTGGCGAGGGTCGCCGCGATCGGTGCCTCCGCCAGCGAATCCGGGCCGAACAGCGGCGCAAAGGCCGGGTCGTCGAGGATCGCGAACACCGCCCCCGTCACATCCGCGCGCAGGGCGGCATCCTCGACCCCTGCGGCCTGGATCAGCCAACGCTCGGCCGCCCCGCGCCGCTGGTCGGCTGCGACCGGGGGCAGGCGTTCGAGCAGGCAGTGGATCAACCGTCCGCGCTCCGCGGCCGCGCGCATCGCGGGCGTCGGGGGCGGATCGGCGACCATATCCTCACCCAGGGACGATGGCGCGAGCGGACGCGGCGGGCGCGACTCCTGCGGCGCGGGCGCGTGGACCCATTCGGGCAGTGCGATCACTTCACGCTGGGTCGACACGGCTTTGGTCGCGCGCGGCGCCACCGGGTCCTGCGGCGCGCTGCCAATGAAGAGCCGCGACCGGCCGTCGCCCGGCTCGACCTCCGGCACGCCCAAAGCGGTCATCGCGCGTGCACAGGTCGCGTACCAGCTGTGCATCGGCGGCACGCCCGCCGCCCGCTTGCCGAGCGCGCCGGTGATCACCAACTGTTCCTCCGCGCGCGTCGCTGCGACGTAGAACAGCCGCCAATGCTCGGCCAGCTCGCGCGCGGCGATCTCGGCGGCGACCGCATCCAGCGGCCCGCCCCGTTCGTCGGCGCGTGGCGGGAAGACCGGGATCGGCAAGGCCCCCGGTTCGGGCGTCCAGCGCAGGATCGAACGTGGGCTCGCGGTCGGATCGGCGGTGGCGTCGGCCAGGATGACCAGCGGCGCCTGCAATCCCTTCGACCCATGCGCGGTCATCACCCGCACCGCGTCCAGCGGCGCGGACGGATCGCGCACGATCTCGACATCGCCGCGATCGAACCAGTCGAGGAAGCGCTGGAGCGAAGGCGTCGTCGTGCTCTCGAAGGTCAGCGCGGCGTTGAGCAGTTCCTCGATCGGATCGCGCGCCTCGGTCCCCAGCCGCCGGATCAGCTTGCGCCGCCCGTCGAGCGGCCCCGACAACAACTCTTCCAGAAACTGGTACGGCGTCGACACATCGGCCCGCGCGAGCATCTGGCGGAGCGGCGCCAGATCCTCAGGCGGCAAGGTCCGCGTCAGATGCGCCCAGAGCGAGCCCCGCTCCCGGTGCCCCGCCGTCATCAACCGATCCTGCGACCAGCCGATCAGCGGCGACACGAGCAGCGAGGCCAGCGACAGGTCATCCTCGGGCTGGAGCGCGAACCGCACCGTCGCCAGCAGGTCCTGCACCGCCAGCGGCGCATTCAGCCGCAGCCGGTCGACACCCGCCACCGGCACCCCCTCGGCATAGAGCCGAGCGACGATCAACGAGGCGAGGTCGCCGCGCCGCTTGACCAGGATCATGATGTCCTGCGGCTCGAGCCTGCGGCCCTTGCTCTCCAGCATCACGCCATCGTCCAGCCAGCGACGGACGGCGCGCGCGATGTCGGTCGCGACCTTGCGCACCGCGTCGTCGATCCAGCCTTCCTCATCCTCGTCGCTGCCACCCGCCACGACCGGCGGCCAGAGCGTGACGCGGCCCGGCCCCTTCACCTCGCTGGCATGGCGTTCGACCTCGCCCACCATCCCCATGCCGGGTTCGCCCAGCGCCTCGATCGCGGCGTCGACGAACTCCAAGATCGGCGTGGTCGAGCGGAAGCTATGGGTCAGCGACAGCTGGTTGAACGGCAGCCCGCGCTCCTCGGGCGGCCATTCGTCATCGCCCGCCACCTCGCCCGCACGCCGCGCAAAATGCAGCTCGGCCGCCTGGAAGTTGATCGGGTCGGTGCCCTGAAAGCCGAAGATCGCCTGTTTGTGATCGCCGACCGTGAACAGCGTCCGTGTCGAGGGCGCATAGAGCCCGCGCCCGACAAAGAACTCGTCCGCCAGCGCGCGGACGATACGCCACTGATGCGCATTGGTGTCCTGCGCCTCGTCGATCAGGACATGCTCGGTCACCTGGTCGAGCTTGTAGCGGACCCATTCACCGATGCCGGGCCGCTCCAGCAGCTCGACGGTGGTGCGGATCAGGTCGTCGAAGTCGACCGCCCCGATGGCGCGCTTCGACAGGGTATAAGCGCGCGCATAGTCACGACCTACGGTCAGCGCATCGGCGAGCAGATCGGCATGACGCGCCCGTGCCGCCAGGCCGAGGAGGTGGCGACACGCCTCGCCCAATTCGCGCGCCATGTCCTCGTAATCGGGATCGGCGTCGGTCAGCTTCTTGGACGCCTTGCGCGGTTCGCCCTTCGCGGTGAAGACCGTGCCCATCAGTTCTTCGAGCGAAGCCACCCGCCCCGCCCGGTCGCTAGCGATCCAGCGCTCCAGCACCGCCGCCGCCTTGTCGCCGGTCGCAGTGCCCCAGGCGCGGTTCGCCCCCGCCAGCCGGACCACCGCGTCCTCGTCGATATCCTCGACACCCTCGGCAATCGCCTCGTCGATGTCGCCCGACGGCAGGTCGAGCGCACGGCGGAGCCAGGGCTGGATACCGGTTGGCAACGCCTCCAGCGCGCCCGGCGCACGGGCGCAGGCGGCGAGGAAGGCTTCCGCCCCGCCCTCGCCCAGCCGCAACGACAGCGCGCCGACCGTCTCGACCGGGCCGACCCGGCCCTCGCGCTCGGCGTTTTCCAGCATCCGGGCCAATGCCTCGCGTGCCAACACCGCCTCCTCGCGCGCCTCCAGCGGGCGGAAGCCCGGCGCAAGGCCCGCCTCGACCGGGAAGGCCGCGAGCAGCCCCTGGCAGAAGCCGTGAATGGTCTGGATACGCAATCCGCCGCCCGGCGCGTCGAGCACACGGGCAAACAGCGTCCGCGCCCGCTCGCGCAAGTCCGGGGTCGCCGTCTCACCCAGCGCGCGGAGGTCGGCGAACAGCTCGGTCTCGGGCATCCGCACCCAGGCGGCGAGGCGGCCGTTGATCCGCTGCGCCATCTCCGCCGCACCCGCCTTGGTGAAGGTCAGGCACAAGATCGCCTCAGGCGCGACACCCGCCAGCAGCAGGCGGAACACGCGGGCAGCCAGCACCTGCGTCTTGCCCGTGCCCGCCGAGGCGGACAGCCAGACATGGGCTTTGGGGTCGCTGGCGGCGGCCTGCGCGCCCTTCAGCGGCGGCAGATTGGCCATGGGACGCGCGCTCACTGGCCCACGCTCCACAGGCGGGAGTCCCCGTCCGCTACCGCTGCACGATCACCGATCACGGCCATACCATTCATCCCGCCGCATCAGCTGGTCATATTCCGCATAGGGCGCATATTCGGGCACCAGCTTGGCGGTGAAGGGCGCGTCGCCCGTCAGCCACTGGCCCGCCGCCTCGGCAAAGTTCGCCGCCGCGATGGCGACGAACTCGTCGGTCCGTATCCGCTCGCGCTTACCATCGGGATCGACCGGCGTCGCGATATAGCCCAGCCCCTCGCGCCCGCGCCCCAGCGACCAATATTCAAAGCCGCCCGCCTTGCCCGTCACGCCCTGGAACCCGCCCCGCTCGGCGATCAGGCCGAGCAGGCCGAGCTGCAGGCTGAACCCCTCGCGCACCGCCGTGGTCGAGGGTGGCTTGCCGGTCTTATAGTCGATCACCACCAGCGATCCGTCCGCCGCCCTGTCGATCCGGTCGAACCGGCCGGTCAGCGTGACGCCCGCGAGCTTCGCCTCGCCCTTGCCCTCGGCGCTCAGGACATGGCGTCCCTCGCCCGCCTTGGCGGCGACCTCGGCGGCGATCCAGTCGATCGCCTCGATCAGCCGGGGCTGCCACAGCGCACGCATCATCGGATGGGTATTCTGGTCGCGCAGCATCGCCAGCGCGCGGGGGCGAAGCGCCTCGACGTCACAGCGATCCTCCTTCCACCACATCTCCAGGACGTCGTGGACGGCGGTTCCGCGCCACGCCGCACTGGGATCGGCATCGACCGGATCGAGAGGCGACAGGCGCAACACGCGGCGCGCATAGAAGGCATAAGGATCGGCCTTCAGCCGGTCCACCTCGGTCACTGAAATGGTGGTGGGGCGAAGCGCGGCGGGCGGCTTGGGCGCGGGCCGGTCGACCGGAGCGTAATCCTCCGGGCGATCAAGCTCGACCGCCCAAGCAGCCAAGCTCGGATGCGCCTCGAACCGATCGCCCGCCATCGCCTGAAGCCGCAGCCAGAAACGCGAGGCCAGGGTCGGCCCGCTGGCATCGCGGCGGGCGCGGGTCAGGATCGCGCGGGGTGCCCCCATCGCCTGCGCCAGATCGTGCGCGGCGATGCCGATCCGCTGCTCCAGCCCGACCAGCCCCAAGAGCGAACGGATACGCGGCGCCAGCCACGGATCGGGCGCGGGTCGGCCCGGCCAGACACCCTCGTTCAGGCCGCTTGCGATCATCAGGTCGGCGGTCTGGAGACGCGCCTCGATCGGGCCGTATATGGCGAGGCGCGGATGCTGGCCTTCACGCGGGATGGCGCGGATGGCGATCTCGTCGAACAGGCTGCGCAGCAGGCCTGGCAGTTCGGCCGGGTCGACCCGCGCGGGGCCATGATCGGCCTGTTCCTCATAAGCCGCCAAAAACTCGGCCGCCGCGCGTCCTGCCGGGCCGGTCCATAGCGCATCGCCGCACAACGTCTGCCCACACTCGCGCAGACAGGCGAGCAGCCCACGCAACGATTGCGGCCCATCGCCAAAGGTCCGGCCCACCGCCTCCAGCATCGGCGCCGCCTTGGCCCAGAAGGCGGACGCGGGCGGCTTGTCGGCGACATGCGCGGCGATGCCGTCCAGCCCCGGCGCAGGGCGCGGCCCCCGCAGCGCCCGATCGAGCGCGCGGACGCCGTCGAGCCACTCGACCCGATCCATCTCCCCCCGGATCAGCGGATGCTTGAGGAGCGCCAGCAGCGGCAGGGGCGCGAAATGCTGTGCCGCCGCTTCGGCCAGTTGCAGCAGGAAGGTGCCCGGCAACAGGATCGACAAAGGCCGCCCGGCCGTATCGTCGATCAGGATGTTCCAGCGCCGACAATGAGCCGCCACCCGCCGCGCCAGCGCGCGGTCGGGGGTGACGAGCGCGGCGGTACGACCCGGCTCCTCGACCGCCTCGCGTAGCGCCAGCGCGATGGCCTGCGCCTCTTCCGCCGGGGTGGCGAGTTCGATGGTGGAGACGCCCGACAGCCGCCGGTCTTCGGCAGGCAGATCGGTCCATTTGCCGGTAAAATCTGCCGGGGCCATGGCGTTGGCGATGGCCCGTCCGCGCGCAGAGCCTGCATCATAATCGCCGCCACCGCGCCAGACCGTCACCTCGCCCCGCGCGACGCTCATCCGGTCGAGCAGCAGCTTCAACGCATATTGCGGATGGGTCTCGACCGACCGGCGGGTGCGACCCGTCTGGGGATCGGGCTTGTGCGGGCCCAGCGAATCCCACTCTTCGTCGGGCATGGTCAGGTCCAGCCCGGCGAACACCACCGATCCGCCCGGCATCTCCGACACGCAGCGCAGCAGCCGCGCGACCGCAGGCGCGGTATCGGTGACACCCGCCGCACAGACGAACCCGGCGGGCTGGGCCTCGCGCCACCGCGCGGCAACCCGGTCGAGCAACAGGGTTCGCCGCCTCGCCGCGTCGATCCGCCCCATCTTCGCCAGCACGGCGGGCCAGCGGTCGAGCACCACCGAAAAGGTCGCCAATGCCGACTGCCAATGCTCGGTCAGCTCGGGACCCAGGTCGAGCTGGGCCAGTTCCGCCGGATCGACCTCCTCGACCAGCATCTGGTCCAGCGTGCGCGCCAGATCGCCCGCCAGCCTGACGGCCTCCGCCGCCGTCACCGGCTGGCCCGCCCGCTGCCGCTCCTGCTCGACGAGCCGCGCCAGGATCATCCGGCGCGCCGACGGCGCGATGGCGGGTGGCGGCGGGGCTTCGGCATCGGCGGGATCGAGCGCGGAGCCGGCCGCTTCACCCAGTTCAGGATCGCCCAGCGCCACCATGCGCGGCAGGATCAGGCCGCCGCCGCTCGCGCGCACGAACGCCTCGGTCACCGCGCGGACACCGCGATTGGTCGGCAGCAGGATCATGCCCTGCGCCAGCGTCAGCGGATCGCCCCCGGTGCGCCGCATCAATCCGGCGACCAGCGCATCGGCGAACCCGCGATGCGCCGGAATGGTATGGAGCCTCGGGCGGCGGGGTTCAGCCATCCGAGAGGATCAGCTCCGTCTGCGGAATGGCACGCGGGGTGCCGACATCGAACCACAGCCCCTGATGAACTTGGCCGAAGGCACGTCCCGCCTCGATCGCGCGGTTCCAGAACAGGTTGGTCGAGAACGGCCCCTCGGGCGCGTCCGCGATCAGGCGGGGATGCAGGATCTGAAGCCCGGTATAGGAAAAGGGCGCGACCCGGCTACGCGCTCGGCGAGCGGTAATCCGGCCATCGGCACCCAGATAGAAATCGCCCTGCCCATCATGATTGTGCGCCCGCGCCAGCGGCACCATCAGCAGCAGCGCGTCCATCGTCGCGTCGTCCCAGCGCGAGGCGAGCAGGCGGATCGCATCGACCGGCCCGTCGATCCACAAATTGTCGCTGTTGATGACCAGGATCGGCTCATCGCCCAGCAAAGGCCTGGCCTTGACCAGCCCGCCACCGGTTTCGAGCAACTGCTCGCGCTCGTCGGAGATGATGACCTCGATCCCCGGAAAACGATCCTTCAGATGCGCTTCGAGCTGGTCGGCGAGATAATGGACATTGACCACTGCCCGTTCCACCCCAGCCGCGACCAGCCGGTCGAAGACATGATCGATCAACGGCTTGCCCGCCACCGAGACCAGCGGCTTGGGCCGCGTGGCGGTCAGCGGGCGCATCCGCTTGCCCAGCCCCGCCGCCATCACCATCGCGGTGCGCGGCACCCGGCCACCGGGGGTCGGGCGGATCGAGAGCTGGCGGGTCATTGCGAGAGCACCTTCGGGTCGCCGCGCAGTTCGGGCGGCACGTTATCGTCGAACCAGGCGGCCACCGGGGCCAGCACCGGATGCGTCAGGTCACGTTCCAGATAGGCCCAGACGCGCGGGCACAGCGCGGCATAACGCGGCTTGCCGTCGCGCTTCCACAGGCGGGTGAAGATGCCGATGATCTTGGCGTTCCGCTGCGCACCCAGGACATGATAGGCGTTCAGGAACGCATCGCCCTCGCCGGTCGCGGCCAGATAGCGCTTGAGCATCGCCTCTTCGATCGACGGCTCGACATCGCGCCGCGCATCCTGGAGCAGCGAAACAAGGTCATAGGCCGGATGCCCCGCCAGCGCGTCCTGAAAGTCGAGCAGGCCCAGCGTCCGCCCGGGCCCGACCAGCATCAGGTTCTCGACATGATAATCACGCAGCACGGTGACGGGCTTGTCGGCCAGCGCATGGGCGAACACCTGATCCCAGGCGGCACGATAGCCCTCGACATCGACGTCGAGGCCAACGGCGGGCGTGTACCATTCGGGCAAGAGCGCCGCCTCACGGTGGAGGACGGCGGTGTCGTACGGTGCCAATCCCTCGGGGGCGTGGTTTCGCAGCGCGGCGAGCAGGTCGACCGCATCGCTATAGAGTTGCACCGTCACGTCGGGATCGGCCTCAATCGCCTCGCGCATCCGGTCGTCGCCGAAATCCTCGATCAGGACCAGGCCGCGCGCTTCGTCGGCACCCAGGATCGCTGGCGCAGCAAAGCCCTTGCCGACCAGCCAGCGCGCGATGGCGATGAAGGGGCGCGGGTCCTCATGCGGCGGCGGCGCGTCCATCAGGACGGCACGGCGCGCCTCCAGCGTCACCCGGAAATAACGGCGAAACGAGGCATCTCCGGCGAGCGGGGCGATCACCGCCCCCTCCCATCCCAGCGTCGTCAGAAAGGCGGCGGCATCCGCCGGCGGGGTCATATCGGCCATCGGTTTTCCCAGCCCGAGGGCACTTGCGCTGTCAAGATGCGTCCGCCGTCCGGGTCCATCTCCAGGGTCAGCGCCAGCGCCTGCGGCCATACCCCCTCGCCCGCCCGGTCCGGCCATTCGACGATCAGCGCGGAGTCCCACAAGGCTTCGTCCAGCCCCAGTTCCTCCATCTGCTCCGGCCCGTCGAGCCGGTACAGGTCGACATGAAGGACCGGAAACACCGTCTCGGGCGGGGCATAGGGCTGGACGATCGCGAAGCTGGGGCTCGGGGCTTCGCCGGGCAGGCCAAGCGCGGCGAGCAGCCCGCGCGCCAGACTGGTCTTGCCCGCTCCCAGCGCCCCGGTCAGCGTCACGACGTCACCCGGCTGGATATGCGCGGCCAAGCGGCGGCCGAAATCCTCGGTGGCGGCGGCATCGGCCAGCCGGATCGTCATGGCTTTTCCTTTTCGCTCACGCGCCGGGGCAGTTCGACCGTGACCAGCGTACCCTCGCCCGGTTCGGACAACAGGGTGATGGTGCCGCCATGCGCCTCGACGAACTGCTTGGCGAGCGGCAGGCCCAGGCCCAGCGCGCGTTCGCCGGTCGCCTTGATCCCAGGCTCGGCAAAGCGGTCGAAGGCGCGGGCGACCGATGCGGCGTCCATGCCCTGTCCGTCGTCCGACACCACGATCCGCGCGCGCGCCGAATCGCCATCGGCATGGAGCAGGATGCGCCCGCCTTCAGGCGTCTGTTCGACCGCGTGGCGGAGCAGATGCTCGATGGTTTCCTGCAACCGGCGACGATCGCCGGTGATGCGCCCCAAGGAGCGCTGAATTTCAATGGCGAAGTCCAGCTTGCGCCGCCCCGCGATCGGCCGGATCGTGTCCGCCGCTGCGCGCGCGACGCGGGCCAGCTCCACATCCTCGCGCGTGATCTCGGCATCCGCCTGCATCCGGGTCAGGTCGAGCACGTCGTCGACCAGCAGGCCCAGCCGCTCGGTCGATTCCAAAATTGCCTCGACATAGGTCGTCGCGGTGTCGGGCAAGGGCCCGGCGAAACCGCCGTGCAGCATCTCCGCAAAACCGCTGATCGAGGTCAGCGGCGTGCGCAGTTCATAGCTCATATTGGCGACGAAGGCGGTCTTCACCTTGTCCGCCGCCTCCAGCGCGTCGGCACGGTCGCGCAAGGCCTGCTCGGCCCGCCTGCTGTCGGTGATGTCCAGCAGGGTGAACAGCGCATTGCCGTCGGGCAGCGGCACGCCCGCGAACTCGAAATGCCGCCCATCGGCAAAGGCGACACGCCCGCCGCGCTGCTGCCGTTCGAGCGTGGCCGAGCGGACCAGATCGACGATCAGGCCCGACCGCCCCGGCGTCGCCAGCCTCTCGGCAATGCGCTCTGCAAAGGTGTCGACGCGCGGATGGCTGGTCAGGAAATCCTCCTCCAGCCCCCACAGCGCGCGGAAACGGTTGTTCCACAACTGCAACCGGCCATCGGCGGCGAACACGCCGAGCGCCTCGAACAAATTGTCGAAAGTCGCGGTGCGCACCCGGAGCAGCGTGTCGCGCGCGGAGGCCAGTTGCACCTCCTCGGTCCGATCCTCGAAGATCACGAGCAGCCCGCCATCGGGCAGCGGCTGCGCCACGACGCGCAGATGCGTGCCGCCGGGCAGATGCCATTGCTCCTCGATGCCCGTTCCCGCCTGGCGGAACCACTCGATCCGCTCCGCCTTCCAGCCGGGGAAATCGCGGACCTCGGGGCTGCGATTGGCCTCGCGCATCCGCTCCAGGATACGGTCGAACTCCGGGTGATCAGCCAGCCATTCGGTGCGCATCGCAAACATGCGGCGGAAGGGCTGGTTGCAGAAGACCAGGCCGCGATCCGGCCCGAAATGCGCCACCGCCGCTGACAGCCGGTCGAGCATCGCGCGCTGCGCCTCGGCGAAACGCTTGGCCCCGGCGCGCGACTGTTCCAGGTCCTCGATATCGACCGCGAAGCCCGCAATACCCCCGGTAGGCAACGGCACGTCGAAGATGCGCAAGGCCCGGCGCGCGCCATCGATGGTCGCGGGCAATACCTGTTCGTGCGGCCGCCCCTGGTCGCGCGCCGCCGCCGCCCCGGCAAGCGGACCACCGCGTCCCGATCCCTCGACCAGTTCCAGGCCGCGTCCGACGACATCGGCGGCATCGCGCCCCTCGACCGCCTCGACATAGGCGCTGTTGACCATGGCGAGCCGCAGGTCGGTGCCGCGATACCACATGGGCAACGGCGCCGCCTCGATCAGCCCGGTCAGCGCCTGGAAGGCGTCGCCCAGCCGCCGTGCCTCGGCATCCAGACGCGCGATTTCGTCCTGCGCCTCGGTCATGTCGAACGCCCAGATGACGACCTCGCCCGCCGCGCCCTGATCCGCCGGTGCGCGCGCGCCCTCGAACAACAGGGTGCGCGTCGATCCCTGCGGGCGAACGACCCGGCGGAAGCGCCGCCCCGTCTTCTGCGCCGCGTTCAGATCGGCGGCGAGCAGCGCCCGGTCCTCCGCCGTCAGCCCGGCATCGTCGCTCGACAATTCCTCCAGGAAACGCGCCGCATCGATCAGGCCCAGCCAGTCGGCCAGGCGCGGCGGCATCTCCACCCGACCGTCGGTGCGGATCACCATCGGCTGGGCGGGCCCCGAGCGCATCAGCGCATCGAGCCGGTCGCGCTCCAGCCGCACGGTCGACGCCTCCGACCGCGCGCGAATGCCGAGGAACAGCAGGACCATGCCCAGGATAATGATCCCGCACGCCCCCGCGCCCAGCAGAACCGCCTCGACGTTACCGATCGTGATCATCCGTGAGGGTCTGGGCGAGGACGCTGCATCGGCCCATCTCTAGCGCGATCGGCGGGCGATACGCCATATGCAAGACGTGGCCTTTCCGGCCTCCGCCCATGAAAAAGGGGGCCGCCCTTTCGGACAGCCCCCGATTTTCGTCCGACCGAGGCCGGAAAGCGGGATCAATAGCGATAGTGATCCGGCTTGAACGGGCCTTCGACCGGCACGCCGATATAGGCGGCCTGCTTCTCGCTCAGCTTCGACAGCTGGACGCCCAGCTTTTCGAGGTGGAGCGCGGCGACCTTCTCGTCCAGGTGCTTCGGGAGCACATAGACTTCGTTCTTGTAGTTCTCACCCTTGGTCCACAGCTCGATCTGGGCGAGCGTCTGGTTGGTGAACGAGGCCGACATCACGAAGGACGGGTGGCCCGTCGCGCAGCCCAGGTTCACCAAGCGCCCCTTGGCCAGCACGATGATCTGCTTGCCGTCCGGGAACTCGACCAGGTCGGTGCCGGGCTTCACTTCGGTCCACTTGTAGTTCGACAGCGCCGCGATCTGGATCTCGCTGTCGAAGTGGCCGATGTTGCAGACGATCGACATGGGCTTCATCGCCTTCATGTGATCGGCGGTGATGACGTCGGCGTTGCCGGTCGCGGTGACGAAGATGTCGGCGCGCTTCACGGCCTCATCCATGGTCACGACCTCGAAGCCCTCCATCGCCGCCTGCAGCGCGCAGATCGGGTCGATTTCGGTCACGAGCACGCGCGCGCCGCCATTGCGGAGCGACTGGGCCGAGCCCTTGCCCACGTCGCCGAAACCGGCGACCGCGGCGACCTTGCCCGCCAGCATGACGTCGGTGGCGCGACGGATCGCGTCGACCAGCGATTCCTTGCAGCCGTACAGATTGTCGAACTTCGATTTGGTGACCGAGTCGTTGACGTTGATCGCCGGGAAAGGCAGCTCGCCCTTCTTCGCGATCTCGTACAGGCGGTGCACGCCGGTCGTCGTTTCTTCCGACACGCCCTTCAGGTTCTTGACCGTCTGGGTCAGATAGCCCGGCTTCTTGGCGATGAACGCCTTGACCGAACGCTGGAACTCGACTTCCTCTTCGTTCTCGGGCTCGCCGAAGCTCTGACCGGCTTCGAGCTTGGCGCCCCACAGCGCGAACATGGTCGCGTCGCCGCCGTCGTCCAGAATGATGTTGGCGGTGGTGCCGTCACCATTCTTGTCCCAGTCGAAGATGTCGCCGACATAGTCCCAGTACTCGGCCAGCGTTTCGCCCTTCACGGCGAAGACGGGGATACCGGCGGCGGCGATCGCGGCGGCGGCATGGTCCTGGGTCGAGAAGATGTTGCAGGTCGCCCAGCGGACGTCGGCGCCGAGCGCGGTCAGCGTCTCGATCAGCACGGCGGTCTGGATCGTCATGTGCAGCGAACCGGTGATGCGCGCGCCCTTGAGCGGCTGGGCTGCGCCGAATTCCTCGCGCAGGGCCATCAGGCCGGGCATCTCGGTCTCGGCGATCTTGATCTCGGCGCGGCCGAAATCGGCCAGGCCGATATCCTTGATGACGTAATCGTTCTTGGTGGCGGCAGTCGTGGACACGACGAAACTCCGTGCAAAATGGGGCCGACCAAGACGCTGAAGCACGCCGATCGGCACGCGCCACGCCTTAGCCGCGATCGCCTTAGGGATCAAATATAAAGATATCTTTATATGCTTGAGTGTCGCCTGCTCAGGCGGTGCCGCCGCCCGTCACCAGCAGGCGCGGGTCGATCCCCGCCGTGCCGAACGCCGCCTGCCAGCGATCCTCGGGCGCGACGTCGAACAGCACCTCGCGCTCGCCGCCGACCGTGAACCAGCAGCCGGGCTCGCGCAGTTCCTCCTCCAGCTGGCCCGCATCCCATCCGGCATAGCCGAGCGCCACGACCCAGCGTTCGGGCCCCTGCCCCTCGGCAATGGCCCGCAGCACGTCGACCGTGCTGGACAGGACCCAGCGGCCGCCGACATCGACGCTGTCCTGCCCCTGCCAGTCATGGCTGTGCAGCACGAAGCCGCGACGCGGCTCGACCGGGCCGCCATAATGGACCGGCGCGTCGGGCGCGTCGCCATGCGCGATCTCGAACTGGTCGAGCAACGTGTGGAAGCCGATGCCGTCGATCGTCGCGCCCAGCCCGATGCCGAGCGCCCCGCCCTCGTCATGCGCGCACATGGCGATGACGGCATGATCGAAACGGTGATCGGCCATGCCCGGCATGGCGAGCAGGAATTGGCCGGAAAGATAAGTCAGTTGATCCACGTACCCGACTATAGGGATCACCACGCCCGCTCGCCATGCTTGAAATCGCGGGGCGTCCTGCCCCATGAACGCCCGCGCAAGCCCGGCACCCTGCCGCGGCCTTTCCCGCAGGACGAAGCATCATGACGATCAAGGTCGGAGACCGCCTCCCCGCCGCTACGCTGGTCAAGGCGACGCCCGATGGCCCGGAACAGGTCAGCACCACCGATTTCTTCGCGGGCAAGCGCGTCGCACTGTTCGCGGTGCCCGGCGCCTTCACCCCCACCTGCTCCGCCCAGCACCTGCCGGGTTTCATCGCCCAGGCCGACGCACTGAAGGCCAAGGGCGTCGATGAGATCGCCTGCACCTCGGTCAACGACGTGTTCGTCATGAAGGCCTGGGGCCAGACCAATGCGGCGAGCGCGATCACGATGCTGGCCGACGGCAATGCCGATTTCGCCAAGGCGGTCGGCCTGACCATGGACGGCTCGAAATTCGGCATGGGCACGCGCAGCCAGCGCTACGCGATGCTGGTCAATGACGGCGTAGTCGAGCAGCTGTTCGTCGAGGCACCCGGCGAGTTCAAGGTCAGCTCGGCCGAGCATCTGCTGGGCGCGCTCTGACGCGATGCCGGTCTGCCCCCGATCCGGCGAAGCGCGCCCCGGACAGGGTGGTCGGTCGGATCGGGGGCGGAACAGCGCTGGCCGTAGCGGCGTTTTCAGCTAACGTGGACGGAAACGAGAGAGGAGCACTGGCCATGACCACCTATGTCCCCCCCGAAAAGCAGGCAGCGCCCAAGAGCTTCACCGAAAAGGCGCAAGACGCGGCGAAGGCCGCAGGCGGCAAGGTGAAGGAACACCCCTATGCCGCCGCCGGAATCGCGGCTGGCGTGGCCGCTGCCGTTGCGGGTGCCGCGTTCGGCGCATCCAAGCTGCGCAGCCCTTCCGACGACGAAAACTCCATTCACGGCGCCTGACTTGGGCGTCCAGGCACGCGCGGGCGATCCCGGTCGTCCGCGCGCTTGCCAGTGTCACAATCAGGGCTTAGCTCTGAACGATGACTCAAGCCGCAACGATCGTCGAGGAACTCGACCGCCTCTACACCGCCTCCGTCACGCGTCTGAAGGACGCGCTGACGCTCTACCTTCGTGATGGCACCACGCCGACGCCGGAAGACCGCGCGCATGGCTGCTTCGCCTACCCAGAAATCCGGCTGGTTTATCGTGGCGAGGGCGGACGCCCCGCCCCGATGCGCTCGTTCGGACGTCTGGTCTCGCCCGGCGATTACCGGATCAGCGTCACGAAGCCCGCGCTGTTCCGGGATTACCTGATCGAGCAGCTGACCCTGCTGATCGAGGATTACGACGTCTCGGTCGAGGCGGTGCCCGGTCACCAGGAAATCCCCTTCCCCTATGTGCTCGACCCCGGCCACGCGCTGAGCCTCGACACGGTGTCGGCGGCCGAACTGGCACGCTTCTTCCCGGCGACCGAGCTGGCGCATATCGGTGACGAGATCGCCGATGGCCTGTGGATGACCGCCGACGGCAACCGGCCGCTGGCGCTGTTCGACGGGTTGCGCACCGATTTCTCGCTCGCCCGGCTGCGTCACTATACCGGCACCCCGCCCGAGCATTGCCAGCGCTTCGTGCTGTTCACCAACTATCACCGCTATGTCGATGAATTCGTTCGCTGGGGCGCGTCGCAGCTGGGCGAGGGCTCGCGCTTCACCGCCCTGTCGGGTGCGGGCGGCATCGTCATCGAGCGGCCCGAGGATGTCGACAAGATCGTCACCGACAGCGCGTGGCGGCGGCACCAGATGCCCGCCTATCACCTGGTCGCTAAGGACGGCACCGGCATCACCCTGGTCAATATCGGCGTCGGCCCGTCCAACGCCAAGACGATCTGCGACCATCTCGCGGTCATGCGGCCCGAAGCGTGGCTGATGATCGGCCATTGCGGTGGCCTTCGTCCCAGCCAGCGGATCGGCGACTATGTACTCGCCCATGCCTATCTGCGCGACGATCATGTGCTGGACGACGTGCTGCCCCCCGAAATCCCGGTGCCCGCCATCGCCGAGGTGCAGGTCGCCCTCGCCAAGGCCGCCGAGATCGTCTCGGGCCAGTCGGGCGACGAGTTGAAACGTCGCCTGCGCACCGGCACGATCGTGACCACCGACGACCGCAACTGGGAGCTGCGTTACTCCAAGTCGGCGCTGCGCTTCTCGCTCAGCCGCGCGGTCGGCATCGATATGGAGTCGGCGACGATCGCGGCGCAGGGCTATCGCTTCCGCGTGCCGTACGGGACGCTGCTCTGCGTGTCCGACAAGCCGCTGCACGGCGAGCTGAAGCTGCCCGGCCAGGCCAACCGCTTCTATGAACGTGCGATCAGCGAGCATATGCGGATCGGCATCGAAACCTGCGAACAGCTGCGCCGCGAGGGCAACAAGCTGCACAGCCGCAAGCTGCGCGCGTTCAACGAGCCGCCCTTCCGCTGATTGGCAACCGGGGGCGGGCGCAAGCGTTACGGTGACGAACCGAAGCTGCTTTGTTGGAATGGGGGATTTCGTCATGGTCGATACCACGGACCCGAAAAAGCCACGCCCGCCCCGCCGCCGCGCCGCGCCCAAGGCGGCGGGCACCCCGGCCCCGCGTAAACGCCCCGTGGCCAAAGCAGAGCCGGCGATCGACGACGCCGTGCCTATAGTCGAACCGTTCGAGGGCACCGAAGTCCCCGCGACCGAGGCCCCGGCCAAGCCCAAGGCTCCGCCCAAACCCCGCTCGACCAAGCGTACCGCCCCGCGTAAGGCACCGCCGCGCAAGCCCGCCGCCATCAAGCCCGCCCCCGCGCCGGTGTTGGGCAAGCACGGGCTGGACCGGGTCGGCGGCAAATGGGGTGTTGCCTCGATCCTGGGCAGTCTGGCGGCGGCGGCCGGGCTCACCGCCGCGCTGTTGTCGCTGAAGGGGAGCAGCGCGAAGCGGGACAAGGACAACAAGAAGGACTGATTGCCCTTCCTCCGCTCAGCCTGAACGAGGGTGAGATTTCGGGGCGGGCCGACACCGTAAGCGGCCATGCCCATAAAACACCCTCTCCCCAGGCATGGCTTGGGGAGAGGGCGGGCATCACCAGCCCTGCGGCTTGCCCTTGTTCTGCTGGTCGAGCCAGACTTTCAGCGGCGCGAAATATTCGACCAGCGCCTTGCCCGACATCTCACGGCTGCCGGTGAAGACCTGAAGCGCGTCCGGCCACGGCTTGGACTGGCCCATCGCCAGCATCGCGTTCAGCTTCTCGCCGACCTTCTTGTTGCCATAGAAGGAACAGCGGTGCAGCGGGCCCTTCCAGCCCGCCTGATCGCAGGCCGCCTTGTAGAATTGGAACTGGAGCACCCGCGCCAGGAAATAGCGCGCATAGGGCACGCCCGCCGGAATGTGGTACTTCGCACCCGGATCGAACTTCGTCTCGTCCCGCGCGACCGGCGGTACCACGCCCTGATATTTCAGGCGCAGCGCGTCCCAGCCCGCCTGATACTGGCTGGCCGGAATCTGGCCGGAGAACACGCCCCAGCGCCACTTGTCGATCAGCAGGCCGAAGGGCAGGAACGCCACCTTGTCCATCGCCTGACGGAGAAGCAGGCCGATATCCTTGTCGGCGCTCGGCACCTTCGCGGGATCGAGCAGGCCGATCTTCACCAGATAATCGGGCGTGATCGACAGCGCGACGGTATCGCCGATCGCCTCGTGGAAACCGTCATTCGCGCCGTTCTTGTAGAGGAAAGGCTGGTTCTTGTACGCGCGCTGGTAGTAGTTATGCCCCAGCTCGTGATGGATGGTCACGAAGTCGTCGGCGTTGACCTTCGTGCACATCTTGATGCGGATATCGTCCAGATTGTCGATATCCCAGGCCGAGGCATGGCAGATGACGTCGCGATCGGCGGGCTTGGTGATCTGCGACCGCTGCCAGAAGGTCTGCGGCAGTGGCGCAAAGCCCAGCGAGGAATAGAAGCCCTCGCCCGTCTTCACCATCTTGATCGGGTCATACCCCTTGGCCTTTAGCAGCTCGCCCGTGTCGTAGCCGACGTCGCCCGCACCCTTGGGGGCGACCAGGTCATAGATGTTGCCCCATTCCTGCGCCCACATATTGCCGAGCAGGTCGGCGCGGATAGGGCCGGTCTTGGCCTGCACCGCATCGCCATATTTCTCGTTCAGCTTCCAGCGGACATAGGTGTGGAGCGCCTTGTACAGCGGCTCCAGCTCGCCCCAGATCTTGTCGGTCAGCTGCGCGAACTGCTCCGGCGGCATGTCATAGCCCGAACGCCACAGCGCGCCCGCATCGGCATAGCCCAGCTCCTTGGCGCCCTGGTTCGCGAGGCCGGTCATCTGCGCATAATCGGCGCGCATGGGGGCGCCGACATTGTCGTGCCAGCTGACCCACATCTCCTTCAGCTTGGCGGGATCGCGCTCGCTGCCCATCGCGGCTTCGATGTCCGATCCATTGATCGGCTGGCCGTTCTGCAAGCCCTTGCCCTTGCCATAGGAGGACGACATGCGCGTGGTCAGCATCGACAGCTGCGCCGAGGCGCCCGGCGTCGTCGGTGCGGGCAGCGTGATGCCGCCGCGCAGCAGGTCGAGCTTGCGCTTGGTGTCATAGGACAGGCCCGGCAGCGCCTGATATCGCGCCGCCTGCAAACCATATCGGACGGCAAGGTCGGTCATCTCCGCGCCCGACGCCGCGGCCAGCGCATCGGTGTCGTCGGTGATATAGGTCGCGTTGACCCAGGCGATCTGCTGCGCCCCGACCGATTTCTCGGCGAGGGTCTTCTCGGCCTCGGCGACAAAGGCGTCGGCCCCCGCGACGGTCGGCGCGGGCTGGGCCGCAGGCGCGGCGGGCGTCGGAGCGGTCTGGGCATGCGCGGCGCTGGCAAGCGCGAAGGTGAGTACGGTGCCCGACACGGCAGAACGGATCATGCTGGTCCCCTAAAGTCCTGAATCGCCCTCGAAACGGGGCGGATGGCGCGCAGTTGCGCGGCTTTGCCCGCCGCCGTCAAGCGGAGAGGAATTGCGCGATCGCCGTACCCAGTTCGGGCTTGGTCACCGAACTCATGTGATTGCCGGGAATTTCGACATAGCGGCCGCGCGGCAGGGCCTCCGCCAGATCGAGCGCCGCGCCATTGTCGAAATCATCGACCCCGGCCACGACCAGAGCAGGCAGGTCGAAGCCCTCGATCGCCGATAGCGGCGTGTCGGCAAAGGTCTGGAGAATATGGAGCAGCGCCACCGGGTCGCCACCGGTGGTCTTGAGAAACGCCTCGGCCATCCATTCCGGCGTGCCGCGCGGATGCTCGCCCAGTCGGGTGAGAATATTGGTAAAGTGCTCCACCCGCCGGTCGGTGTGGAGCAGCCCCTCCAGCCCCATGCCCGCAAAGATCGCCTTGCCCGGCTCCGCCCCGGTCGCCAGCATCCGGCTGACCGTCCGCGCGCCCAGCGAATAGCCGCCCAGATCATAGTCGGTCAGCCCCAGATGCTCGACCAGCGCATGGCCGTCGCGGGTCAGCGCGTCCTTGGGATAGGCGGCGGGGTCATGCGGCTTTCCGCTTTCTCCGTGCGCGCGCAGGTCGGGCATGATGACCCGGTAACCCTTGGCGGCGATGGCGGCGGCGTGGCCGTAGCGAATCCAGTTGGTCTGGGCGTCGGAGAAATAGCCGTGGATCAGCACCAATGGCCGCCCCTCCCCCATCTCGCGCCACGCGATCGGCGTCCCGTCGAAGCTGTCAAAGAAACGGGTTTCGGGGGCGGTGTCGGCCAAGGGTTCGGTCTCCGGTTGGAAGGCGGGATGGCCGCTTCCTAATACGGATCGGGCGGGATGTGGACCTCTCATCCGGCCACCCTATCCTCCTCTTCTCATTCCTCCCCTTGCAGGGGAGGAATGAAGGTCATCCCGTATCCTTGCGATTTCTCCTAACCCACATAGATGCCCGCAACGCGCCATTCACCGTTCTCCCGCTCCAGCGTCACGGTCTCGACGATCGCCGCCGAGGTGCCGAAGCGGGTGGTGAACCGTACCATCCGATACCCGGCGGGCGGTGCGGGAATATCGTCCTGGCTGAGCAGCGTCCGCGACACCGTCTTGCCCAAGGGCGTCCGCACCTTTTCCGACGCGGCGGCCCAGACCTGTTCGGTGTTGAGCTGGCGAAAGCTGGTCGTGGTCAGGTGATAGCTGTCGGCCCAGCGGCCCTGGTCGATCAATTGCAGGAAACGCTGTGCGACCTCTACTACCGCCGGATCGGCGGCCACCGTCGGAGCCGCTTGCGGCGGTGTGGAGGTCAGATGAGCCAAGCCGCCAAGGGCCAGCAGGCTGAGGACAAGGGTCATGAGCATCGCTCCGATAATGATCCGAGGGCGGCGGATGCCGCGCCCCGCGCCGATGTCCGGCGCCGAATCTTCCTGCGTGATCGGGCCCGACCGTTCCTCCCCGATTGGCCTGTCCCCCATAGAATTGGGGGTCGGTGGCCGATCCTCGACCTCCAGCAGCATCCGCGCCGCCTCCCGACTGCTCGACACCGCCAGCTTGCGCCGCGCGTCGCGAAGACGTTCGTTGATCGTGTGGACCGACAGGTTCAATTCGCGCGCGATCGACTTGGCATCGTGCCCCCGCACGATCAGGCGCAGCGTCTGCTTCTCCCGCTCGGTCAGCGCCGCGACGCCCGCTTTGCCCTGCATCGTCATAGGGCGAACTATGCCGTCGCGAGCCCCCGCCGCCACCCTTAAAAAATTGTACTTCGCCCTGCCGGAGGCTCCGCCGCTCGACGGCTGAGTCCCTGTGTCATCACATCGCCGCAAAATGGCGGGAATCCGTGCTTTTTTCTGCAAAAGCCTGAGTCCCGATTATGGACAAAAGGAGTACAAGCCGGTAGCCGCCATCCATGGCAGCCGCCCTGTTTCTCCTTCTGGCAGTCATCCTGGCCTTTGCCGGAGGGGGCGGACCGTGGATGCTGATCGCGACCGTGGCGGCGGCCACGGCGGCGGGAACGCGACTGCCCGATCTCGATACGCCGCTCCAGCTCCAGCATCGCAGCGCGCTGGTGCACAGCGTCCTGCCCTTCTACATCGCGACGCTCGACCTGCGGACCTGGCCGGTGGCGGCGGGGCTGGGCTTCGGCGTGGGCTTTCACCTGGCCGCCGATCTGTTTCCCGGCACGATGCGCGGTTTCGCCACGATCAAGATGCCGCTCATCGGATCGATCGGCGTCTTCCCATCCTATCTGTGGATCGCGGTCAACGCGGCGGCGAACATGGTCGGCGCGATCGTCACGCTGGAATGGATCGCCGCAGACCGGGTCGCGGCCTGTGCCCTGGCCGCGACAGGGGTGCTGGGCGCGAACTATCTGCTGCGCGCCAAGGGCGGGCTCTACGCGCTGACCGTGATGATCGGCCTGGGCTGGTTGATGCTGCGATAAAGCCCAGGAATTGGCGTTTCGGTTCGATTGCGGTAAGGGCTTCCGCTCTGCCGCCAAGAAGCAGGGCCATCAGGAGCGGATGCCGGACCCTTGACCCGGACCCTCGATGACCGCAGCGACCGCTTCCCCTGCCGAAACCCTGCCGCCCAGCCCGATCGGGCGTCCGCACAGCCTGCTCGAAGACGCCTATGCGATCTTCATCGGCGTGACCCTGCTGATCGTCGGACTGATGTTCCTGAAGGCGGCGGGGCTGGTGACCGGCGGGATCGCGGGCGTCGCGCTGCTGCTGTCCTATCTGCTGCCATTGCCCGCGGGCGTGCTGTTCACGCTGGTCAACATCCCCTTCTTCCTGTTCGCGCACAAGGTGATGGGCGCGCGGTTCGCGGTAAAGACGGTGCTGGTCAATGTCGGCATCGGCGTCGCCTCGGCGATCACGCGGGTGTCGGTACATGTCGACGGGGTGCATCCGGCCTTTGCCGCGCTGGTCGGCGGCACCGTGATCGGCATGGGCATCTTGGCACTCGCCCGGCACCAGGCCGGGGTCGGCGGCACCGGGGTCATCACCATCTGGCTCTATCGCAAGCGCGGATGGAATATGGGCATGACTCAGGTCGCGCTCGACGTCGTCATTCTCGCGATGGCGATCCCGGTCGTCTCGGGCCCGCAAATGATGTGGTCGGCGATCAGCGCGGCGGCGATCAGCCTGATCCTCTTCGCCTGGCACCGGCCGGGATTGTATATGGGGCGGTAAGAATATCCTCCCCGGCACGGGGAGGTGGCAGCGCGTATGCGCTGACGGAGGGGGGCTGCGACACAGGACTCGCCCGGCGGAGAGCCCCCTCCACCATGCTTCGCATGGTCCCCCTCCCCGTTACCGGGGAGGAGTTTAGGCTCAGTCGCCCTTCTTCAGGTGGCGGCGACCGAGCAGTTCGGCGATCTGAACCGCATTCAGCGCGGCACCTTTCCGCAGATTGTCCGACACGCACCACAGCGACAGGCCGTTATCGACCGTCGAGTCCTCGCGCACGCGGCTGATGAAAGTCGCATAGTCGCCGACGCACTCGACGGGCGTGACGTATCCCCCATCCTCACGCTTGTCGATCAGCATGACGCCGGGCGCCTCGCGCAGGATGTCCTGGGCTTCCTCGGCCGAGATTTCGTTCTGGAACTCGATGTTCAGCGCTTCCGAGTGGCCGACGAACACCGGCACGCGCACGCAGGTCGCCGTCACCTTGACCTTGGGGTCGAGTATCTTCTTGGTCTCGGCAACCATCTTCCACTCTTCCTTGGTCGAACCGTCGTCGAGGAAGCTGTCGATATGCGGGATCACGTTGAAGGCGATCTGCTTGGTGAACTTCTTGGGCTCGGCGGGGTCGCCGACGAAGATGTTGCGGCTCTGCTCGAACAGCTCGTCCATGCCCGCCTTGCCCGCGCCCGACACCGACTGATAGGTCGCGACGACGACGCGCTTGATAGTCGCCTTGTCATGTAGGGGCTTCAGCGCCACGACCATCTGCGCGGTCGAGCAGTTCGGGTTGGCGATGATGTTCTTCGCCTTGTAGCCGTCGATCGCGTCGGGGTTCACCTCCGGCACGATCAGCGGCACGTCCGGGTCCATGCGATAGAGCGACGAATTGTCGATCACGACGCAACCGGCGGCGGCGAATTTGGGCGCATAGACCTTGGTCGCGTCCGATCCGATCGCGAACAGCGCCATGTCCCAGCCGGTCGGATCGAAATGCTCGATATTCTTGATGGTGAGCATCTTGCCCGTCTCACCATATTCGATCTGGTCGCCCTGGCTGCGCGACGAGGCGACGACCGCCAGTTCGTCGATCGGGAATTCCCGCTCCGCCAGAATGTTGATCATTTCCCGGCCGACATTGCCCGTCGCCCCGGCGACCACCACGCGATAACCCATCATACCCTCCACTCGGAAGCGTGAGCCGGTAGCGTCATTGCGCGGACACGTCCACCAACTTTGCGAAAAGTGCGCGTTGGGCAAGGCCAAGCCGGGATTTACGCGGCCCGGCCCAGCGCTGCCTCCTGCCACTCATCGGGCAGGGTCTGCGGACGGATATCCGCCGACGCGATGCGCGGGGCGATCAGCGCGAAGCGGCCGCCCTCCACCATCACCTCGGCGGCCAGCGCGCGGCTGTTGTAGCAGGAGGCCATCGACGCGCCGTAAGCACCCACGTCCCGGATCACGGCCAGGTCGCCCTCGCCCACCCGGTCGATCATCCGCGCGCGAGCGAAGCGGTCGCTGCTTTCGCACACCGGGCCGACCACATGCGCGCGCATCGTGGCTCCGTTGGGTGCGACCGCCGCGAAATCGTGCCACGCGTCGTACAGCGCGGGCCGGGCAAGGTCGTTCATGCCCGCATCGATCACGACGAAGGGACATTCCTCCCCGGGCTTGACCCAGAGCACACGGGTCAGCAGCACTCCGGCATGGCCGGCGATATAACGCCCCGGCTCGAACAGCAGCGTCGCGTCCCAGTCTCGGGTGACGCGCGCCACCATCGCACCATAGGCCGCGACATCGGCATCCGCCCCGCCACGATAGTCGATGCCCAGTCCCCCGCCGAGATCGACATGGGTGATCCCATGCCCCCGCGCCCGCAGCGCCGCGACCAGTTCGCCGACGCGGCGATACGCGGCCTCCAGCGGATCGAGCGCCATGATCTGGCTGCCGATATGGACCGCCACGCCCTGAAGCGACAGGCCGGGGCGTGCGGCCAATCGATCGTAAATGGCGAGCGCATCGGCAATCGCTACCCCAAACTTGCTGTCGCTGGTGCCGGTGGTGATCTTGGCATGAGTGCCCGCATCGACATCCGGATTGACGCGCAGCAGCGCCGGGGCGGCCCGCCCCATGCGCACCGCGATCGCCGCCAGCACCTCGCCCTCGCGCTCGCTCTCCAGATTGATATGGCCGACCCCGGCACGAAGCGCCTGCGCCAGTTCCTCCGGCGTCTTGCCGACGCCTGAAAAAGCGATGTCGCGCGCCGCCATTCCGGCGTTGAGCGCGGCGGTCATCTCCCCGCCCGACACGATGTCGGCGCCGTACCCTTCGTCGCGCAACAGGTTCAGCACGGCGAGCGAGGGATTGGCCTTCACCGCAAAGGCCAGTGCTTTGCGCGGAACGGGGGCGAGCGCGTCGCGAAACCGCCGGGCCGCCGCGCGCAAGGCGGCGGCGGAATAGACATAGGTCGGTGTGCCCACGGCCTGCGCGATGGCGGCGAGCGACACGCCCTCGGCATGAAGCACGCCGCCGCGCACGGCAAAGCCCGGATCGGCGCTCATGACCGCCGCCCCCGCCGCAGCCGCGCGGCATGGATCGCCTCGGCCGTGTGATAATGGCCGCGCCGCTCGGCCCGCAGCGCCTGGACTAGGCGCTTGCCGTTCAGCAGCAGCGTCAGGCCGCCCAGCGCCACCAGGAACCAGAACAGCGCCAACAGCGAGCCCGTCGGCCCCATCAGCGTCGCCACCGACGCGCCCAGCATCATCGCACCGCCCAGCATCCGCCAGGCCATATCCCGTCCCGTCATGCCATCATCTCCTGGGGCACCCGCCCCTCGACCGGATCGCCGATCACCCATGTCCCCGCTGCCCGCAGCGCCCCCGTCAGCCCGCCGCCGCGATGCCAGACCACGATGTCGGCCGGAAACTCGCACTCGGTTGCCAGTGCCTCGGCCGGATCGGCGCGCTCGAAGACCAGTCCCATCGCCGCATCGCGATGCCGCCTCGCCGCCGCTTTCGCCCGGCCGATCAGCGCGGGAGAGCCGCCGATGCCGCGCCCCTCGATCGCGGTGAAACCCATCGCCCGCGCCCGCTCGGCGACCGCGATCAGGAAGCCGCCCGCACCGCAATCGGCGTCGACGATCCGCACCGCCCGGCGATGGTGTTCGCGCAAGGCCCCCAGCGCCGCCTCCACGGCAGGCCAGCGGGGATCGTGCCGGTGTCGCATCAGGGTATCCATCACGCGGCCTGCGGCATCGGCAAGGGGCCGAAGGGCACCAGCGGGATCAACGCCGTGCCCGACACCCGAACGCTGGCATGATAGATTTCAGCCTCTTCGGCGGCATAACGCATCGCCGCCCCGCGCGAGACGAAGCGCCCCTCCAGCAATCGCTCGCTATCCTGGACCAGCCAATGACCGTCCCGGTCCTGGCCGACATAGATGATCCGCGCCGGACCGTCCGGCTGGGGGAAAATATCGGAACTCATAAGGACTTGAAACCTCTGCCGATCGGGCGATCCGTCGCCCGCCCCGATCAGCTACGCCTCGACCCATAGGGTTTCGAGAGCGATTTCCGGCTTTCGCATAGTGGCGGCATAATGTCGCTCACACCCGCCGCCAGCGGGCGCTGACCGGCACCTCATCGAACACATGGCCACCCAGGATGGTGAGCGCGCTGCCCAGGCTGCCCGCCATGAAGCCCAGCGTGGCGAGCGCATAACCCGCAAGCGTCGCCCGCCCGCCATGGCCGGCCATCGCGACCAGATGCGCGATCATCCGCCACGCCAGCACGCAGAGCCCAACCCCCAAAAGGCGCAGCGCAAGCCCTTCCCCTGCTGTCCGAACCCGTGCCGCCATATTGCCTCCTTGCCAGGCTCAGCGGCTAATCTCAGGCGGCATAGCAATGCGAGAGCGATTCCCCGGTTTCGCATAGTGTGCGCATAGTGCCGGGGAAGGCATCCATCAGTCGTGGGTACTCGCCCCCCAGGTGGCGTGGGCGATGCCATGGACCGACTGGAAATGGTCCGTAATCCGGTCCAGTTCGCTAGCCTCCACGATGGTCGGGGTCAGCGTGGCGGTCACGCGGACCTGATCCTCGCCGCTCTCTTCGATGTCCAGTTCGCCCACGGGCAGCCCGGCGCCTTCCAGATGCTCGACCAGCAGGTCGCCGATCGGCCCGGCCTGGGCTGCGGTGGTCGTCAGGCTGACCGAATAGGTCGCCTCGACATGGCGTCCCTCGACCGGGAAGCGGTTGATCGCATCGACCAGCGGGCGCAGCGCGGTGTTGGCGAGCAGGACGATGACGGTCAGCAGCACGGCTTCGGCCACCATGTCGCTGCCCGCGATCGAGCCGACCGCCGCCGAGCACCACAGGGTCGCCGCGGTGTTCAGCCCGCGGACGTTCATCCCCTCTTTCATGATCACGCCCGCGCCCAGGAAGCCGATGCCGGAGACGACATAGGCGATGATGCGGATCGATTCGACATCGCCGCCCAGCCGCTGGCCGAGATCGACGAATGCCGCCGCGCCGATCGCGACCAGGGCGTTGGTGCGCAGGCCCGCCGTACGCTGGCGATATTGCCGCTCCGCGCCGATCACGGTGCCCAGGACGAACGCGGTCAAATAGCTGACCAGCGTGTCGAGGAAGGGCCAAAGGTAGAAGGTCTTCAGAAATGCCATGAGGTGCCCATCCTATTCCTCCCCTGCGAGGGGAGGTGGCAGGGCGAAGCCCTGACGGAGGGGTGTCACCATCAGCGGCGACACCCCTCCACCAGCTTCGCTAGTCCCCCTCCCCTTACAGGGGAGGAATGACGGGATCATTTCGTCTTCGGCTTGTCCTTCACCGTCCGGTCGAGAAAGTTCAGAATCGTGTGCCACAGATGCTCGGACACGCCCGGCCCGCCGACGCGGTGGGTCTGGCCGGGATAGAGCATCATCTCGAACGGCGTGTCGGTCTTCTGCATCTCGGCGGCAAAGGCCGTCGCGTTGTCGAGGAAGACATTGTCGTCCGCCATGCCGTGGATCAGCATCAGCGGATCGCGGATCTTGGCCGCATCGGTAATCGCCTGCGAGCCCGCATAGCTTTGCGGGTCGGTGTGCGGGTCGCCCAGATACCGCTCGGTATAGTGCGTATCGTAGAGCTGCCAGTCGGTGACGGGCGCGCCCGACACGGCGGCGGCATAGACGCCCGGCGTCTTCTCCAGCATCTTGATCGACATATAGCCGCCGTACGACCAGCCATAGGTCGCGATCCGAGCCGGATCGACGAAGGGCAGCGTCTTCAGATAGTTCGCGCCCGCCAGCTGGTCGGCGACCTCGACCGTGCCCATCGCGTGGTAGATGGCATCCTCGAACGCCTTGCCGCGATTGTACGAACCGCGATTGTCGATCTGGAAGAAGATCCAGCCCTGATCGACTAGATATTGTGGCAATGCGCCCTGCCAGCCGCGCGTGACCTGCTGGCCGGTGCCGGGGCCGCCATAATGCTGGAAGAAGACGGGGTAGCGCTTGCCCGGTTCCAGCTTGGGGGTAATCATCTCCCAATAGAGGGTCGTGCCGTCATCGGCCTTGATCGTGCCGAACTTCGTCTCGCGGTGGCTGGCGAGATAGGGCGCATAGGGGTGCCCAGCGACGATGGCGTTCTCGTTGATCCAGCTCAGCCGCTTGCCGGTCGTGTCGGCCAGATAGACCTGGGTCGGCTGGCTCGGGCTGGAGCGCGAGACGATGAAGCGGCTGGCCGATGAATCCATCGTCGCGCTGTTGGTATAGCCACGCTCGGTCAGGCGGGTGATGACGTTCGGCTGGGCGATGTCGACGGCATAGAGATGCTGTTCGAGCACATCGTCCTTTAGGCCGGTGAAATAGAGCCTTCCCTTCGCCTCGTCGACGCCGACCAGATTGGTCACGACCCACGGCCCCTTGGTCAGCTGCGTCCACTGGCCGTTCGCGAAATGATAGAGATGGCCATAGCCGTCGCGCTCCGACCGCCAGATCAGGCTGCCGTCCTTCATCGGGCGATAGGCGTCCGACAGGTTCAGCCAGCTGCGGTCGCCCGAACGCTCGGTAAAGAGAACCGTCGACTGGCCCGTCTTCGGATCGACGCGGAGCATGTCGAGCGTCTTCTGATCGCGGCTCTCACGCTGGACCAGCATCGCCGAGCCGTCCGGCGTCCAGTCGACGCGCGCCAGATAGATGTCGGGGTTGGTGCCGAGATCGACCTTTACCCGGCCCGATCCGTCCGCCTTCATGACGTACAGATCGACCAGTGCATTGGGCGTACCCGCCGCCGGATAGCGCTGTTCATAGACCTTGGTGCCCGCCGCGCCGATGGCGGCGCGGACGGCGACCTTGACGGGCGCATCGTCGAACCGTTCGACCGCGATATAGCGTTCGTCGGGGCTCCACCAATAACCGGTGAAGCGGTGCATTTCCTCCTGCGCGACGAATTCGGCCTCACCGAAATGGACGGTGCCGCCGCCGTCCTTGGTCAGCGCGCGCGCCTCGCCGCCGCCCAGCGGCATGGCCCAGAGATTCTGGTCACGCACGAAGCTGACATAGCCGCCCTTGGGGCTGACGATGGGGTTCAGCTCGCCGCCGGGTGTGTTGGTCAGGCGGCGGACCTGCCCGTCGAGACCGGCGAGATATAGGTCGCCGTCCAGCGGCACCAGGATCGACTTGCCGTCAGGGGCCCAGTCATAGGCGACGATGCCCTTCGACCCGCCGATCCGCGCACGCTCGCGCTGCATCTTTTCCGCCTCGGACAGCTCGGCGCCCGAGCCGACCTTCTTGGAGTCGACCAGCATCCGCTCCTCTCCGGTGCGGGTGTCGCGCGCCCAGAGGTCCAGCCGCTCGCGCTCGTCGGCGCGCGGGCGCAGCGAGGTCAACAGCGTGCCGTCGGGCGACAGGCGAAGGCCGCGCGGTTGCGATCCCGACAGGTCGGGGCTGCCGAATACACGGCCGAGGGTCAGTTCGCCCTGCTTGCTGCCTTGGACGGCCGGACCATCAGCGGCCATCGCCGGTGCTCCCGACCCGATTGCGATCGACGCTCCTACCGACGCCAGTGCGAGACCCAGCACCCATTTGCGCATTCATACCACTCCAGACCCTATCGCACCGGGTCGTCGCCCGATGTGTGAGGGCGCGTTATTGCGAGGCCACCACGATCCGGCAAGCAGGATCGGCACATCCTCCTGCAACGGGCGCGTTTCGTCGCGACGGAACGCCCGCATAACTCGTTACGGAAGCGATTTCGATTTCGTAAACCGCGTGTTAACGAAAACTGGTTAGGCCGACCGATCGGGAGCGACAAAGGGACCGGACGTCCCTGCGCCGCAACCACCCATTATCGGAACGGACATGGCGACCCTGACGGCATTGGACATTCAGAGTGATCGACGGGGCGACATCCGGGCCATCATGGCCCGGCTGGGCAGCGCCGGGCATCCGCATGTCCAGTCGCTACTTCTGCCGCAGGTTCTGCTCCACGACCTGACCGACGCCGTCCATGCCGTGTGTGCCGTGCACGGCAACCATCCGTGCATGATCGACTATGCCATGGCGCGCGGGATCGAACTCGACACGCTGCCTTGGCTGATCGGTTCGTCGAACGCCTTTTCGCACGAACGCGCCTTTCTCGCCCATCTGACCTCCGCCGCCGGTCCGCTGCCTTCCACGCCGGGACAGGCGCAGACCGATGCGGCGCTGACCCAGCTGCGCCAGACGCTTGAGATGCTGGCCAATTCCGACCGGCGGGGCTGCGCCACGGGCGCGGTGTCCGCGCTGATCCTCGACTGGCGATCGATCCGCCAGATCCTGTCGCAGGCGGCAATGCGCTTCGGCGTGTCCACGCCCCCCAGCACGCTGCCCGAGCCGCTGCTCGATTGCGAGGACGACGAATCGGCCATCGGCCTGGCCCGTGCCCGCGGTTTCGGTGCGACCCAGTTGCTGGGTCAGCATCGGGGTCTGTGGGACCTTCTCGAAGCCCGAGCGAGCGCCCGGCGCGGCTAGACTGTGATCCGCGCGCACGCCCTCCACCGGTCGCGCCTCCTACTCACTCCATCTCGTTACCAAGCCGTTAACCATGCCGGACAGGTGTGGATTAAGGCGTGCTTCATAGGGTCGACACCATGAAAGGCATGGTGTCCAAGGCAATCCTATCGCTCTGCGCACTGACGGTCGCTCTTCCGGCCGAGGCGCGTTCGCTGCTCGATTATGTCGGACAGTGCGTCCCCTTCGCACGCGCCGCCTCCGGCATTCCGATCTACGGCGACGCCTGGACCTGGTGGTCGCAGGCCGAGGGGAAGTATCCGCGCGGCCACACCCCGCGCGTGGGTGCCGTCGTCGTCTTTGAAAAGACCAGCCGCCTGCCGCTGGGCCATGTCGCGGTGGTCAGCCGGGTGGTCGAGGACCGGGTGCTGATGCTGACCCATGCCAACTGGTCGATCCAGAATGGCGAGCGGGGTCATGCCGAACAGGATGTAACGCTGTTCGACGTGTCGCCCGAAAATGACTGGAGTCGGGTCAAGGTCTGGTTCCGCGACTCGGACGGACTGGGCAGCTCGACCTATCCGATCTACGGCTTCATCTATGGCAAGGGCCGCCCGGCGCCGGGACTGACCAGCGACAAACCCGATTATGTCGGCGCGCTGATCGACGCCTATGTCGCGCGCTGATTGTCTCTGACGCGGTGACAATGTAACATCCTCTCATGTAAAGGGAGGAAGTCGATGATGTTGCTCGTCGCGTTGGCGCTCTTCGCCGATTCGGGCATTCCCTATTCCACCATGCCGACCATCGGCCAGCCGCCCGAACGCTGCGTGCCGAAAGACCGGCGGGTTCGCGGCAAGGCGGAGACGCCCAGCCTGCGCAAATTGAACGAGCTGCCGGATGCCGAGCCGCAATATACCGTGCTTCGCGAAATCGACGGCTGCCCCATCCCAGCCAAGGTCAACGCGAAGAGCGCCAAGCCGCGATAGGTCAGGCTCCAGCCGGGCGATGGATCACGCCGCCGGTCATCGCCTGCGGCACGCCGGTGGTGCCCGGAAAGCTGATCGGCCGCTCATCCAGCCGTCGGACCGCCATATAGGCGAACCCTTCCGCCTCCAGCGCATCGCCGTCCCAGCCGAGCATGTCGGTCGGCTCGGGCGTGAGCCCCGTCTCGGCCGCGATCATCGCCAGCATCGTCGCATTGTGCCGCCCACCGCCTGCGACCAGCAGACGCCGTGGCCGCTCGGGCAAATGGTCGAGTGCGCGTGAAACCGTCCGCGCGGTAAAGGCGGTCAGCGTCGCTGCGCCGTCCGCCGCCGATAAGCCCCGCGCGGGCTGGATGGTGAAGTCGTTGCGGTCGAGCGACTTGGGCGGCGCGAGGTCGAACCAGCCATTGT
Source organism: Sphingomonas sanguinis (assembly GCF_001476905.1). GTDB lineage: Bacteria > Pseudomonadota > Alphaproteobacteria > Sphingomonadales > Sphingomonadaceae > Sphingomonas > Sphingomonas sanguinis_B. Next base: position 144,589 of record NZ_LDTE01000010.1, on the reverse strand, counting down.
CCATCATCGTGTCGAGCACGGTCGGCTCGACCCGCCCGCTTGCCGCCGTCTGGCCGTTCGCATCATAGCGCTGGCCGGTTTCGGTCTCCATCCAGCTGTCGATCAGGCCGTTGGCAGGTCCGGTGTCGAAGGCGACCAACGCACCGTCGCGACCAATCCAGGTAACATTCGCCACCCCGCCCAGATTGAGGATCGCGACGGGCTTCTCCAGTCCGGCGGCCAGCGCAGCGTGATAGACGGGGATCAGCGGCGCGCCCTGCCCGCCCGCAGCCACATCGGCCGAGCGAAAGTCGGAGACGGTGACGATCCCGGTCGCGTCCGCCAGCGCCTGCCCGTCGCCGATCTGCCAGGTCCAGCCGCGATCGGGGCGATGCGCCACCGTCTGGCCGTGAAAGCCAATGACGTCGACCGTCCCCGCCTCGACGCCTGCATCGCGCAGCAGCTTCTGCACCGCCATCGCATGGGTCCGCACAATCAGCTCGCTCGCCGCGACAATGGGTGGACTGGCGCGCGGCCGGTCGAAGGTCAGCGCCAGCGCGGTCGCCTCGGCCAGTTCGGCCCGCGCCGCGTCCGAATAGGGTTCGCTGCGGAACGCGATCGGGTTCACCGCCGCCTCGCCATCGGTCTCAATCAGCGCGGCATCCACGCCGTCGAGCGAGGTCCCCGACATCAATCCGATCGCCAGCATCGCCCAGTAACCTTTTAACCCAGTTTCCCTTGCGTCATGCCGCGATCGCGGGCCCCTGTCGACCGGATCGAACCCCGCATCTGGAAAAGTGATCCAATCTGGACTATGTGCGCGCGCATCCCATGGCAACCAAACTCCCTACTCCGCCGCGTGTCGGCATGGTCTCGCTCGGCTGTCCCAAGAATCTGGTCGACAGCGAACGCATCCTGACCCAGCTGCGCGCCGATGGCTATCAGATGTCGCCCGACTATGCCGGGGCCGATGTCGTGCTGGTCAACACCTGCGGCTTTCTCGACTCCGCCAAGGAGGAAAGCCTGGAGGCGATCGGCGAGGCGATCAAGGAAAACGGCCGCGTCATCGTGACCGGCTGCATGGGCAAGGAAGCCGAGGCGATCCGCACCCGCTTCCCGGATGTGCTCGCGATCACCGGTGCGCATGAGTATGAGCAGGTGGTCGAGGCCGTCCACGCCGCCGCACCCGCGAATCTGTCGCCCTATATCGACCTGATCCCCGATGCGGGCCTGAAGCTGACCCCGCGTCACTACAGTTATCTGAAGATTTCGGAGGGCTGCAACCACCGGTGCAGCTTCTGCATCATCCCCAGCCTGCGCGGCGATCTGGTCAGCCGCCGCCCCGACGCGATCCTGCGCGAGGCGGAAAAGCTGGTCGCGGCGGGCACGCGCGAGCTGCTGGTCATCAGCCAGGACACCTCGGCCTACGGCATCGACATCCGCAAGGAACCACGGATGTGGAAGGGGCAGGAGGTCGTGCCGCACATGACCGACCTGGCCCGCGAACTGGGCAAGATCGCGCCCTGGGTACGCCTACACTATGTCTATCCCTATCCGCATGTGGATCAGGTGATCCCGCTGATGGCGGAGGGGCTGGTGCTGCCCTATCTGGACATCCCGTTCCAGCATGCCGCGCCGTCCGTCCTCAAGCGCATGAAGCGCCCCGGCAACGACGCCAAGGTGCTGCAACGCATCCACCAGTGGCGCGACATCTGCCCCGACATCACGATCCGCTCGACTTTCGTCGTCGGCTTCCCCGGCGAGACGGAAGAGGACTTCGAATATCTGCTGGACTGGCTGGACGAGGCCCAGCTCGACCGCGTCGGCGCCTTCCGCTTCGAGCCGGTCGAGGGTGCCGCCGCCAACGCCCTGCCCGATCACGTCCCCGAGGAAGTGAAGGAAGAGCGTTACGCGCGGATCATGGAAAAGACCGCCGCCATCTCGGCTGCCAAGCTCGCCGCCAAGGTCGGCCGCACCCTGCCCGTCATCATCGACGCGGTGGACGAAGAAGGCGGCGCGACCGGTCGCTCCCAGGCCGACGCGCCCGAGATCGACGGCGAGGTCTTCCTGCGCGACGCTGGGCATCTGACCGTCGGTGACATTGTGAAGGTCGCGATCGAGGATGCCGACGAGCACGATCTGTACGGCGTTCCCGTCACAGGAAACGCGTAAGCATCATCACCAGGCCGACCATCGACACAAGATAGGCCAGCGACCGCATATATCGGACGCCGAAGAGGTACAGCGGTACATAGGCGACCCGCGCGAGGAACCACACCCACGCGCCGGTCGCCGCGATGCCGCCGCTCCGCCCCGTCACCGCGAGACCGAGCGCGAGGGCGATGAAGATCGGCCACGTCTCCCGAAAATTGGCCGAGGCGCGCTCGGCGCGGCCCGCATAGCGGCCCAGCGGCGCGGGCGTCCCGTCGCGGGGCCCTGCGTTCCAGCCGATGCCCCGGTCCAGCGTCGCCATCTGCGATTGCAGCGCGATATGCACGAACAGCAGGATGATCGACCAGCCGAGGATGGTCAGTTCGGTGGTCAATTGCCTATCTCCCAAGACCACCCCGGCGGACGCCGGGGTCTAAACGCCATGCGGCCGTGAGGCGCGCCATGTCCTGTCCAACGCAAGACATTGCAACTGGCCCCCGGCCTCCGCCGGGGTAGTGCTGAAAAATGCCTTTCCCCTCGCACCATGCAGTCAGGGCGACGTCGAAGCCCAAGCACCCACACCCGTTGCGCGCTTCCCGCAAACCTGCTTCCTTGGCGCGCATGAGATACCCCCATTTGCTGGCGGCGATCGCGCTCATCGCTCCCGCCCCGCTCCTCGCCCAGGCCCTCACCCCGGCGGAAACCCAGAAGATCGATGCGCTGGTCACGAAGACGCTGGCCGATACCGGCGTCCCCTCCGCCTCCGTCGCGGTGGTGCGCGGCGGCCGGATCGTGCTCGCCAAGGCCTATGGCAAGCAATATGAGGGGCAGACCGGTCCCGCCGATCCCACGCTCCCCTATCAGATCGCCTCGGTGTCGAAGCAGTTCACCGCCGCCGCGATCCTGCTGCTGGCGGACCAGGGCAAGCTGTCGCTCGACGACACGGTGTCGAAGTACATCCCCGGCATAACCGATGGCGACAAGATCACCATCCGCCAGCTGCTCAGCCACACTTCTGGCCTGCGCGACTATTGGCCGCAGGATTACAGTTTCAAGGCGATGGCGACGCCGACCACGCCGCAGGGCATCGTCGACCGCTGGGCCAAGGCCCCGCTCGACTTCGCGCCGGGCACGCAGTGGCAATATTCCAACACCGGCTATGTCGTGGCGGGCATGATCGTCGAGAAGGTGTCGGGCCAGCCGCTGCTCGCCTTCCTTCAGGCCCATGTCTTCAAGCCGCTGGGCATCCGCGCGATCGACCAGGACAAGGCGGTCGGCCCCGGTTTCCCGCAGGGCTATCTGCGCCACGCGCTGGGCCCCGTGCGGGTCGAGACGCCCGCCGCTCCCGGCTGGCTCTATGCGGCGGGCGAACTGTCGATGTCCGCGGAGGACCTCGCCAAATGGGACATCGCCCGGATGAACCGCACGCTGCTTTCGCCCAAGGACTGGGCCGAGCAGGAAACGCCGGTCAACCTGACCAGCGGCGCCAGCACCGGCTATGGGCTAGGCGTCGGGATCGCCGTCGCCGATGGCCACCGCATGGTCGAACATAGCGGCGAAGCGGTCGGCTTCCTGACCGAGAATATCGTCTATCCGGAAGACAAGGCCGCCATCGTCGTCGCGGTCAATGCGTGGTTCGCCGATGCGCAGAACCGCATCGCCAAGGGCATTTCGCAGATCATCCTCCCCGCCCCCCAGGCCAATAGCGAGGATGCCGCCGCCCTGGCCCGCACCCAGGCGGTCTATGCGCAGTTGCAGGCCGGAAATCTCGACCGCGCACTGCTGACCGAGGACGCGGCCTATTATTTCACGCCCGCGACCATCGCCGACTATAAGGCCAGCCTGTCGCCGCTGGGCACTCCGGCCACGATCGAGCAGAGCGGCCGTACCCGGTTGCGGGGCGGCTTCGTCAATCGCAACTACCGCGTCACCTATCCGAACCGGACCTTGCGCATCAGCACCTATGCCGAGCCCGGTGCCAACGGAAAGATCGAACAGTTTCTGGTGAGCCCCGCAGAATGACCGACTTCGCTTCCCTTCTCCAGCCCGATCGTGGCCAGAGCGCCCGCATGATCACCCTGCTGACACCCGAAACGTTCGACGCCTGGCTGAACCGCCAGTCCGCCGCGACCCGCGCGCTGGCCACCGCACAGCGTTTCACCGCCAAGCCGGGCACCCATGTCCTGATCGCCGACGGGGACGGCATCGCCGTCGTCGCGGGGGTCGCCGACGCCAACTCGCCCTGGGCGCTGGCCAAGCTCGCCGAGGCACTGCCCGAGGGCAGCTATCGCCTCGACGGGGTGGAGGTCGGCGCCAATGCGCTCGGCTGGCTGCTCGGCCAATATCGCTTCACCCGCTATCGCAAGGCGGAGGACGCCGCGCCGCGAGTCCTGCTGACCCGCGACGTCGCGCACCGCGACGAGATCATCCGCATCGCCGCCGCGACCGCGCAGGTCCGCGATCTGGTCAATAGCGGCGCGGGCGATCTGGGGCCCGCCGAACTGGAGGCCGAGGCGCAGACGCTGGCGCGCGCGCACCATGCGGACGTGACCGTGACCAGCGGCGAGGCGCTGGCGCGCGACTATCCGATGATCCACGCGGTCGGCCAGGCCGCCACCCGCGAGCGCGCGCCCCGGCTGATCGAGCTCCACTGGGGCGACCCCAGCCATCCCCGCATCGCCATCGTCGGCAAGGGCGTGTGCTTCGACACCGGCGGGCTCGACATCAAGCCGTCGGCGGGCATGCGGCTGATGAAGAAGGATATGGGCGGCGCGGCGCATGCCCTGGCGCTGGCCGGGCTGGTCATGGCGGCCAAGCTGCCGGTGCGGCTCCACCTGCTGATCCCGGCGGTCGAGAATGCAGTGTCGGGGGCGTCCTTCCGCCCCGGCGACGTGCTGCGGACGCGCGAGGGCCTGACGGTCGAGAACACCAATACCGACGCCGAGGGCCGGTTGATCCTGGGCGACGCACTGACCCGCGCGGGCGAGGAAGCGCCGGAGCTGATCCTCGACTTCGCCACCCTGACCGGCGCGGCACGCGTGGCACTGGGTCCCGACCTGCCGCCCCTGTTCACCGATGACGAGGCGCTGGCCGCGGACCTGCTGACGGCGGGTGTGGCGGAGGACGATCCGGTGTGGCGGATGCCGCTCTGGGACGGTTATGACGACATGCTGAAGTCCGACATCGCCGACATGGTGAATGCGCCGGATGGCGGCTTTGCCGGGGCGATCACGGCCGCGTTGTTCCTGCGACGCTTCGTGCCGAAGTACACGACCTGGGCGCATCTCGACGTGTTCGCCTGGCGGCCCTCGGCCAAGCCAGGGCGGCCCAAAGGCGGCGATGCCTATGCGCTGCGGGCCGCTTATGCGATGTTGAAGAAGCGCTATCCGGGGGCTTGAGAAGCGTGCGGGGCGGGGCGTTCGACCACGCCCCGCCCTCACCCCATGATCACAACCCCGCTGCGGCCTCGATGATCGGCACGAACTTCGCGGCGGTCAGGCTTGCGCCGCCGACCAGCGCGCCGTCGACATTTTCGATGGCCAGCAGCGTGGCGGCATTGTCGCCCGTCACCGAGCCGCCATACAGGATGCGCACCTCGTCCGCCGCATCGCCGATCAGCATACGCAGCTTGGCCCGCGCGATCGCATGGATGGTCGCGATCTCCTCGACGGTCGGCGTCCGCCCGGTGCCGATCGCCCAGCGCGGTTCATAGGCGAGCGTGAACCAGCTGCCGTCCGCATTGTCGGGCACCGACTTCTCGATTTGCGCCTGCACCACCCGCTCGGCGCGGCCCGCATTGCGCTCAGCCTCGGTCTCGCCGCAGCACAGAATGACGTTCAGCCCCTGTCGATGCGCCGCCGCCGCCTTGGCCCACGCATCCTGACTGGTCTCGCCCTGATCCGCGCGGCGCTCCGAGTGACCGACGATCGTGAAGCGGGCCCCTGCCTCCTGCACCATCGCGGCCGAGACGCAGCCGGTATGCGCCCCCGAGTCGCGCTCGTGCACGTCCTCGGCCCCGATGGCGAGGCCGGGCACACGCTCGGCCGCCGGCGCGATCAGGGTGAAAGGCACCGCCATCGCCACATCGACATTCGGAGCCGCTTCCGCAGCCTTGGCAATGCCGTCCAGCTCAGCCAGCGCGGCGCGCGAACCGTTCATCTTCCAGTTGCCCGCCACCAATTTGCGCCGTGCCATATCAGGCTCCCGAATGAGTCGTCTGTTATACGTGTTCAACACCGATAGCGGATTGCGCTTTTCGCACAAGCTTGATGCGGGGCCGTCGCGCCCCTAAAGCACGTCCCGATTTTCTTTCTTGCCGATCGGTCGTCCATGCTCAGCTTCTTCCGCCGGATCATCAATTCCAAGGCCGGCGTCATCGTCACCTTCATCGTGCTGGGCGTGATCGCGATCGCCTTTGCCGCCGGCGACGTGACCAACATCTCCAGCATGGCGGGCGGCATCACCGGGTCCCAGGTCGCCAAGGTCGGCGACGCGAAGATCACCGCCAACGACCTGCGCAGCGCGGTGCAGAACGAGGTGGCATCCTATCGCCAGGAACAGCCCACGCTCGACGTCGCGCAATTCATCGCGGCGGGCGGATTCGAGGGCACGTTGCAGCGTGAGATCACCGGCCTGTCGCTGGAACAGTTCGGCAAGGATCAGGGCATGGTCGTCTCGCGCCGCCTGATCGACGGCCAGATCGCCTCGATCCCGGCGTTCCGTGGTCCCAACGGCCAGTTCGATCCGGCGCTCTACCAGCAGCTTCTGGCGCAGCGGAAGATGACCGACGCACAGGTCCGCACCGACCTGATCCGCACCACTTTTGCCCAGCAGCTGACCGTGCCGACCATCGGCGCGACGCAGATGGCGATGCAGATGGCACTGCCCTATGCTTCGCTGCTGCTCGAAAAGCGGCAGGGTGAGGTCGGCTATATCCCGACCCGCCTGGTGCCGACCGGCCCCGCGCCGACCGACGCGGATATCCAGACCTTCTACACGCGCAACGTGCAGCGCTACTCGCTGCCCGAGCGGCGCACCGTCCGCTACGCGCTGGTCAATACCGCCGCCGTAGCCGCCCAGTCGACGCCGAGCGAGGCCGAGATCGCGCGCTATTACCAGACCAACCAGTCGCGCTATGCCGCGACCCAGAAGCGCGATGTGACCCAGGTCGTCGTGCTGGACCAGGCGGGCGCGAACGCGCTGGCCGCCAAGGCGAAGGCGGGCACCTCGCTTGCCGATGCCGCCCGCGCCGCCGGTCTGGAAGCCTCGACCCAGAAGGCGGTCGACAAGGCCGCCTATGCCGCGCAGAGCTCGGCCGCCGTGGCCGATGCGGTGTTCGGTGCCGCGCAGGGCGCGATCGTCGGCCCGGTTCGCGGCACGCTGGGCTTCGTCGTCGCCAAGGTCGATGCGATCACCCAGGTCCCCGGCAAGACGCTGGCCCAGGCCCGCCCCGAGATCGTCGCCGAACTGACCAAGCAGAAGCAGGCCGCCGCACTGGGCGAGATGCGCAACGCGATCGAGGATGCGCTGTCGGGCAATGCGACCTTTGACGAGGTGATCGCCGACCGCAAGCTGCAGGCGCAGGCCACCCCGGCCGTGACGGCGCAGGGGCTCGCGCCCGATGCCCCCACCTTCCAGGCGACGCCGGAGCAGCGTGCGATGATCACCGCCGCCTTCACCGCCGAGGATGGCGACGCGCCGCAGGTGGTGCCGGTCGGCCAGGATGGCAGCTTCGCCGTCGTCGGCGTCGGCCAGGTCCAGCGCGCCGCCCCGCGTCCGCTGGCGCAGGTGCGCGCGCAGGTCGTCGCCGACCTGACCACCGACCGCGCCCGGGCCGCCGCGCGCAAGCTGGCCAATGCCGTGCTCGCCAAGGTGAACAAGGGCATGCCGATGGCGCAGGCGCTGAAGGAAACCGGCCTGGCCGTGCCGCCGGTCCGCCCGATCGCCGCCTCGCGTCGCGACCTGGCCGCTGCGCAGAACACCCCCGCCGCCGCACCGCTCGCCCTCCTGTTCTCGATGCCGCAGAACAAGGCCAAGACGCTGGAGGCGCCGCAGAACGAGGGCTGGTACATCATCCGCGCGACCAAGATCGAACCGGGTAACGCGACCGGCAACACCGCCGCGATCCAGGCTGCGCGGGGCGATATTGGTCGCCTGATCGGCCGCGAATATGTGGCGCAGTTCGCCCGCGCCGTGCGCGACGTGGTGGGCGTGAAGACCGATCCCAAGGCGGTCGCCAAGGTCCGCTCGGAGCTGCTGACCAATGGCGCCAACTGACGCCGCCGGGCGGCTGGCGGACGGCCAGCCGCAGCTGATCTGGCGGCGGCAGATCGCCGATACCGAGACGCCGGTCGCCGCCGCGCTGAAGCTGATCGAGCCGGGGCGCGGTGACTTCCTGCTCGAATCGGTCGAGGGTGGTGCGACGCGCGGGCGGTACAGCCTGATCGGCCTGGCCCCCGACCTGGTTTTCCGGGCCGATGGGCATAGCGCGACGATCAACCGGCACTGGACCACCGATCGCGAGGCCTTCACGCCGTGCGCCGCCCCGACGCTGGAAGCGCTGCGCCAGCTGGTCGCCGAGTGCCGGGCCAAGGTGCCGGAGGGCCTGCCCTCCGCGCTGGCCTGTCTGGTCGGCTATTTCGGGTACGAGACGGTCGGGCTGGTCGAGGCCCTGCCCCAGCCCGAGGTCGATCCGCTCGGTCTGCCCGACATGATCTTCGTGCGGCCGACGGTGATCCTGGTGTTCGACCGGCTGGCCGACGCGCTGTACCTCGTCGCGCCGGTCTGGCCCGATGCGAACCGCGACGCCGCCCGGATGATCACCGAGGCCGAGGAACGGCTGGACGCCACTGCCGCGCGGCTGGCTAGCGCGACGCTGCCCGCGCCGGTCCGCGCCGACCTGCCCGAACCCGCCTATCAGCCCGCCCTGCCCCCCGGCCGCTACGGCGAGATGGTGGCGCGCGCGAAGGACTATATCGTCGCGGGCGATATCTTTCAGGTGGTGCTGGCGCAGCGTTTCTCTGCCCCCTTCACCCTGCCGCCGTTCGAGTTGTATCGCAGCCTGCGGCGGATCAACCCCTCGCCCTTCCTCTATCACCTCGACCTGCCGGGCTTTTCGCTGATCGGGTCGAGCCCGGAAATCCTGGTCCGCGTCCGTGATGGCGAGGTGACGATCCGCCCCATTGCGGGCACCCGCCCACGCGGTAAGACCGGCGCCGAAGATGCCGCCAACCGCGACGGCCTGCTCGCCGATCCCAAGGAACGCGCCGAGCATCTGATGCTGCTCGACCTGGGCCGCAACGATGTCGGCCGCGCCGCCTCGGCGGGCAGCGTACGGGTGACCGACAGCTATACGGTCGAGTTTTACAGCCACGTCATGCACATCGTGTCCAACGTCGTCGGTGAGTTGGCGGACGACAAGGATGCGCTGGATGCGCTGTTCGCGGGCTTCCCCGCCGGTACGGTCAGCGGCGCGCCCAAGGTCCGCGCCTGCCAGATCATCGCCGAGCTGGAGCCCGAGCGGCGCGGGGCTTATGCGGGCGGCGTGGGCTATTTCTCACCCGATGGCTCGATGGACTCGTGCATCGTGCTACGCACAGCCGTGGTCAAGGACGGCACCATCCACGTCCAGGCGGGCGCGGGCATCGTCGCCGATAGCGACCCCGCCTATGAGCAGCGGGAATGCGAGGCGAAGGCTGGCGCCATGCTGGCAGCGGCGCGCGATGCGGTGGCACGGGCCGGTGAAGGCAGTTTCGGGCAGTAAGCGTACTGCCTATGCCCAAGGCTGTTCCCCGGCGAAGGCCGGGGCCCAGTTGCTATGACGTTTGCGGTACGAGAAATTGCCTCCCACGCACCGCCCTGCGCGCTTCCGGCGTGGTCGAAACTGGGCCCCGGCCTTCGCCGGGGAACAATAAAGGGTCAACCGTCAGTATCGGAAAATATCACTCACCATCGGCCGCAGGTGGCGTCGCTTCGGCGCGGCGCGCACGACGCTCGGCCTGATATTGCTGGTTCCACATCATGCTGCATCCGCTCTGGCCGCCCGTACCGACCGGCGAGCAGGTGTCGGGGATGCCGCCCGCCACGCGCCCCACCTGATCCATCGTCGCGGCCCGGTTCACCCAGCTCTGGTTCTGCGCCGGAATCGGCTTGTCGTTCCGCAGCGCCTTGGGAATGCGATAGGGTTCGTCGTCCCGGCCGCAGACCACCACTTCTTCGGCGGTGCTTTCGGGACATTTCTGATCGCCGGTCAGCGTGACCTGACGCACCCGCTTGGGCGGCTGGCCGCTTTCGGCCTGGGGGTTGTTCGGCGATTGCTGGCCCAAAGCCGCTCCCGGGGTCAGCAACAGGGCAGCGATCAGGGCGGCTCTTACCATGGCAACGGGACTCCTTTGAGACTCTAACGTCGGACGCGGCGCATTGCTCCGCGCTGAACGGGGCTCGACGCCGAACGGATCGTCCTAACGGCGCTATTCCGGCAAAATTGCGGCCATATGTCGCGGGCGGGCGCGATCCGGGCCGACCTATACGTCAGGCAGGCATTGCACCGCCCGCGCGATGGGCTATGGCGGTGGCATGATCCTGGTCGTCGACAATTACGACAGCTTCACCTGGAACCTCGTCCATTATCTTCAGGAATTGGGCAGTGAGGTGGAGGTGGTCCGCAACGACGCGATCTCGGCGGGCCAAGCGCTCTCGTCGGGGGCGCAAGCCTTTCTCATCTCTCCGGGTCCGTGCACCCCGACCGAAGCCGGCGTCAGCCTGGACCTGGTCGCCGCCGCCGCCGAGGCGGGGCGCCCGCTGCTGGGCGTATGCCTGGGCCATCAGGCGATCGGCCAGCATTTCGGCGGGCTGGTCGAGCGCGGCGGGCTGATGCATGGCAAGACGTCGCCGGTGCTGCACGACGGGACGGGGCTGTTCCGCGGCCTGCCCTCGCCCTTCACCGCGACCCGCTATCACTCGCTGATCGTCAACGATGTGCCCGACAGCCTGGTCGTCAATGCGCGGGCCGAAGACGGCACGGTGATGGGCTTCCGCCACGCGACGCTTCCCATCCACGGCGTCCAGTTCCACCCGGAGAGCATCGCCACCGAGTACGGCCATGCCATGCTCGCCAACTTCCTGCGCGAAGCGGGGGTGGCGCATGAACTGCCCGAGCGACTGCGTCCCCCAGTCGAGACCGCCGCGTGACCACCATCGCGCTGCTGCCCGATCCCGTCAGCCCGTTGTCGCGCGAAACCGCCTATGCGGCCTTTGCCGACATCCTCGACGGCCGTGCCGATGACGGAAGCATCGCGGCCTTCCTCATCGCCCTGTCCGATCGCGGCGAAACCTCGATCGAGATCGCCGAGGCGGCCCGGGCGATGCGCGAGCGGCTGATCCCGATCGAAGCGCCGCAGGGCACCGTCGATGTCTGCGGCACCGGCGGCGACGGGCATCATACGCTCAATGTTTCCACCGCCGTATCGCTGGTCGTCGCGGCGCTGGGCGTCCCGGTCGCCAAACACGGCAACCGCGCCGCCTCGTCCAAGGCGGGCGCGGCGGATACGCTGGAGGTCCTCGGCCTCGACATGGAGCGAGCCGGGGCCGTTGCGCAGGCGAGCTTGAGCGATATCGGCATCGCCTTCCTCTTCGCCGCCAACCATCACCCGGCCATGGCGCGCATCACGCCGATCCGCCGCAAGATCGGGCGGCGGACGATCTTCAATCTGATGGGTCCGCTCGCCAATCCGGCGCATGTCGGGCGCCAGCTGATCGGCATCGCCCGCCCGGATTATGCGAGCGTCTATGCCGAGGCGCTGGAACAGCTCGGCGCGACGGCCGCGCTGGTCGTGTCCGGCGAAGAGGGACTAGACGAACTGTCGGGTGCGGGGCCCAGCATCGCGGTCTCGGTCGGCGATGTCCGCGCGCCCGCGACGATCACGCCCGAGGACGCGGGGCTGCCCAGCCATCCCATCACCGCCATTCGCGGCGGCGACGCCCGGCATAATGCCGAGGCGCTGCGCCGCCTTCTCGCCGGAGAGACGGGCGCGTATCGCGATGCCGTCCTCCTCAACGCCGCCGCCGCCTTGCTCGTCGCCGGGCACAGCGCCGACCTCGCCCAGGGCGCGGTTGCCGCCGCCCGCGCGATCGACACCGGCGAGGCCGCGGCGCTTCTCGATCGATGGATTGCCTACCGATGACGATGCTCGACCGCATCCTGGAAACCAAGCGCGCCGATGTCGCCGCGCGCAAGGCGACCATGTCGCACGCCGATCTCGACGCCAAGATCGCGACCGTGTCCGCCCCGCGTGGCTTTCGCGCCGCACTGGACGCCAAGACCGGCCACGCGCTGATCGCAGAGGTCAAGAAGGCCAGCCCGTCCAAGGGCCTGATCCGCGAGGATTTCGATCCCCCCGCCCATGCCCGCGCCTATGAAGCCGGGGGCGCCGCCTGTCTGTCGGTGCTGACCGACGAGCGCTGGTTCCAGGGCGCGGACGTGTTCCTGGAACAGGCGCGCGCCGCCGTGTCGATCCCGGTCCTGCGCAAGGATTTCATGGTCGATCCCTGGCAGATCCATGAATCGCGTGCGCTGGGAGCCGACGCCATCCTGATCATCGTCGCCGCGTTGGACGACACCCAGATGCAGGAGATCGAGGCCGCCGCGATCGAATGCGGCATGGACGCGCTGGTCGAGGTGCATGACGCCGCCGAGATAGAACGCGCCGCGCGGTTGAAGTCGCGGCTGATCGGCGTGAACAACCGCGATCTGCGGGACTTCTCGGTCGATTTTCAGCGGACCTATGAGCTGGTCGGTCGTGCGCCGACCGGCTGCACCTTCGTCGCCGAAAGCGGGCTGACGACGCGCGAGGATCTGGACGCGATGGCCGCGCACGGCATCCACTGCTTCCTGGTCGGCGAAGCGCTGATGCGCCAGAAGGATGTCGAGGCGGCCACCCGCGCGCTGATCGGATGAGCGGGCTGACCCATCTGGATGACGAAGGCTCGGCGCGGATGGTCGATGTCGGCGCCAAGGCGGTGACCGCACGACAGGCGATCGCGTCGGGCCGCATCACCATGTCGCCGGATGCCGCCGCCGCGATCCGGGCGGGCAGTGTCCAGAAGGGCGATGTCCTGGCGGTCGCGCGTGTCGCCGGTATCATGGCCGCCAAGAAGACCAGCGACCTCATTCCGCTCTGCCACCCCCTGCCGCTGAGCAAGGTGGAGATCGACCTGGCGCTCGACGCCACGGGCGTGACCGCCACCGCAACCTCCGCAACCGCCGGGCAGACCGGGGTCGAGATGGAAGCGCTGACCGCCGTGTCGGTGACGCTGCTGACCGTCTACGACATGGCCAAGGCGCTCGATAAGCGCATGACGATCGGCGATATTCGCCTGATCGCGAAGACCGGGGGCAAGTCAGGCGACTGGCACGCCTGACGGAACGCCGGGATCGCCGAAGCGTCCTTTCGGCCAACAGGAGCGACCGTCATTCTCTTACCCGTCCCAGAAGCCCAGGCGCGCCTGCTCGCGCTGACCACCGAACGCCCAGAGGTCGAGGTGCCGTTGCGCGAGGCGGCGGGGCGCTGGGCAGCGCGGGACATCACCGCGCGCCGGACCCAGCCCGCCAGCGATCTGTCGGCGATGGACGGCTATGCGATCCGCTTTGCCGACATGCCAGGGCCTTGGACGGTAATCGGCGAAAGTGCGGCGGGGCGCCCCTTTGCAGGCCAGGTCGGGCCCGGGCAAGCGACACGCATTTTCACCGGCGCCGCCCTGCCGCCCGGCACCGACACGGTTCTGATCCAGGAAGAGGCCGGGCGCGACGGCGACCAGTTGCTGTTGACCGGCGAAGGCCCGGGCCATGTCGGTCGCAACGTCCGGCGGCGCGGACTGGATTTCGAGCAGGGCGCGACGCTGATCGCGGCCGGACAGCGCCTGACCCCGGCGCGCATCGCGGTGGCGGCGACCGGCGGGCACGGCCATCTGCCGGTCCGCCCCCGCGTCCGCGTCGCCATCGCGGCAACGGGCGACGAACTGGTGCCGCCGGGATCGGATGATGGGTTTGCCCTCCCCGAATCGAATGGCGTCATGCTCGCGGCGATGCTCGCCGACCTGCCGGTCGAGATTATCGACCTGGGCATATTGCCCGATAATCTCAACGCTCTGCGCGACGCCTTTGCCGGGGTGGAGGCCGATCTGCTGGTCACGACTGGCGGGGCCTCGGTCGGCGATCACGATCTGGTCCAACCCGCGCTGAAGGCGGCTGGCGGCAGCGTCGATTTCTGGCGCATCGCGCTGCGCCCCGGCAAGCCGATGATGGCGGGACGGCTGGGCGAAACCGTGGTGCTGAGCCTGCCAGGCAATCCCGTCTCCGCCTTCGTCACCGCGACCTTGTTCGTCCGCCCCCTGATCGCGCATCTGGCAGGCGCGGCCGATCCCTTTCCCACGCCCATCCCGGCGATCCTGGGTGAGGACCTGCCCGGCAATGGGCCGCGCATCGACTATCTGCGCGCCGCATTGATCGATGGCCGGGTCCATGCGGCGGCCATTCAGGACAGCTCGATGCTGCTCACTTTGGCGCGGTCCACCTGCCTGGTCATCCGTCCGCCGCATGCCGCCGCCGCGCAGGCAGGCGACTCGGCGGAAATCCTGATGCTCGCTTGACGCAAGCCAAAACGTTCCATATAAGTTCCACGTCTGTTCTGGACGGAGGATCGCGATGCTCACCGCAAAGCAGCATGAGCTTGTCTGCTTCATCAATGATCGTTTGAAGGAAACCGGCGTGTCGCCGTCCTTCGAGGAGATGAAGGAGGCGCTGGACCTCAAGTCCAAGTCGGGCGTCCACCGCCTGATCTCCGCGCTCGAGGAACGCCACTTCATCCGCCGCCTGCCCAATCGCGCCCGCGCGTTGGAAGTTCTGCGGATGCCCGACCGCCCCGAAAAGCCGGTATCCGCTCCGGCCGACGTGAATGTCCGTATCCCGGCGGCCAAGCCGCTCGCCGAGCCCGCGAACGACGTGGTCGAGATTCCGCTGCACGGCCGGATCGCCGCCGGTGTCCCGATTGAGGCGTTTGAGAGCAGCTCGACGCTGGCCGTCCCGGCCGCGCTGCTGGGGTCGGGCGAGCATTATGCGCTGGAGGTATCGGGCGACTCGATGGTCGAGGCTGGTATCCTCGACGGCGATTATGCGCTGATCCGTCGTACCGATGTGGCGCGCGACGGGCAGATCGTCGTGGCGCTGATCGACGATAGCGAGGCGACGCTCAAATATTTCCGCCGCGAAGGCTCGATGGTCCGGCTCGACCCCGCCAACCGGGCTTATGATCCGCAACGCTATGCCCCCGCACAAGTACGGGTGCAGGGCAAGCTGTCGGGCATTCTCCGCCGCTACGACTGATCCGGGCAAGGTCCGGCCATCACTCCCTCTCCCACCGGTAGAGGGAGGGAGACGCAAAGCGCCGAAAGGGTGAGGGTGAGGCGGTAAAGGCACCCACCGCCAATCCTCAATGCCCTCTCCCCTCCGCGATCGCGACCCAAGGATGCCGATCGCCCGGTTCGCGCACCGTCCGCACCATCGGCGGATCGAGCGCGATCGAAACCCCACCCGTGCGGCGCAAGGCGGGCGCATCCAACTTCAGCCAGCGCGGTTTGCAAGCCGCGGGCAACCGCCGATCGGCGATCACGATATCGACCCGCTCGCATAGAGCAACGAGCGTGGCCCAGGGCACGGGATAACCACTCCGCGTCGCGGCGATCCGCCAAGTCCGCTCCCCCCGCCACAACCGGGTCACGCACATGTCCAGGCCGCAACGCGCCATGGCTTGATCCGCTAGCGCCAGCGGCTCCGCGCTGCTCCCACCCAGCTCGGACAGGGTGGTGCGCATATAATCCCCCGCCCGGTCACGCAGGAGCGCCAGCCCCTTGTCCGTCGCGATGGCGGCATGGCGACCGTCACCGGTGACGATCAGATCGGGCGCGGGGGCCAAAAGCATGACCATGACGCCCAGCGCCAGGAATGGCGCCCCCAGCCATCGCCACCGCGTCCGCCACAAGGCGATCCACAGCCCCCCTGCCACCGCCACGCCGAAAGCCCATGACGGCGCGACCGGCAAGGCGACCACCGACCCCGGCATGGCCGAGACCCAGCGCGCAAGGCCCAGCAAGAGCCCCAGCGCCTTGCCCAGCAACCACCAGAAGGGGCCACCCAGCCCGAACGGTTCCAGCAACAACGCGACCATCTCCAGCGGCATCGCGACAAAGGTGGTCCAGGGGATAGCGACGATATTGGCGAAGGCACCGTACAGCCCGGCCTTGTGAAAGTGATAGACCGCGATCGGCATCAGCGCGGCCTCCACCACCACACCAGTCGCCAACAACGCGCAGAGATGGCGCAGCATCGCCCAGCGCCAGTCGGGATGTGGCCCCAGCCAGCGCCGCACCGCCGGATGCTCATGCAGCGCGACGATGGCGGTGATCGCGGCAAAGGACAGTTGGAAACTCGCGCCAACCAGCGCCTCGGGCCGGAAGAGCAGGACGATCAACGCGCCCGCCGCAACCAGCCGCAGGGTCATCGCCTCGCGCCCCAGCGCCAGTGCCGCCAGGACCAGCATCGCCGCCACGCAGGACCGGATCGTCGGCACCTCCGCCCCCGTTAGCCAGGTATAGCCGATCGCCGCCAGCGCCCCCGCCGCCGCGCCGACCAGCGGCAGGCGGACACGCAACGCCAGCCACGGCCAGAGCGCGAGCAGCCGGATCGTCAGCACCATGACGATCCCGACCACGGCGGTGATATGCAGTCCGCTGACTGACAACAGGTGCGCCAGCCCCGCGCGGCGCATCGCCTCGGCATCCTCCTCGCCGATCGCACCGACATCGCCGGTCGCCAGCGCCGCCGCGATACCGCCCTCGCTGCCTGCGACATGCGTGGTGATCCGCCGCGACAGTCGTTGGCGAAGGCCATCGACTCGTTCCGCGCCGCGCAGAACGGTGACCGGCGCAAAGCCCCGCCCGGTCGCGCCGATGCCCTGAAACCAGGCCGCCCGCGCGAAATCATAGCCGCCCGGCGCGACCGGGGGAGCCGGTGGCATCAACCTCGCCCGTAGCCGTACCCGCGCGCCCGGCCCCAGACCGGCCGGGGCGTCCTCTTGCGCCAGCGACACTCGGATGCGCGGCGGCAGGATGATGCGGGTGCCCCGCCCGTCTCGTGCGTCGACAGGATGGAGCATCAGCCGCACGATCTGCCGCGCCGCCAGCCGGTCGGCCAGCTCGACCTCGGCCGCCATGTCCGCCATGACCGACCGTGCGAGGACCGGTGACCGGACCGACTCGGACCGCACCCAGGCGACTAGCAGCCCGGCCAGCATCAGGCATGCACCCAGCGCCAACGCCCGCGTCACCCGCCCGCCGCCGGACCAGGTCAGCGCCGCCAGCGCCACCCCGGCGACCAGCAATGCCGCCGCGCACCATGCCACCGGATCGGGCAGCACGAACCAGGCCGCGATGCCGCCGCCCAGCATGACCGGACCCCACAGCGCCAACTGGTCCCGCTCCGCATCCGCCCAATTCTCCAGCGAAATGAGGCACGACATTTGGCGGCGCGGACGCTTGATGCTAGGGGCTGCGGCGGCTGAATGGGCCATCGAAATTCATGATTGGGAGTATGCGCGGTTGAGCGCAACACATGATATCGCCACCGGGTCGAACGCCACGCCAGTGGTAACCCGTTTCGCACCGTCGCCGACCGGGTTCCTGCACATCGGCGGCGCGCGAACCGCGCTGTTCAACTGGTTGTTCGCGCGGGCGAATGGCGGCAAGTTCCTGCTGCGGATCGAAGATACCGATCGCGCCCGCTCGACCCAGCCCGCGATCGACGCGATCCTGGACGGCATGCGCTGGCTGGGCCTGGACTGGGACGGCGACGCCGTGTTCCAGTTCGCCCGCGCCGACCGCCATGCCGAGGTCGCCCGAGAGATGATGGCGCGGGACCATGCCTATCGCTGCTATATGACGCAAGGTGAGATCGCCGCGCAACGCGAGGCCGCGCAGGCCGCCAAGCAACCGCTGCGTATCCGCTCGCCCTGGCGCGACGCGGACCCTGCGACCGCGCCCGAAGGCCAGCCCTTCGTCGTCCGCCTGCGCGCGCCGCGCGAGGGCGCGGTCACGATCGAGGACCGGGTGCAGGGCAGCGTCACCGTGCAGAATGCCGAGCTGGACGATCTGGTCCTCCTGCGGTCCGACGGCACGCCGACCTATATGCTGGCGGTGGTGGTCGACGACCATGACATGGGCGTGACCCATGTCATCCGGGGCGACGATCACCTGAACAACGCCTTCCGCCAGCTGCCGATCTACAAGGCGATGGGCTGGGCGGAGCCGATCTATGCGCATATCCCGCTGATCCACGGATCGGACGGCGCCAAGCTGTCCAAGCGCCATGGCGCAGTCGGGATCGAGGCCTATCGCGACGAAATGGGCATCCTGCCCGAAGCACTCGACAATTACCTGCTCCGCCTGGGCTGGGGTCATGGCGATGCCGAGATCATTGCCCGCGAGGATGCGGTGAAGTGGTTCGACCTCGCCGCCGTCGGCAAGGCCCCGTCGCGCTTCGACCTGAAGAAGCTGGAAAACCTCAACGGCCATTATATTCGCGAAGCCGATGACGCCCGTCTGGCCGAGCTGACCGCCAAGCGGATGGGTGTCGAGGACGTCGCGCTGCTGACCGCCGCCATGCCGTCGCTGAAGCCCCGCGCGGCGAACTTGAACGAATTGGCCGACGGCGCGCGGTTCCTTTTCGCGACCCGTCCGTTGAGCCTGGACGACGCCGCCACCGGCCTGCTCGATGAAAAGGCACGGGACATTCTCTTTTCCGTTCACACCGCGCTTGACGCGGTGCACAACTGGGATACGGAGCTTTTGGAAGACGCGGTACGCAAGGTGGCCGAAGCCGAGGGCGTGAAGCTCGGACAGGTCGCCCAGCCACTCCGTGCTGCCTTGACCGGACGCAAGACGTCTCCGGGGATCTTCGACGTGCTCGCTGTATTGGGCCGTGAAGAAAGCCTGGGGCGGATCGCGGACCAGATGACCGCAGATAGGAAGGATCATTGAGTATGAGCGACACCGCGAAATTCGACATCGGCGGCAAGGGCTTTGACTATCCGGTCATGTCGGGCTCGATCGGCCCGGACGTGGTCGACATCCGCAAGCTCTATGCCCAGACGGGTGCCTTCACCTATGATCCCGGCTTCACCTCGACCGCCTCGTGCCGGTCGGAGCTGACCTATATCGACGGTGACGAAGGCGTTCTGCTGCACCGCGGCTATCCGATCGGCGAGCTGGCCGAGAATAGCAGCTTCATGGAGGTCGCGTACCTCCTGCTGAACGGCGAACTGCCCAACCAGGGCGAGCTGTCGGAATTCACCACCACCATTACGCGCCACACCATGGTGCATGAGCAGTTGGCGGCGTTCTTCCGTGGCTTCCGCCGCGATGCGCATCCGATGGCGATCATGTGCGGTGTCGTCGGCGCGCTGTCGGCCTTCTATCACGACTCGACCGACATCCACGATCCGGTGCAGCGTACCATCGCCTCGCACCGCCTGATCGCCAAGATCCCGACGATCGCGGCGATGGCGTACAAGTACAGCGTGGGTCAGCCCTTCCTGTACCCGGACAACTCGCTGTCCTATACCGGCAACTTCCTGCGCATGACCTTCGGCGTTCCGGCCGAGCCGTATGAGGTGAACCCGGCCGTCGAAAAGGCGATGGACCGCATCTTCATCCTGCACGCCGATCACGAGCAGAACGCGTCGACCTCGACCGTCCGTCTGGCGGGTTCGTCGGGTGCGAACCCGTTCGCGTGCATCGCGGCGGGCATCGCCTGCCTCTGGGGTCCGGCGCATGGCGGCGCGAACGAAGCCGCGCTCAACATGCTGCGCGAGATCGGCACGCCCGAGCGTATCCCCGAGTTCATCGCGCGCGCCAAGGACAAGAACGATCCGTTCCGCCTGATGGGCTTCGGTCACCGCGTCTACAAGAACTACGACCCGCGCGCGACCGTGATGCAGAAGACCGTGCGCGAAGTGTTCGACGCGCTGAAGGTCAACGATCCGCTGTTCGAGACGGCACTCCGCCTCGAAGAGATCGCGCTGAACGACGACTATTTCGTCGAGAAGAAGCTGTTCCCGAACGTCGACTTCTATTCGGGCGTCATCCTGTCGGCGATCGGCTTCCCGACCGAGATGTTCACCGTGCTGTTCGCCCTGGCTCGCACCGTCGGCTGGGTCGCACAGTGGAACGAGATGATCACCGATCCCGACCAGAAGATCGGCCGCCCGCGTCAGCTGTACACCGGCCCGACGCAGCGTTCCTACGTCCCGGTCGAGCAGCGCTAAGCCATGAACCGGGCCCGGCCGATCCTGATCGCCATCGGCGTCCTTCTGGCGCTGACCGGTGGCTTATGGATCGGTCAGGGCCTGGGATACATTCATTGGCCCGATGAAAGCTTCATGCTCGGTCGCGGCGAATGGGCCGATCGCGGTGCGTTCGTCGCGGTCGGGGGATTGCTGCTGATCCTGATCGCCCGGCGATTGCCCAAAAGGCGGCGCTGAGCGTTCGTTCGCGGACACGAAAAGGGCTCCTTCGGGGGCCCTTTTTTGATGTTTCAGCGCATAGTTGCGGTATCCGTAATCTACGCACGATATGCGCCCCACATCCAGGGGGCGGAAGCGATCCGACCTATCGCGACCGAAGGCGGAAGGTGAAGGTCGCCCCCTCTCCCGGCACGCTCTCGACGCTCAACTCGCCGCCCAACGCGCGGGCCAAGCGACGGGCGATATAGAGCCCAAGGCCGGTGCCGCCCGGCTCGCTCGGGTCGACGCGCTCGAACTTCTCGAAAATGCGTGCCTGATCCTCGGGCGCGATGCCCTTGCCGCGATCGGCGACACTGACCAGCGCCCATTCGCCGTCCCGCTCGGCGGTGACCACCACCTCGCCGCCGCGTGGCGAATAGCGCACGGCATTGCCGATCAGGTTGATCATGATCTGCAGCGACCGGCCGAAATCGCCGAGCGCGGGCAGGCCCTCCGACAGCGCGGGGCGGCGGATCGTCACCCCGGCCGCCTCTGCACGGACGCCCAGCAGTCCGCCCGCGCGGCGCGCCACATCGGCCAGGTCGATCGGCGTCGCGGTCAGGCGGAAATCGGCCTGCTCGATCGCCTGCAACTCGACCAGATTGTCGACCAGCCCCATCAGATGCCGTCCGGCATGGGCGATGTCGTTCGCATAGTCGGCATATTCCGCCGCAATCGGCCCGTCTGCCCGCGCCGCGATGCTGTCGGCATTGGCGACGATCCGCGCCAAAGGCGTGCGCAGTGCCTTGTCGAGCCCGGCGGTGAATGTCTCGGTCAGCGGCGGACCGCCCGGCGGAATGAGCACGTCCGTATCGTCCTCGCCGGGCTCGTCGATCAGGAAGGTCGCGCCGACCAGACCCGCAATCCCGCCCATGCCGTCATGGCGGATCGCCGCCGACAGCCGCACCGGCGCATCGGTCGGACGCAGTCGGGCCCCGCGTCCATCGAGCGGTGCGGCTTCGTCCAGCAAGCGGCTTGTGCCCGTCGCCTTGGGATCGAATAGGAACAACGCGTTCAGCGGACGCCCCAGCATCGCCTCGGCATCGAAACCATGACGCAGGCCAGCCCCCGGCGACAGGAAGGTCAAGCGAAGCGCCGCATCGGTTTCCCAGCGGAAATCGGCGCCGGCCGCGGCATGATCGGGCGGCGGCGCACTCGGCTTCCACGCGTTACGGTCGCGCCAGCCGCTCACGCTCAGGCGGATCTGCCCGGTTTCGGGCCGGGCCTGGACCCACAGGTCGAGATCCCCCTCGTCATCGGCGACCACCACCTTGCGCGACACCGTGATGCCCAGCCGCCGGGCCAGCCGTGCCACTCGCGCGATCGGCGGCACCGCCATCCGGTCCCCCGCCCCGCCCCCGGCACGCATGTGCAGCAGCTCGATCGGGGGGTCGGCCGACAGGATATGGTCGCCTGCGTCCAGAATGGCACGCGCGACCATCGATTCGCCGGGGCTATCCATCGAGGTCATCGACGCGCGAAACCTTCCAAACGCTCCATCGCTTCGCGAAACGCGCGAGGCAGCCTCAGGGACGCGATGGCCTGGCGGGCATCCTCCGGCGACACCGCCATGATCGCCTCGACCGCGTCGGCAAAGCCCTCGACGTCGCGGCGACCATCGGCCTCGCACAGGGCCCAGCCGATCCGCGCGATCGTCGCCCGGTCCATATCGAGCGCGCGCAGCACGAGCCAGAGGCGATCCCCCTCCGGTTCCAGCACGATCTCGCGCACCAGGTCGACGTCCATCCCGCAGGCATGGGTCAGAAGCGCGATGAACAGGCCCAGCTGGCGATCGGACAGGCTCTCGACCAGCAATTCGGGCAGTTCCGCCGCGCGTGCGTCGATGGCGGCGGCCAGCTTCAGCGTCGCGGCGAGCGGCCGATCCCCGGCCTCCTGCGCGGCGAGCACGCGCTCCGCCGCCTTGGCCAGCACCTTGTCACGAGCCGCATCGCCGCCCTGGCGCAGCATCGCCGCAATCGTCCAGATTAGCCGGTGATGCTGCTCGGCGGGCAGCGCCACCGCCTCGCCCTCCAGCCCGGCAGTGCGGACACCCCCCTCGGCCACCAGCACGCCGCGCGCCGCCGCCGCGACGATCCGGTCGGGCGCTTCGGTCAGGCGGACGAGCAGGCTGGGCGCATCCCCCGCCATGCTGTCGATCGGCAATCCTTCGGCCAGCAAGGCCTGCCGGACCTGGGCCACCAATTCGGTCATGAGCCCAGCGTCGCTCAGGCATCCCGCCTGTCGCATCCGCTCGAACACGGTGCCGGGGGGCGGCATCGGGCTCGCACTCTCTCCATCGGGGGTCAGGCGTTCCACCTGGCGCAGCAGGTCGCGCGCCACCGTCTCCACCAGCGTGCGCAGCCGGGTCGTCACCTCAAACCGGATTCGCTCGGTCAGCCGGACGTCATCGGCCAGACCCAGGTCCGCGAGCGCTCCTTCGCGCCGGGCGACCGCACGCGCACGCGCCGCCGCGACGCGCGCGGACAATGCCGCGCCCTGCCATTCGGAAGCCTGAAATGGGTCCGGTTCGACCGCCATCCGGCACCGCTAAACCCTATGACGTTAAAGCGACACTAAACTTGCGACCGCAATGTCTCGATTGCGGACGCCAAAGTGACGATCGCATAGACGCTCGCCAGGGCCAGTCCCCAGACGCCGGCCCCCAACAGGGTCATGGGCCAAAGGACCATCAGATAGGCAGGCGGGCTGGCCCACCAGCGCCGACGAAAGCGATACAGCCCCGCCCGTTCCGCCAGGCTGCCCAGGATCACCAGCATCAGCGCCAGGACCGGGGCGACTTCATCACCGCCCATCCGATATTGCTGCCACCCCAGTGCCGCGATGGCGAGCGCGGCCAGTCCCGCGATCGCTGCCGACTGGGCACGGGCCGCCCCCTGTTCGTCACGCAAGCCCGCCAGCGTCTCGCCCAGGCCCAGGCCCAGCATTCCCGCAACCGCCGCAAATAGGCCGAGCGCGGGGAAACCGAACAGGATCAGCACCAGACCCAACACGCCCAGTCCGACGCCCGCCCCCCCGGCAACATGTGCGGGCACGGCGCGCTCGACCAGGCGCGGCAAGGCGAGCCGCGCGACCGGCGCCAGGACATAGCGATCGAACCAGCTGCGCCGTCCCGACACCAACCGGGCCACGACCGCGCGGCCACGCACGTCCAGCGTCTCGGCGCGGTGCACGATGCCGTGCCCCGCCTTCTCGGCATCGGCGGGCAGCAGGATATGCGTTGCACGGGCCTGCGCCGCCATTCGCAACAGGGTGGATTGCAGGTCATAGTCTCGCGGCAACGCGGCGACCTCGGCCACCCGGCGCGGATCGAGCCGGGCGACCCCGGCCCAGGCCATGTGCCCGCCCACCCGCTCCAGCCCCGGTTCGGCCGCCGCCTCGGGCAACACGATCAGCGCGTCATGCCCGGTGTCTCGCAGGACCATCGCGATCGTGTCCTCGGTGGTGATCAGCCCGTCGGCCAGCACCACCAGCCGCGACAGCGGATGCAGCTTCTCGGCCGCCTCGACCGCACTGCGCACCGTATCGACCACGACCCCGCGCTGGGCGATGCGCGCGATGGCGCCCAGCAACTCGGGGGTCAGCCGGGCGACGACGATGATGATCTGCGCCGCCCCCGCCGCCATCAGCAGCCGCGCCTGATACTCGATCAGGGTGACGCCTGCGAACGGCAAGGTGGCCGTCAACCGCCCGGGGCGGTCGTCGGCGTCGTCAATCGCGAAAAGAAGACCGGACAGCATGGCGTGCTGTTAGGCGCTTGCCGCCCGCCATGCCAGCCCCGTGCGTCCGAAGCGGTCGCCCGCCCCGGCCCAGCCACCGTTCAGAGCCGGGCAACGACCTCGGCGATCTTGTCCAACAGCGCGGGGTCGCGGGTGTCGCGGTCCGCGGCCTGCCCGGCCAGGGTCATCAGCGGCAACGCATTGACGCTGGCGGCCAAGCCCTTGAGTCGCAAGGACGCTTCGCGCCATTCCTGGCCGTCCCCGGCTAGGCGCATCGACTCCAGCGCGCGCGTCACGCCCTCGACGAACGCGCAGCGCAAATCCTGGATGACGGCCGGTTCATCACCGGCCACCGCCGCCAGGGCAGAGTCCATCATACCGTGCTCATAAGTCATGCGCTCCCCCCTAAACCGGGAGAGGCGATGCACGGAATAGCGCAATTCGCTTTCTGCGACGAACAAACGTGATAAACCGACCCATTGTGACACGGGGGCTCAGATGATCGTGGATTTGCGCGCGGAGCGTCAGGACAGGTCGGACATGCCGGACGTGGATGCCGAGCAGGCGGCCTATCCCGCGCCATTCCCGGCCGATGAAGCCGCGCCGTCGCCGCTCCCCCTCGCCGACAGTCCGTGGCTGGACGAAGGCGCCGATCCCGCCGAGCCGACGCCGCCCGCGCGCGCGCCGATGATCCTGGCCATCGCGGCGGCGCTGGTCTGGGCCGGAGCGGTGCTGGGTTGGGGGCTGAGCCGCACGTCCGAATTGTCGCCCGCCACGCTGGCACCGCTCGTCACCATGGCGCTGGCCGGACCGATGCTGATCGCCATCCTCTGGCTGATCGTGCAGCGGACCAGCCGCGCGGAACAGCGCCGCTTCGCCATGACCGCGCACGACATGCGGATCGAAGCGATGGCGCTGGAGCGCGCGGTCGAGGCGATCGGCCAGGCGCTGGCCGCGAACCGCTCCGAATTGTCGGCCCAGGCGGTTGCCCTGTCTGAAATGGCGCAGGCGGCCGAAACCCGTTTCAACACCATCGCCCGCGATCTGGCCGACGATATCCAGATGGTCGAGGCGCATGGCCGGACGCTAGCCGAGATCGCCGGGACCAGCCAGGCAAGCCTGACCCAGTTGCTGGACGCCCTACCCCGCGCGGCGGACGAGGTCGGCGAGGCGAGCGATCGGATGGCAGAGGCGGCCCGCTCGGCGGAAAGCCATGCGGCGGCGCTCGACGCGCAGTTCGTGGCGCTCGGCCGGCGCGGACAGGACGCCGACACGATCGCCAGCGGTGCGGCGCTGCGGCTTGCCACCCATATCGAACAGATGGAGGCGACCAGCCGGACCGCCAGCGAGCATCTGGAAAACGTCACCGCCAATGTCGCGGTCACCATCGACGAACTGCTCGACCGCACGGCGGAGGCGATCGACCAGTCGCGCAAGGGTATCGCAGCGCAGGGCGAGGCGATGCTGGCGATGGTCAGCGCCAACCAGGCCGCGCTCGACAACGCCGCCCGCAACAGTGCCGACGCGCTGGCCGAACGGATCACCACGGTCGACGGTGCGGTAACGCGGCTGACCGGCGAGTTGGAGGCGCAGCGTATCGCGGGCGAGGCGATGATCGACACGCTCGACACCGCGCTGGACCGAGTGGAGGCACGGATCGCCGTGCTCCATTCCCAGGGGACCGAGAAGTCGCAGATGCTCGCCGCCTCGATCAGCGCGCTCGGCGGCTCGGCGGATGCGATGACCGGCGCGCTGGAGGCGGGCGAGACCATGGCCAACCGCGTCATCGGCACTACCGAGACGCTGCTCATCGCCCTAGATGCCGCCGCGCGCGAGATCGACGAGACCCTGCCCGAGGCGCTGGGCCGGCTCGACCAGCGGATGCATGCCAGCCACGAGGTCGTGGTGCAGACCAAGCCCGAACTGCTCGCACTGGTCGCCGCGGCGGAGAGCACGCATGAGGCGATCGAGGCCATTGCCGATGTCATCGCCGAACAGCGCCAGACACTGGAGACGCTGTCCGGCTCGCTGATCGAAACGCTGACCAGCGGTCGGGCGAAAGCCGATGCACTAGGCATGATGGTCGACGAGACGATCGACCGCACCCATCGCTTCGCCGACGAAGCCGCGCCCAAGCTGGTCGATGCGCTGCTGCATGTGCGCGAAACCGCCGCGACCGCCGCCGAAAAGGCGCGCGAGACGCTGGCCGAGGTCATTCCCCAGGCCGCCCAGGCGCTGGAACAGGCGAGCGCCGAGGCGATGCGCCGCGCCACCGGCGACACGGTCGAGCGACAGGTTCACGCCATCATCGACGCGACCCAAGGCGCGGTCGAGGCCGCGACCCGCGCGACCGAGCGGCTGGCGCGCCAGGCCGACCTGATCGTCGAGAAGACGGGACTCGTCGAAGCTCGGATCGAAGACGCCCGGACCGAACGCGAAGAGGCCGACCGCGACAATTTCGCACGTCGGGCCTCTCTGCTGGTCGAATCGCTCAACTCCGCGTCGATCGACATCACCAAGATTTATGCGCCCGAGGTCACCGACAGCGCCTGGGCCGCCTATCTCAAGGGGGATCGCGGTGTCTTCACCCGGCGCGCGGTGCGCATCCTAGACTCGCATCAGGCGCGCGACATCGCCGACCTGTATGACGACGATGCGAAGTTCCGCGACCATGTGAACCGCTACATCCATGATTTTGAAGCGATGCTGCGCGGCGTGCTCGCCCAGCGCGACGGATCGCCGCTGGGCGTGACGCTGCTCTCCTCGGACATGGGCAAGCTCTATGTCGCACTGGCCCAGGCGATCGAGCGGTTGCGGTGACTCGCTACGGCGCTCAGCCGTTCAGCGCATAGACCCGCACCCGATGCCCGTCGGGATCGAGCGCGACAAAGCTTCGCCCGAAGGGTCGGTCCGTGGGCGGCATCAGCATCGTCACACCTTGCGCACCCATTCGGCGTAACGAGCATCCACTCCCTCGCGGCGGTTCTGCTTGAGCCCGATCTCGATGCTCCCCGTGGGACTGTCGGAGGGCGGATCGATCACGTCACGCTGCCAGAGTCCCAGTGCATGGCCGGGCGACAGGGCGAACAGGGCAAAGGCGTCGCTGACATCCAGCGGCTCACGGCCTAGAATTTGACGGTAGAATTCCGCGCTGGCGGCCGTATCGGCGACGTGCAGCAGGATCGTTGTTTCCGGACAGGTCATGGCATAGCTCCTTGGTTCGAGAAGCCTTTGCCTATGCGAGGCCCGCGTCAGTTTCCGTCAGCAGGAAGCGCTCCAGCGGAAGGTCGTTCGCCTCTCGCCATTCGTGCAGTAGCACCGCGCGGCGACGCGGATAGCGCCCCTCCAGAACGCGCGCCGCAACGATCCGGTCGATGCGAAACGTCCGATAGTCGCTCCGCAACTCGCACCAGCCGAGCAGGACATCCGCCCTGTAGAACAAGGCGATCGCAAACGGCCAGACGATCCGTTCGGAAGGCTGCCCCTCCGCATCGCGGTATATCAGCGACAGGCGTCGCTCGCTGCGGATCGCCGCGCGCAAGGGGGCCGGATCGACCTTTGCCTCATAAGGCTCGGCGTGCGGGCCGATAAACAAATGGGTGCCGCGCATCGCCTCGGCCTGTTCCGGCGTCATCGCGCGCATGATCCGCGCGGCAGCACTACGCGCCGCCTGCCCCATCGCCGGGTCCGCCCGCTCGGCGACCATGCGCGCTCCCAGGACCAGCGCTTCGACCTCCTCGACGGGGAAGCTCATCGGCGGCAGCATGAAACCGGGCTTCAGGCGATATCCCACCCCTGCCCCGCCCTCGACATCCGCACCCATCGCCTGAAGCGTCGCGATATCGCGGTACAGCGTACGAAGCGAGATACCGAGCCGCTCGGCCAGATGCCGCCCGGACACGACGCCGCTCTGGCGGTGGAGCAGATGAAGCAGATCGAACAGGCGGGACGCACGCGCCACGTCAGACGCCCCGGCTTACCCCGCTCCAGTCGAGCATGTCGGCGGTGATCCAGCCATAGACATAGTTCAGATAGAACAGCACGAACATCACCGTCGCGACGATCGTCGTGCGAACGAAGAAGCGCCCGATCAGGAAGACGTGCGGCGCACTCTCGGCGGTGCCGGGGATATGCTCGGCACCGACCTCGTGCGTGGTCCTGACCCCGAAGGGCAGGACCAGGAACACGGCGAGGAACCAGAACAGGACGTAGATCGCGAGGGCCGACGTCCAGTGCATGGCTTAGCCCTCGATCAGCAGGACGTCGACGATCGGCTTCTTGCCGGTCCAGCGCGTCGCGACCTTGCGCACCGACAGGCGGATATCCTCGCGCAGCTTGTCGGTGTTGCGGCGCGGGCCGTCCACCGCCTTGGCGGCGGCGGCAATGGCCTCGGCGATGAAGGCATCGCGTTCGTCCTCGACCGGCACGCCCTGCACCCGGACCTGCGGGCTGCCAACCAGCCGCCCCTTGGCGACCGCGACACCGACCGAAATCTGGCCGTTGATCGCCAGCTTGCGCCGCTCGTTCATCGTCGAGCCGTCCGAGGGCAGGATCACGTCACCGTCCAGGACCAGCCGCCCGACCGGCGCCTGACCGATCTTGGTCGCATTGCCGGGCAGCAGGCGGACGATGTCGCCGTCCGACTGGACCAGCGTCGCGGGCACGCCCTGCGTCGTCGCAAAGCGGGCATGTTCCATCATGTGCCGCATCTCGCCGTGGACGGGCATCAACGTGCGCGGACGCAACCACTTGTACATCTGCGCCAGTTCGGGCTGGCCGGGATGGCCCGAGACATGGACATGCGCCTGCCGCTCGGTGACCATGCGGACGCCCTTGCCCGCCAGGATGTTCTGGATACGGCCGACCGCCGTCTCGTTGCCCGGAATCTGGCGTGCCGAGAAGATCACCGTGTCGCCAGTGTCGAGCCGGATCGTATGGCTGCCCTCCGCGATGCGCGACAGCGCCGCGCGCGGCTCGCCCTGGCCGCCGGTCGCGACGATCAGCACGCGGTCCTTCGGGAGTCGCATCGCGGTTTCGGGATCGACCGTCTCGGGGAAGCCCTTGAAGTAGCCACAGGCCTTGCCGACCTTCAGGATCCGGTCGAGCGAGCGGCCGGTGACGCACAGCTTGCGGCCCGTTTCCTTCGCGACCTCGCCCAGCGTCACCAGACGCGCGGCGTTGGAGGCGAAGGTGGTCACGACGACGCGCCCCTTGGCCTTGGCGACCGTCTCGGCGATGCCGGGGCGCACGCTGGCTTCCGAGCCCGAGGCTTCGGTGTTGAAGGCGTTGGTCGAGTCGCACACCAGCACGTCGACGCCCATGTCGCCGATCGACGACAGTTGCGCCGGGCTGGCGGGCTTGCCGATGACCGGGGTCTGGTCGAGCTTCCAGTCGCCGGTATGGAAGACACGGCCGACCGCGGTCTCGATCAGCAGTGCATTGGCCTCGGGAATCGAGTGCGACAGCGGCACGAAGGTGAAGTCGAACGGGCCGACCTCGAACGTCTTGCCCGTCTCCATCACGCGCAGCTTGACGCGGTTGGCGCTGCCCTCTTCCTCCAGCTTGCCGCGGACGAGCCCGGCGGTGAAGGCGGTGGCATAGATCGGCACGCCCAGGTCTTCGGCCAGATAGGGCAGCGCGCCGATATGGTCTTCGTGGCCATGGGTCAGCACGATGCCGACCAGATCGTCCAGACGATCCTCGATGAAGCTGAGGTCGGGCAGGATCACGTCGATGCCGGGATAGGCCGGATCGGCAAAGGTGATGCCACAATCGACCATCACCCACTTACCTTCGGTGCCGTACAGGTTCACGTTCATGCCGATTTCGCCCGATCCACCGAGCGCGCAGAACAGCAATTCTTTCTTGGGAGTCATTCACTTCCTGACAATGGAAGCCCCTCCCCGCTGCAAGCGAGGTCCAGGGGCATTAGGTTTTGCGCCGGTCAGGGCGCGGTCATTCTTTCGCGGATACGGACGCCCTGCGGCTTTTCGCGGGCTGTCCGATCCGAAACTTCAGTTCGCAATATGGGCGCGTTCCCACAGGATCGCCAGCCCCTGAATGGTCAGGTCGGGCTCGATATGGTCGAAAACATCGGTGTGAGGGCTCAAAAGCGCCGCCAATCCGCCGGTCGCCAGCACTTTCACCGGGCGACCGACCTGCGCCTTCAGCCGCGCGACCAGCCCCTCGATCATCGCAACATAGCCCCAGAAGATGCCGATATGCATCTGGTCGACCGTGTTGCGGCCGATGACGCTGCGGCTTTCCGGGGCCTCGATCGCGATGCGGGGCAGCTTGGCGGCGGCCGTCACCAGCGCATCGAGCGACAGGTTGATGCCCGGCGCGATGATCCCGCCCTTATACGCGCCCTGATAGTCGCTGATGTCGAAGGTCGTCGCGGTGCCGAAGTCGATCGTGATGAGGTCACCGGGATAGAGCGCATGCGCCGCGATCGTGTTGACCGCCCGGTCCGCGCCCAGCGAGGCGGGTTCGTCGACGTCGATGGCGATCCCCCACTCCACCGGCGCGCGTCCGGCGATCAGCGGGTCGACCTTGAAATATTTCTGCGCCAGCACCTGAAGATTGTGGAGCGCGCGCGGCACGACGGTGGCGATGATGACGCCGGTCACGTCCTCGCGCGCATAGCCTTCCAGCGCGAGCAGCTGGCTCAGCCACACCGCATATTCGTCGCCCGTGCGGCGCGGGTCGGTCGCGATGCGCCAGCGGCCCTTGATCGTCCGCCCGTCGAGCAGCGCGAAGACCACGTTCGTGTTCCCGGCATCGATGGCAAGCAGCATGAAAGTCCCTCAGACCAGGAAGATATCGCCAGCATGGATGACATGCGCCGAGCCGTCCGCCAAGCCGAGCCGAAGCGCGCCGTCGCTCGCCAAACCATCGAAGGTGCCGGTCAGCACCTGCCCATCGGGCAGTCTGGCGGTGAGCGGGGTGCCGCGCGGATGCGCGCGCGCTTCCCAGCGTGCGATGACGGCGGCCAGCCCCTGCGTCCGCCAGATCGCGACCCAGCGGGTCATCGCATCGGCAAGGAGCGCCTGCATTTCCGCGGGCGGGACAGCGACGCCATGATCGCCCAGCGCGGTCGTGGCGCGATCGGATAGCTGCGGGGCCGACGCCAGATTGATCCCCATGCCGATGACGATCGCATCGCCGGTGCGCTCCAACAGAATACCCGACAGTTTCGCACCGTCGATCAACAGGTCATTGGGCCATTTGAGCGCCAGGCGCGCGCCGATATCGGGCAGGCAGGCGCGAACCGCCTCTTCGATCGCCACCGCCGCGACCAGCGCCAGCGTGGCCGCCATCGGATCGCCGGGGCGCAGCCGTACCAGGGTCGATCCATAGAAGTTGCCGGATGGCGAGGACCAGTCCCGCCCTTGGCGTCCGCGCCCCGCCGTCTGGCGGTCGGCGCGGAGCCAAAGGCCGTCTTCGCCGCCCGCTTCCGCAAGCTGGCGAAGATCGGCATTGGTCGATCCCGTTTCCGGGACGTGGAGCAATCGGCTCAGAACAGCGCCCGTGCCGCCGCCAGCGACCATGCGCCGAGCAGCGGGATCGCCAGATAGCCGACCGGCGATACGAACAGCGCCGACAGCGCGATCAGGCCGCTCTCGACCGGTTCGGCCTCGGTATTGGCCCAGGAGCCGACCGGCTCGTCGAAGAACATCGTCTTGACGATGCGCAGATAGTAGAAGGCACCGATCACCGAGGCGACGACACCGATCACTGCCAGGGGGAACAGGCCCGCCGCGACCGCCGCATTGAACACCGCGAACTTGGCATAGAAGCCGAGCAGCGGCGGAATGCCCGCGACCGAGAACATAAAGAAGGCCATCGCCCAGGCCAGGCCCGGACGCGTGCGCGACAGACCCGACAGGCTGGCGATCGACTCCAGCGGGTTGCCATTCTCGTCACGCATACGGATGACGATCAGGAACGCACCCAGCGTCATGATGACATAGATGGTCAGATAGGTCAGCACCGCCGCGACACCCTGTGCCGTACCCGCCGCCAGACCGATGAGCGCGAAACCGACATTGTTGATCGACGAGTAAGCGAGCAGCCGCTTGATGTTGGTCTGCCCGATCGCCGCAACCGCACCCAGGATGATCGACGCCAGCGCGGCGAAGGTCACGATCTGCTGCCACTGCTGCGCGGCCGAACCCATCGCCTCGACGGCGACACGTACCGCCAGCGCCATCGCCGCGACCTTGGGGGCCGAGGCAAAGAAGGCCGTCACCGGGGTCGGCGCGCCTTCATAGACGTCCGGGGTCCACATGTGGAACGGCACCGCGGACATCTTGAACGCGAGACCGGCGAACACGAACACCAGACCGAACATCAGGCCCAGCGAGCGCGTGCCAGCGGCGGCATCACGACCATAGGCCAGGGCGATCTGGGCGAAGTCGGTCGAACCCGAGAAGCCGTAAACCAGCGAGATGCCGTAAAGCAGAATGCCCGAGGCGAGCGCGCCGAGGACGAAATACTTTAGGCCCGCTTCGGCCGAACGACCGTCGCGACGCATGAAGCTCGCCAGCACATAGGCCGACAGGCTCTGCAGTTCGAGACCGACATACAGCGTCAGCAGATCGCCCGCCGACACCATCATGCCCATGCCGACCGACGAGAGCAGCATCAGGATGGGATATTCGGGACGCAGATCCTCACCCGGCGAGCGGGCGAAGAAGCGCGGCGCCATGATGATCGCCACCGCGGTCGCCAGATAGATCAGGACCTTGGCGAAACCGGCAAAGGCGTCGGCGCGGTACAGACCGCCAAAGGCGAGCCCGCCCGTGGTCGCCGGACCGGCCAGCGCGACCATCGCCCCCGCCAGTACGAACACCGCCGCGATCGAGATGCCGCGCGTGGCGTTCGTTCCGCCCCAGGCAGCGACGAGCATCAGCGCGATCGCGCCGAGGGTCAGCACCAGCTCGGGCAGGACCATCAAAAGGTTCAACGAATAGCTCATCAGTGCGCCTCCCCGTGCGCAGCTTGGTGCTCAGGGGCATGGGTGGTGGCGAGCGCGGGGTTACCGGCGGTCGGACGGCTGTCCGAACCGGGATTCGCCCGGTCGATCCGCTGGAGCAGAACCTGCACATCCTTGCGCATCGGCGCCAGGAAGCTCTCCGGATAGACACCCATCCACAGCGTCACCGCCGCAATCGGGGCAAGTAGCCACAGCTCACGGCTCGACAGGTCCGGCATGGCCGCCACCTCGTCCGACTTGATCTCGCCATAGGCGACCCGCCGGTAGAGATAGAGCATATACGCCGCACCCAGGATGATGCCGGTGGTGCAGAGCAGCGCGGTCCAGGTCGACACCTGATAGGTGCCCATCAGCGACAGGAACTCGGCGACGAAGCCGCTGGTGCCCGGTAGACCGATCGACGCCATGGTGAAGAACAGGAACAGCACGGCATATTTGGGCATGTTGATCGACAGGCCGCCGTAACGCGCGATCTCACGGGTGTGCAGACGATCATAGATGACGCCGACGCACAGGAAGAGCGCGCCCGACACCAGACCGTGGCTGAGCATCATGATCATCGCGCCCTCGATGCCCTGCTGGTTGAAGGCATAAAGGCCGATGGTCACGATCGCCATGTGCGCGACCGACGAATAGGCGATCAGCTTCTTCATGTCGGACTGCACCAGCGCGACCAGCGAGGCATAGATCACCGCGACCGCCGACAGGCCGAAGATCAGCCAGGTCAGCTGGCCGCTCGCCTCCGGGAACATCGGCAGCAGGAAGCGCAGGAAGCCGTAACCGCCAAGCTTCAGCAGCACGCCCGCCAGGATGACGGAACCCGCCGTCGGCGCCTGCACGTGCGCGTCGGGAAGCCAGGTGTGGACCGGCCACATCGGCATCTTGACCGCGAACGAGGCGAAGAAGGCGATCCACAACCAGGTCTGGACCGAGGCCGGGAAGTCATAGGCGAGAAGCGCCGGGATCGAGGTCGTGCCCGCCGTGCGTGCCATATAGAGCATCGCGACGAACATCAGCAGCGAGCCGAGCAGCGTGTACAGGAAGAACTTGTACGACGCGTAGATGCGGTTCGCCCCGCCCCAGATACCGATGATCAGATACATCGGGATCAAACCAGCCTCGAAGAAGACGTAGAAGAGGAACAGGTCCTGCGCCGCGAAGGTGCCGATCATCAGCACTTCGGTGAACAGGAACAGGCCCATATATTCCGGGACCCGCTTGTCGATCGCGCGCCAGCTGGCGCCGATGCAGATCGGCATCAGGAACACGCTGAGCATGATCAGCAGCAGCGCGAAACCATCGATGCCGAGCGACCAGCCGAACGGGCCGAAGATGCCGGGGGCATGTTCGACGAACTGCCACTGGGCGCCGCCCACATCGAACTGCGTCCAGAGCACGATGCCCAGGGCGAAATCGATCAGCGTGGCGGCGAGCGCCAGCAGGCGAGCCCCCTGCGCGGAGAGGAAAAGGCAGGCGATCGCGGCAACAGCCGGGACCGCCAGCATGACGGAGAGGATCGGGAAGCCCTGCATCACGCGATCAACCCAAAATGGCCCAGGTGACGGCCGCGGTCAGGCCGATCAACATGACGAAGGCATAGCTGTAGAGGTATCCCGTCTGGAAGCGCGCCGCACCCTTGCTGCCGAGCTGGACGAGCCAGGCGACACCATTGGGGCCGAAGCGGTCGATCGTCTTCTCGTCGCCACGGTGCCACAGCAACCGGCCGATCGCGAAGGCGGGGCGCACGAAGAGGAAATGGTAGATCTCGTCGAAATACCATTTGTTGAGGAGGAAGCGGTACAGGATGCGGAACTGGTCCGCGAACTTGGCCGGAAACTCCGGGGCACGGATATAGGTCAGATACGCGGTCAGCAGACCGAGCAGCATCACCACCGTCGCCGACAGCTTCACCCAAACCGGCACGCCGTGCATCGAGTGCATCAGATGCTCGTTGAAGGCGATCGCGCCCTTCCAATAGCTTTCGCCCGCTTCCGGCTCGATGAACCAGCCATGGAAGACGAAGCCCGCCGCGATCGCACCGATCGACAGGACGATCAGCGGGATCAGCATGACCAGCGGGCTCTCATGCGGATGATAACCGCCGGTGCCTTCCGGCACATCGTGATGACCCGCGTCGTGGGTATGCGGCTCGTGACCGGCATCTTCCGAATGCGCGTCGTTGTGATGCGCATCATGAGCGTGGCCGTGCGTATGATCGTCATGGCCGTGGCCGTGCGCGTCATGGATCGCGTGCTGGATATGCTCCGACCCGGTCCAGCGCGGCTTGCCCCAGAAGGTCAGGAACATCAGGCGCCACGAATAGAAGCTGGTCAGCAGCGCGGCGATCACGCCCGCCCAGAAGGCAAAGCCCGAACCACCCGCATAGGCGACTTCGATGATCGCGTCCTTCGAATGGAAGCCCGCGAAGCCGAACGCCATCGGATTGCCGAACAGAGCCGGGATACCGACGCCGGTGATCGCCAGCGTGCCCATCATCATCGCCCAGAAGGTGAGCGGGATATGACGACGCAGGCCGCCATAATAGCGCATGTCCTGCTCATGGTGCATGGCATGGATCACCGAGCCCGCACCCAGGAACAGCAGCGCCTTGAAGAAGGCGTGCGTGAACAGGTGGAACATCGCCGCACCATAGGCGCCGACGCCGGCCGCGAAGAACATGTAGCCGAGCTGCGAACAGGTCGAATAGGCGATGACGCGCTTGATGTCGGTCTGCACCGTGCCGACGGTCGCGGCAAAGAAGCAGGTGCACGCACCGATTACGGTGATGACACCCAGAGCGGTCGGCGAGGTTTCGAACATCGGCGACAGGCGGCACACCATGAACACGCCCGCGGTGACCATCGTCGCCGCGTGGATCAGCGCCGAAACCGGGGTCGGGCCTTCCATCGCGTCCGGCAGCCAGGTGTGGAGGCCGAGTTGCGCCGACTTGCCCATCGCGCCGACGAACAGCAGCAGGCAGAGCACGGTCATCGTGTCGAACCGATAGCCCAGGAAGCCGATGGTCGAGCCCGCCATGCCGGGGGCCGCCGCCAGGATCGCCGGGATCGAGACGGTCCCGAACACCAGGAAGGTGCCGAAGATACCGAGCATGAAACCGAGGTCGCCAACGCGGTTGACGACAAACGCCTTGATCGCAGCCGCATTGGCCGAGGGCTTACGGAACCAGAAGCCGATCAGCAGGTAGGACGCGAGACCCACGCCTTCCCAGCCGAAGAACATCTGGACCAGATTGTCCGCCGTCACCAGCATCAGCATCGCGAAGGTGAAGAGGCAAAGATAGGCGAAGAAGCGCGGCTGATCCGGCTCCTCGCTCATATAGCCCCAGCTGTAGAGGTGGACGAGCGCCGAGACGCTGGTGATGACCACCAGCATGATCGCGGTCAGCGAGTCGACGCGCAGCGCCCAGTCGACCGACATGGCCCCGCTGGTGATCCAGTGGAGCACCGGCGTCACCGTCGCGACATTATGGCCCGCCAGATAGCCGATGAAGATCGGCCATGAGAGAGCACAGGAGATGAACAGCGCGCCGGTCGTGACGACCTTGGCGGGCACGTTCCCGATGGCCTTGTTGCCGAACCCCGCAATGGCGGCGGCCAGCAACGGCAGGAAGACGATAGCGAGGATCAACCCGATTACCCCTTCATCCGGTTGACGTCGTCGACCGCGATGGTGCCGCGGCCACGGAAATAGATGACCAGGATCGCCAGACCGATCGCCGATTCACCGGCGGCCACGGTCAGCACGAACATGGCGAAGACCTGCCCCACCAGATCCTGAAGCGCGGCCGAGAAGGCGACGAGGTTCAGGTTCACGGCGAGCAGGATGAGCTCGATCGCCATGAGGATGACGATCAGGTTCTTCCGGTTCAGGAAGATACCCAGCACCCCCATGGTGAACAGGATCGCTGCAACGACCAGATAATGGACGAGACCGATCGTCACAGTTCCACCCCCTGCCCGATGGGCTGATTGATGTTGCGGATCGCCTCATGCGGCTGACGCGCATTCTGCTTGGCGATGTTCTGCGGACGGACGCCGCCGCGCTTGCGATGGGTCAGCACGATCGCGCCGATCATTGCGACGAGCAGGACCAGGCCCGCACCCTCGAAGATGAACAGATAGCGCGTGTAGAGCAGGTTGCCGATCGCCTGGATGTTGGACACCTCCGGCGCGATCGGGGCCGCACGAGCCGCCAGCTGCACGCCGCCGACGCTCCACGCCTGGAACGCGATGATGACCTCGGCCAGCAGGGCGACGGCCAGCGCCAGCCCCAGCGGCAGATAGCGCGCAAAGCCCGCCCGCATCGCCGCGACCTCGATATCGAGCATCATGACGACGAAGAGGAACAAGACCGCGACCGCGCCCACATACACGATGACCAGCAGCATCGCGATGAACTCGGCCCCGCACAGCACCATGAGGCCCGCAGCGTTGAAGAACGCCAGGATCAGCCACATGACCGAGTGCACCGGATTGCGCGACGCGATCGTGAGCCCTGCGGACACGATCACCACGGTCGCGAAAATATAGAAGGCGATAGCCTGTATCACTGCCTGTCAGGCCCCTTTTCTGTCCGCCCCGAACCGTTGGTCGCGGGCTTTAACGGTACGGCGCATCGGCGGCAAGGTTCGCCGCGATCGCGCTTTCCCAGCGGTCACCGTTATCGAGCAATTTCGACTTGTCGTAGATCAGCTCTTCGCGGGTCTCGGTCGAAAATTCGAAGTTCGGCCCCTCGACGATGGCGTCCACGGGGCAAGCCTCCTGGCACAGCCCGCAATAGATGCACTTGGTCATGTCGATGTCGTAGCGCGTCGTGCGGCGGCTGCCGTCGTCGCGGGGTTCCGCCTCGATCGTGATCGCCTGGGCGGGGCAAATCGCCTCGCACAGCTTGCACGCGATGCACCGCTCCTCGCCATTGGGATAGCGACGCAGCGCGTGCTCGCCCCGGAAGCGCGGAGAGATGGGGTTCTTCTCGAACGGATAGTTGATCGTCGCCTTCGGCTTGAAGAAGTAGCGAAGGGTAAGCGCATGGCCCTTCACGAACTCCCACAGCGTAAAAGCCTTGACGTACTGAGCAACGCTCATGCCGGAACTCCCACGCGCGCATACATCAGCACGCCAGACACCAAGAATACCCAGAACAGCGACACCGGCAGGAACACCTTCCAGCCCAGCCGCATCAGCTGGTCGTACCGGTAACGCGGCACGGTCGCCTTCACCCAGGAAAAGACGAAGAAGAAGAAGCACATCTTCAGCAGCAGCCAGACGATGCCCGGCACGACGTAGAGCGGTGCCCAGTTCACCGGCGGCAGATAGCCGCCCCAGAATAGGATCGCGTTCAGCGCGCACATCAGGATGACGTTGGCATATTCGCCCAGCCAGAACAGCGCGAACGACATCGAGCTATATTCGGTCTGGTAACCCGCGACGAGCTCCGACTCCGCTTCGGTCAGGTCGAACGGCGCGCGCTGCGTCTCGGCCAGCGCCGAGATGAAGAACATGATTGCCATCGGAAAGAGCAGCGGATTCAGGAAGAAGCCATTGACGCCCGTGTTCAGCACGCTCTTCTGCGCTTCGACAATGGCCGTCAGGTTGAAGCTGCCCGACCACATCACGACCGAAATCAGGATGAAGCCGATCGCAACTTCATAGGACACCATCTGCGCGGCCGCACGAAGCGCCGAATAGAAGGGATATTTCGAGTTCGACGCCCAGCCCGCCAGGATCACGCCGTATACGCCCAGCGACGACGCCGCGAGGACATAGAGCAGGCCGACATTGATGTTGGCGACGACCACGCCCGGCTGGAACGGCACCACCGCCCAGACGATCAGCGCGACCGTGAAGGTGATGATCGGCGCCAGCAGGAACAGCCCGCGATTGGCGGCGGCCGGAACGATGGTTTCCTGCAGGAAGACCTTCAGACCGTCAGCGAAGGACTGGAGCAGACCGAAGGGACCGACCACGTTCGGACCCCGGCGCAGCGCCATCGCCGCCCATATCTTGCGGTCGACATAGATGACCATCGCGACGGCCAGCATCAGCGGCAGCGCGATCGCCAGGATCCCGACCAGCGTCGCGATCGTCCAGGCCCAGCCATAAGGAAGGCCGAGCGTCGTGTTGAAAAACGCGGTCACTCCGCTGCCTCCGCATAGCTCTCACCATGGACCAGTTCGGCCGAACAGCGCTGCATCGTCGGGCTGGCGCGGCAGATCGCGTTGGTGAGGTAGAAGTCCTTGATCGGATAGCCTTCCAGCGTGCCGGTCGCGGTCGCGTTCAGCGACGGCGCGGCCCAGTCGAAGGTCACCAGGTCGAGCTTGCCCAGCGCCGGAACCTCGGCCGCCATGGCGGTGCGCAGCTCTTCGAGCGTGTCGAACGGCAGGGTCTGGCCCAGCACTTCGGACAGCGCGCGGAAGATCGTCCAGTCGTCGCGCGCATCGCCCGGTGCGAACACCGCACGGTCGCCGCGCTGCACCCGACCTTCCAGATTGACCCAGGTGCCCGACTTCTCGGCAAAGGTCGCGCCCGGCAGGATGACATCGGCGTGATGCGCACCCTTGTCGCCATGATGGCCGACGAACACCTTGAAGCTGCTGCCGAACTTGGCGAAGTCCACCTCGTCGGCGCCCAGGAAGAAGGCCAGCTTCGGCGCGGCCGAAACCACGTCGGCGATGCCGCCCTTCTGCGCATAGCCGAGCATCAGCCCGCCCATGCGAGCGGCGGCCATATGAACGACATTATAGCCGTTCCAAGCCGAGCCATCTTCCAGCGTCCGCACCAGATTGAACTGGTCGACCAGCTTCAGGCTCGCGCCATGCGCGCCCTTCAGCGCCGCGCCACCGACGATCACCATGGGGCGTACGGCCTTGCCGAACAGCTCGGTAACGCCCTCGGGCAGGTTGCCCAGCACCGACAGGTCGGCACCCAGCCACTCGACCTTGTAGGTCAGGTCTGTCTCGGAGCCGATCGCGAAGACCTTGGCACCCTTCTTGATCGCCTTGCGGATACGGGTGTTCACCAGCGGCGCTTCCCAGCGCAGATTGGTGCCGATCAGCAGGATCGCATCGGCGCGCTCGACGCCCGCAATGGTCGTGTTGAAGTTGACCGCAGCCAGGCTCGACACGTCATAGTCCATACCGGTCTGACGGCCCTCGAGCAGGGTCGAACCCATCTTGGCGAGCAGCGCCTTGGCGGCGAACATCGTCTCGCAATCGACCAGATCACCGGCGATGGCGGCGACGCTCGAACCGGCATTCACGTCACGGATCGCGGCGAACGCCTCGTCCCAGGTGGCGGGCACCAGCTTGCCGTCGCGGCGGATGAAAGGACGGTCGAGACGACGACGGACCAAGCCGTCGATCGCATGACGCGTCTTGTCGCTCGCCCACTCCTCGTTCACCTCGTCGTTGATGCGCGGCACGCAGCGCAGCACCTGGCGACCACGACTGTCGAGACGGATATTGGTGCCGACCGCGTCCATCACGTCGATGGCGAGCGTCTTCTTCAGCTCCCAGGGACGCGCCTCGAACGCATAGGGCTTGGACGTCAACGCGCCCACCGGGCACAAGTCGACGACATTGCCCGACAGCTCGCTCGACACCGCCTGTTCGAGATACGACGTGATCTGCATATTCTCGCCGCGATAGATCGCGCCAATTTCCTCCACGCCCGCGACCTCTTCGGCGAAGCGGACGCAGCGGGTGCACTGGATACAGCGGGTCATGACCGTCTTGACGATCGGACCCATATACTTCTCGGTGACGGCCCGCTTATTCTCGTCATAGCGGCTATGGCCCTTGCCATAGGCCATGGACTGATCCTGCAGGTCGCACTCGCCGCCCTGATCGCAGATCGGGCAGTCCAGCGGATGGTTGATCAGCAGGAATTCCATCACGCCTTCGCGTGCGGCCTTCACCATCGGGGTGGTGGTGAAGATCTCCTGATTGTCCGCCGCCGGAAGCGCGCAGCTCGCCTGCGGCTTGGGGGGCCCAGGCTTCACCTCGACCAGGCACATGCGGCAATTGCCCGCGATGGACAGCCGCTCATGATAGCAGAAGCGCGGGATTTCCTTGCCCGCCAGCTCGCAGGCCTGCAGCACGGTGGCGCCCTGCGGCACCTCGATCTCGACGCCGTCGACTTTGACCTTAGGCATTATTCGGCAGCTTCCATCATCGGGGCGTTGCCGCCCGTCTCGCCTTTGCGTTCGCGAATGCGGCGTTCCATCTCCGGGCGGAAGTGGCGGATCAGGCCCTGGATCGGCCAGGCCGCCGCGTCGCCGAGCGCGCAGATGGTGTGACCTTCGACCTGCTTCGTCACCTGGAACAGCGTGTCGATCTCGGACACATCGGCATCGCCGGTGCGCATCCGCTCCATCACACGCCACATCCAGCCGGTGCCTTCACGGCACGGCGTGCACTGGCCGCAGCTCTCATGCTTGTAGAAGTAGGACAGACGGCTGATCGCGCGGACGATGTCGGTCGACTTGTCCATGACGATGACGGCCGCCGTGCCGAGGCCCGATCCGACCGCCTTCAGGCCGTCGAAATCCATAGGCGCGTCCATGATCTCGGCGGCGGGCACCAGCGGCACCGACGAACCGCCCGGGATCACCGCGAGCAGATTGTCCCAACCGCCACGGATACCGCCACAATGCTTCTCGATCAGCTCGCGGAAGCTGATCGACATGCTTTCCTCGACCACGCAGGGGCGATCGACATGGCCGGAGATCTGGAAGAGCTTGGTGCCCTTGTTGTTCTCGCGCCCGAAGGACGAAAACCACTCGGCACCGCGCCGCAGGATGGTCGGGGCAACCGCGATCGATTCGACGTTGTTGACCGTCGTCGGGCAGCCATAGAGGCCCGCCCCCGCCGGGAAGGGCGGCTTTAGGCGCGGCTGGCCCTTCTTGCCCTCCAGGCTCTCGATCATCGCGGTTTCTTCCCCGCAGATGTACGCGCCGGCACCGCGATGGACGAAGACGTCGAAGTCGTAACCAGAGCCACAGGCATTCTTGCCCAGGAAGCCCCGGTCATAGGCCTCGGCGACCGCCGCGAACAGCGTCTCGGCCTCACGGATATATTCGCCGCGGATGTAGATATAGGCCGCCCGCGCACGCATCGCGAAGCCCGCAACCAGCGCGCCCTCGATCAGCTTGTGCGGGTCGTGGCGGATGATCTCGCGGTCCTTGCACGAACCCGGCTCGGACTCGTCGGCGTTGATGACCAGGAAGCTCGGCCGGTCGGGGCGCGGTTCCTTGGGCATGAAGCTCCACTTCATGCCGGTCGGGAAGCCCGCACCGCCGCGCCCACGCAGACCAGACGCCTTGATGACGTCGATGATCTTGTCTTGGCCCAGCTCCAGCAGCGCCTTGGTATTGTCCCAATCGCCACGCTTCATCGCCGCGTCGACGTTCCACGGCTGATAGCCGTAGAGATTGGTGAAAATGCGGTCCTTGTCAGCGAGCATTATGCGCCCCACTCCCCGCGATAGTCGTGATTGTCGCCGACCATGGCGGTCAGCGTGGTCGGGCCGCCGATCGGCTCGACCGTGTGGCGACCCGGCTCCTGCGTACCGGTCTTCGGCTGCTCGCCACGGGCCAGCGCCTCCAGGATCGTGACCGTGCGGTCGTAATCCAGATCCTCGTAATTGTCGTCGTTGATCTGGACCATCGGTGCGGAGGCGCAATTGCCCATGCACTCGACCTCGGTCAGCGTGAACATACCGTCGGGCGTGGTCTTGCCCTTGATCAGGCCCTTGTTCTTGCACGCCGCCAGCACATCGTCCGACCCGCGCAGCATGCACGGCGTCGTGCCGCACACCTGGACGTGATAACGGCCGACCGGCGCGAGGTTGAACATCGTGTAGAAAGTCGCGACCTCATAGATGCGCATGTACGCGACACCCAGTTGACGCGCGACGAACTCGATCACCGGCACGGGCAGCCAGCCCTGCGTCTGCGTCTCCGCCCCCACCTGGCGCTGGGCCAGATCGAGGAACGGGATCGAGCAGGACTGTTCGCGGCCCTTCGGATAGCGCGCGAGGATCTCGTTCGCCTTCTTCTGGTTCTCGTCGGTCCAGGCAAAATTGCCCCAGCGGGCGCGGACTTCCGCCTCATCGGGGATGTTGGGAGCGTCAGCCATTAGCGGTCACATTCACCAAAAACGATGTCCATCGCGCCCAGGATCGCGGTCGTATCGGCCAGCATATGCCCCTTGGACATGAACTCCATGGCCTGGAGATGGCTGAACGCGGTCGGGC
This sequence comes from Sphingomonas sanguinis, assembly GCF_001476905.1. GTDB lineage: Bacteria > Pseudomonadota > Alphaproteobacteria > Sphingomonadales > Sphingomonadaceae > Sphingomonas > Sphingomonas sanguinis_B. The sequence continues at coordinate 100,842 of NZ_LDTE01000010.1, read as the reverse complement.
GGATCTTGCAGCGATAGGGTTTGTTCGATCCGTCGGAGACGAGGTACACGCCGAATTCGCCCTTGGGGCTTTCGGTCGCGACATACACCTCACCGGCGGGGACGTGATACCCTTCGGTATAGAGCTTGAAGTGGTGGATCAGCGCTTCCATCGAGCGCTTCATCTCGGCGCGCTTGGGCGGCGTGACCTTGCGGTCGGTGGCGAGCACCGGACCTTCGGGCATCTGCGCCAGGCACTGCTTCATGATCCGGGCCGACTGGCGCACTTCCTCGACGCGCACCATGAAACGGTCATAGCAATCGCCGCTGGTGCCCACCGGCACGTCGAAGTCCACCTTGTCATAGGCGTCGTAAGGCTGCGACTTGCGCAGGTCCCACGGAATGCCCGAGCCGCGGATCATCGGGCCGGAGAAGCCCCACTTGATCGCGTCCTCGCGGTTGACCACCGCGATGTCGACATTGCGCTGCTTGAAGATGCGGTTGTTGGCGACCAGGCCGATCGCATCCTCGAATAGCTGCGGCAGACGCGTATCGAGCCAGTCGGCGATGTCGGTCAGCAGCTTGAGCGGCACGTCCTGGTGGACGCCGCCGACGCGGAAGTAATTCGCATGCATGCGCGCGCCCGAGGCCCGCTCATAGAAGTTCATGCAGTCTTCGCGAATCTCGAACAGCCACAGGTTCGGCGTCATCGCGCCGACGTCCATGACGTGGCTGCCGATGTTGAGCATGTGGTTCGAGATGCGCGTCAGCTCGGCGAAGAACGTCCGCAGATATTGCGCGCGCAGCGGCACTTCCAGATCGAGCAGCTTCTCGACCGCCAGCACATAGCTGTGCTCCATGCACATCGGCGAGCAATAATCGAGGCGGTCGAAATACGGCAGCGCCTGCGAATAGGTCTTGTACTCGATCAGCTTCTCGGTGCCGCGATGCAGCAGGCCGACATGCGGATCGACGCGTTCGACGATCTCGCCGTCCAGCTCCATGACAAGGCGAAGCACGCCGTGCGCCGCCGGATGCTGCGGACCGAAGTTGATCGTATAGTTCTGGATCGACACGTCGCCCGTGGTCGGGTCGGCATCGTCCGTCTTGTGGAGCAGTTCGTCGACGTAGTCGCTCACTGGTTCTGTCCTCCGCCCTTGCCCGGCACGACGTCCGGGTTTTTGGGCTTGTCCTCGGCCTTGTTGCCCGGATGCGGCTGACCCGCGCCGGTCTGCTTCGGCGCCTCGGTGGTCTTAGCCTCGGCGGCCTTGGGCATCGTGCCCTTCTCGTCGCCCGGCAGCACGTAGTCGGCGCCTTCCCACGGGCTCTGGAAGTCGAAATTGCGGAAGTCCTGCGCCAGCTTCACCGGCTCATAGACGACGCGCTTTTCCTCTTCCGAGTACCGCAACTCGGTATAGCCGGTCAGCGGGAAGTCCTTGCGCAGCGGATGGCCGCGGAAACCATAGTCGGTCAGGATGCGACGCAGGTCGCTATTGCCCGCGAACAGCACGCCGTACAGGTCATAGACCTCACGCTCCAGCCAGCCCGCGACCGGCCACAAGCCCGTCACCGACGGCACCGGCTTGTCCTCGTCGGTCGAGACATGGACGTGCAGGCGGTGGTTGCGGGTCAGCGAGAGCAGGCAATAGACCACCTCGAAACGCTCGTCGCGCTCGGGGTAATCGACGCCCGCGATTTCCATGAGCTGCTGATATTCCAGCCCCTTGGTATCGCGCAGCGCGGTCATCGCCGGAACCAGGTTCGCGCGGTCGACGACCAGCGCAACCTCACCAACATGCTCGCGCGCGCCGAGCAGCCAGGGGCCGAGCGCGGCACGGGCCGCGTCGATCACGCCGTCATTCGCGGCGAAACGGGGAGCAGGCGCCCTCACCGTTCGATGCTCCCGGCGCGGCGGATCTTCCTCTGCAGCTGCATCACGCCGTACAGCAGCGCTTCGGCGGTCGGCGGGCAACCGGGGACATAGATGTCCACGGGCACGATCCGGTCACAGCCGCGCACCACCGAATAGCTATAATGGTAATAGCCGCCGCCATTGGCGCAGCTGCCCATCGAGATGACATATTTCGGGTTCGACATCTGGTCGTACACACGACGCAGCGCCGGGGCCATCTTGTTGCACAGCGTGCCCGCGACGATCATCACGTCCGACTGGCGCGGCGACGCGCGCGGTGCGGCGCCGAAGCGCTCCAGATCGTAACGCGGCATGTTGACGTGGATCATCTCCACCGCGCAGCACGCCAGACCGAAGGTCATCCACCAGAGCGAGCCGGTGCGCGCCCATTGGAACAGTTCCTCGGTCGAGGTGACGAGGAAGCCCTTGTCGGTCAGCTCGCCGTTGAGCCCGTCGAAAAAGCCCTGATCGGGCTGAATGACGGCCTGGCCATCATGGGCGAGTCCGCCATGGGCCTGAGGCTTGAACTCAACCGGACCGGAGTGAAGATTTACTCCCAATCCAACGCTCCCTTCTTCCACGCATAGACGAGACCCAGCGCGAGCTCGCCGATGAAGATCATCATCGAAAACCAGGCGGTCCAGCCGAGGCTGAAGACACTCACCGCCCAGGGGTACAGAAACGCCGCTTCCAGATCGAAGATGATGAACAGGATGGCGACGAGGTAGAACCGCACGTCGAACTGGCTGCGCGGGTCTTCAAACGCGGGGAAGCCGCATTCATATTCGGACAGCTTCTGCTCGTTGGGCTTATGGGCACCGGTCAGGCGCGCCACGAGCATCGGCAGAAACACGAAGGCCGACGACAGTACCAGGGCAACGCCCAGGAACAGGAGGATCGGCAGATATTGCGACAGATCGACCAAGTTTTTCTCTCGCAGATGCGGAACTGGATGCGGATGGCTTTAGGCCGATGGGTCGGCCGGAGCAAGCCAGCGGAGGCATGAGAATGAATCGCAACTGAACCGTGCCATTCACCCCGTTCGACGAAATTTAAGATGGTATCTGAATAGGTTGAGCGCAATAGCAGCAGGCGATTGCGCTCAAAATCCCTTCAGCGCGTTAACGAAGCGCGTTCGCCAACAGCTTGTGCAGCTTGGAATGCAGGCCTTCGTTCGCCGCCAGATACTCGCCGCGCTCGAGCGACTTGTCCGAACCCCGGAAGTCGCTGACGAAACCGCCCGCTTCTCGCACCAGCAGCATGCCCGCCGCCGCGTCCCAGGGCTTCAGGCCCGACTCCCAGAAGCCGTCATAGCGACCCGCCGCGACCCAGGCGAGGTCGAGCGCGGCTGAGCCGAACCGGCGGATGCCGGCGACCTGCGGCGCGATCGCACCGAAAATGCGGCTCCACTGGACGAAATCGCCATGTCCCAGGAACGGGATGCCGGTGGCGATCAGCGCTTCCGACAGGTCGCGACGCGACGACACGCGCAGGCGGCCGTCCTGCAACCAGGCGCCCCGGCCCTTCTCGGCCCAGAAGCTCTCATCGGTCAGCGGCTGATAGATCAGGCCGGTGGTGACCTCACGCTTGCCGTTCGCCAGCGGCTCCTCGACCGCGATCGAGATGGCGAAGTGCGGGATGCCGTGCAGGAAGTTCGAGGTGCCGTCGAGCGGGTCGATGATGAAGCGCGGCTTGGACGGATCGCCCTTGATCTCGCCGCCCTCCTCCATGAGGAAGTTCCAGTCGGGACGCGCCTTCTTCAGTTCCTCGAAGACGGTTTCCTCGGCACGCTTGTCGGCCATCGACACGAAGTCGGCAGGGCCCTTGCGACTAACCTGGAGGTGCTGGACTTCGTTGAAGTCGCGGCGGAGACGCGGGGCGGCCTTGCGCGCGGCGCGTTCCATGATGGTGAGAAGCCCGGAGTGCGAGGCCATGATCGTCCTTTCGATCGCGCCGCTGCTCGTTCCCAGGGCGCTCAAAATTGAAAAGGCCCGCCGCGAACGACGGGCCGGGACGGCGGATGACGGGGTCGCGCTACGCTGCGCCGGTCATCCGCCGATCGTCATTAGTCCGCGCGGCGGACGTAGGTCTGTTCGTACACGTCGACGACGATGCGCGTTCCGCTCGCGATGTGCGGCGGCACCATCACGCGGACGCCATTGTCGAGGATGGCGGGCTTGTACGAGGACGAGGCGGTCTGCCCCTTCACCACGGCGTCGGCCTCGACGATGGTCGCTTCGATCTGGTCGGGCAGCTGGACCGAGATCGGCTTTTCCTCGTGCAGTTCCATCACGACGTCCATGCCGTCCTGCAGGAACGCGGCGGCATCGCCCAGCAGGTCGCGCGGCAGCGTGATCTGCTCATAGGTTTCCTTGTCCATGAAGGTCAGGTCGTCGCCTTCCGCGAACAGGAACTGGAAGTCCTTGGTATCCAGGCGGACGCGCTCGACCGTCTCGGCGGAGCGGAAGCGGACGTTGGTCTTGCGGCCGTCGATGAGGTTCTTCATCTCGACCTGCATATACGCACCGCCCTTGCCGGGCTGGGTGTGCTGAATCTTCACGGCGCGCCAGATGCCGCCTTCATACTCGATGATGTTGCCGGGACGAATGTCCACGCCGCTGATCTTCATGGGTCTTCAACCTGCTGGAAAGAGCGAAGGACACCGGCGCGACACACGCGGCCCGGCCTCCTGTGTCGGCCGCTTTAACGCGAAGCGGTCTTTCCGGCAAGCAGCGGATAGGGGTCGACCGGCTCACCCTGATACCAGCCGTCACCGGCCCGCATCCAGTGGACGGCGAAATGTAGATGGGTGTTGCCCGGCCCCGCATTGCCGCTGTCGCCGACATAACCGACGACCTGACCCTGGCGAACCCGCTGCCCTTCCGCCAGCCCCGGCGCGTACCCCTGAAGATGCGCATAATAGAGGCTCCAGCGCTGATCCGGCGAGCGGATATAGAGCGTATGGCCGCCGCGTTCGCTATCGAACAGCTTCTCGATCGTGCCCCCAAAGGCCGCGACCACCGGGGTTCCGGCCGGGGCCATGATGTCCAACCCTTGATGCTGCCGCTTGCCACCCTCGCGCGGGTCGCCCCAGTCGCGGTGCAACTTCGCCACGGGATAGCCCGCCACCGGCATGACGAGGGACGCGGAGCTCCCCGCGACGCCCGGCGTCTTGGGTGCCGGAGCCATCGGCACGACCACGCCGCCCGTCCCGAAGGACAACATCGACACGAAGCCGCCGACCACCACGACGATCGCGCCCAGCATCACCCAGCCGAAGCGCGACAAGGGCCCCGTCCCCCTCGCCTTCCTCATTCCTGGAACACCGCCTGCGTGCCGGGCTTCACCATCAACGACAGCCGTGCAGCATCCCAGTTGGTCAGGCGGATGCAGCCATGGCTCTCGGCCCGCCCGATCGTCTCGGGACTAGGCGTCCCGTGGATGCCGTAATGCGGCTTGGACAGGTCGATCCAGATCACCCCGACCGGTCCGTTGGGACCCGGCGGCAGCATCGCCTTGCGATCCCCCTTGTCGGCATCCCAGAACAAGGCGGGGTTGTAGTGAAATTGCGGATTATAGTCCGCGCCATAGATTTTCCACGTACCGATGGGCAGCGGATCATGCTCCGACCCCATCGTCGCCTGGAACTGCGCGACCAGCTTGCCCTGCCCGTCCAACACACGCAGCACGGAATCCGACTTGTCGACGACGATCTTCTCGCCGCGCGGCTGGCGCGCATCGACGTTCAGGCTGTTCAGCGTCGCCTTCCAGTCCGCCGGAAAGACATCCGGGTAAGCGCGCGACGTGGGTAGCGAGTTGGGCACGACCAGCCGCTGGCCGACCTTCACCTGCGCACCCGGATTGAGCGCGGCGAGGATGGCAGGCGTGGTATGGAAACGCTCGCCCAGCGCTTCCCAGGCGTCGCGATAGCCCAGGCGCGGCAGCTTGGCCTGCTCCGGCGGGTCCTTGGGCAGTGGGTTGGTATAGGGGCCGTCGACCGTCTTCTGGTCGATCACCACCGTCTTGGTCGGACGCCAGCCACGATAGGGATACAGCGCCTTCAGCGTCGCGCTGTCCGGCTCACCGGTCACCGGCAGGCCGCGCGCCTCCTGAAAGCCCTTGAGCGCGGCGGTCAGCGACATGCCACGCCGCCCGTCGATCACCCCCGGCGAGAAGGCCAGATGGTCCAGGATCACCTGAACATGCATCACGCTAGGGTCGATTTCGCTGCGATCGATCGGCTTGACCTCCTGCGCGGGGGCGGGCGTCGGATGGGTGGCGACGGCCACCAGTGCCAGTGCCACTCCGCCGCCCATCGCGATCGCCAGCTTCTTCATGCGCCCCATCCTTTACGCCGTTCGTACCTGGTTGATAAACGCAGGCAACGGCGCTTGTTTCCGATGCGCAACGGGTTGGCGCCGCCGGCAACGGGATGGGGCGATGGAAATCAGTTCTTCAAAATCTCGGCAAAGGCCTTCACCGCCGTGGCTTCGTCGCCATTCCACACGCCAGCCGACACCGCCAGGAAGTCCGCCCCCGCCTTCACCAACGGCGCGGCATTGTCGGGCGTGATGCCGCCGATCGCGACGCAGGGCAACTCGAACAGGGTCGACCACCAGGATAGGATCACCGGCTCGGGCCGATGCTGGGTGTCCTTGGTCGTGGTCGGATAGAAGGCACCGAACGCCACATAGTCCGCGCCGCTTTCGCCCGCCTGCATGGCGAGGTGGCGGCTGTCGTGACAGGTCACGCCGATCTGCACCGTCGGGCCGAGCACGTCGCGGGCCTCGCGCGCATCGCCGTCGTCTTGCCCCAGATGCACGCCGTCCGCGCCCAGCCGCTTGGCCAGGCTGATGCTGTCATTGACGATGAACGCCACGTCGCGGTCGGCACAGATACGCTGGAGCGGCTCGGCCAGCTTGGCGGCGGCGTGCTGGTCCATGTCCTTGACGCGGAACTGGAAGGCCGCGACCGGCCCGGCATCCAGCGCGCGCGCCAGACGGTCGGCGAAGCCACCGGTCACGTCGAGCGGCGAGATCAGGTAAAGCTGGCAGGGGGGGCGCCGCATGTCGCGCACAAAGGCGTCGGCGAATTGCGGATCGAGGGGCCCCAGGGGATCGTCTTCAAGCGTCATGGCCCTTCCCCTAGCGCCTGACGCGGCGTCCGTCACCTATGCGGTGCCGGTGCGGAATGGGCGTCCCGGTTCCCCAACCGGAACGCCCAAGCCTAGCAAGAACTTATTCCTCGTTCTTGTAGATCGCGATCAGCTTATCGAGCATCGCCAGCGCCTCGTCGCGCGGACGCTGGAAGGTATTGCGGCCGATGATCGAGCCATTGCCGCCACCATCGCGAATGTCGCGGGCGTCCTGATAGACGGCATCGGCGCCCTTGGCCGCGCCGCCGGAGAAGACGACGATCCGGCGGCCCGCGAAGCTCGACTGGACGACGTGGCGCACCCGGTCGGCCTGGTTGGACCAATCGGTGCCCTCATAGGCCGACTTCGCTTCGGCCTGTTCGATATGATCGGTCGGCAGCTTCACCTTGATGATATGTGCGCCGAGCAGCGCGGCCATGTGCGCGGCATAGGCACCGACGTCGAGCGCCAGCTCGCCGTCCTTGGACAGCTTGCCACCACGCGGATAGCTCCAGATGACGGTGGCGAGACCCGCCTCGCGCGCTTCGGCCGACAGGATGGCGATCTGGTCCATCGCGTCGAAAATGCCGTCCGAGCCCGGATAGATGGTAAAGCCGATCGCCGCGCAGCCCAGCCGTACCGCATCCTGCACGCTGCCCGTCACGGCCTGGGTGATCGAGGTGCCCCAGCTATTCGAGCTGTTGATCTTCAGAATGGTCGGGATCTGGCCTGCGAAGGTGTCGGCCCCGGCCTCCAGCATGCCCAGCGGCGCGGCATAGGCCGACAGCCCGGCGTCGATCGCCAACTGAAAATGGTAATGCGGGTCATAGGCGGGCGGATTGACCGCAAAGCTGCGCGCCGGGCCGTGCTCGAAACCCTGGTCGACCGGCAGGATGATGACCTTGCCGGTGCCGCCCAGCTTGCCCTGCATCAGGATGCGGGCCAGGTTCGCCTTCACCGCGGCGGGCGTACCTTCATACTTGTCGAGAATGGCCTTTACGGTCGGGGTCATCATGTCTCTCCAGATTGGTGTCGGGCTGTAAAAAGATCAGAGCATCAGCCAGCGGCGCAGCGCCTGATCGACCTGCTCCATCCGGGTGGGCGAAGCATGGCCGATGACTTTGACGATATGATTGCGGGGGATGGACAGGATCTTGTCCACCTGCACCTCGCACTCGACGGTCAGGCCGGTATGCTCGCGCGGAGAAAAGGCGACACGGAACAGCGCCTCGCCGCCGACGACCGAGGTCATCGGGCAGACGGTGATGGTGTTATGCGTCTCGTTATAAAGGTCCGACTGAACGACCAGGAACGGGCGGTGGTCGCCCCCCTCCCCGTTCGTGGCCAGCACGATGGCGGCATGGGCGATCGTCATGCGTCACCCTTCTTGGCCAGCGCGTTCCAGAAGGCGAAGTCCTCCGGCGTGTCACGCTTCGACGCGCGGGTCGACTGGCGGCGCGCCTCGCGGCGATAGGCCTCGTCATGCAGGTCGACATAGCGACGCACCGCTTCGCGCGCGATGTCGCTCTTGCTGCGCCCCTGCGTGCGCGCGACGGCGGCCAGCCGCTCTTCCAATTCGGTGTCGAGACGGACGCCGAGCATTGCCACTTCCTTCGTTTAACGCGTTTAACCTAGCAAGTCTGGCGCGGCGGATCAAGCGGCTGTCTGACCAATTGCGACGCCCAAGAAAAAACCCCGCCGCCCGGGTAGGCGACGGGGTGATCGTCATGCCGAGTGGCTCGACCGTCAGGCCGTCAGTGCCGCGACGCCGGGCAGGTCCTGCCCTTCCATCCATTCGAGGAACGCGCCCCCCGCCGTCGAAACGAAGGTGAACTGCGTGCCGACGCCCGCCTGGTTCAGCGCAGCGACGGTATCGCCACCACCGGCGACCGAAACGAGGCTGCCGTCCTGGGTCAGCGCCGCCGCCGTCTTGGCGAGCGCGACGGTCGCCATGTCGAAGGGCGGCGTCTCGAACGCGCCGAGCGGACCGTTCCAAACCAGCGTGCGGCAGTTCTTCAATACGTCGCCCAGCGCCTCGACGGCATTGGGGCCGAGGTCGAGGATCATCTCGTCGGCGGCGACTTCGTGGACGTTGACGGTGCGGGTTTCGGGGTTCGGCTTGAACTCCTTGGCGACGACGACGTCATACGGCAGATGCACGGTGCAGCCCGCCTTGTCGGCCGCGTCGAGAATCTCCTCGGCGGTGCCGGCCAGGTCATGCTCGCACAGCGACTTGCCCACATCGACCCCGCGCGCGGCCAGGAAGGTGTTGGCCATGCCGCCGCCGATGATGAGGTGATCGACCTTGCCGACCAGATGCTTGAGAACCGCGAGCTTGGTCGAGACCTTGGCGCCGCCGACCACCGCCGCGACCGGATGCTCGGGATTGCCCAGCGCCTTTTCCAGCGCGTCGAGTTCGGCCTCCATCGCCCGGCCGGCAAACGCCGGGAGGACGCGAGCCAGACCCTCGGTCGAAACGTGCGCGCGGTGCGCGGCCGAGAAGGCGTCGTTGACATAGAGGTCGCCCAGCTTGGCGATCTGCGCCGCCAATTCGGCGTCGTTCTTTTCCTCACCCGCATGGAAGCGCGTGTTTTCCAAAATCGCGATATCGCCGGGGTTGAGCGTCGCGACCGCGGTCTCCGCTGCCTCGCCCGCCACGTCGTCGATGAAACGCACCGGGCGGCCCAGCACGTCGCTGTACGGCTGGGTCAGCATCGCCAGCGAGAATTCGGGGTTGCGCTGCCCCTTGGGGCGGCCGAAATGGGCCAGGATCAGGACGATCGCGCCCTTGTCAGCCAGTTCGGTCACCGTCGCGATCGTCGCGCGCAGGCGGGTGTGGTCCGTCACGCGGCCATCGGCCATCGGCACGTTCAGATCCTCGCGGACCAACACGCGCTTGCCCTGGACATCGCCCATATCGTCGAGCGTCTTGAAGGCCTTGGTCATGATTCCTCGATCCTGATGTTATCGCCGATGCGGATCGTGCCGCCCTCGATCACGCGGGTGCATACGCCGCCGCGCCAGTCGGACTTGAGGGCCGCCTGCAATCCGTCGGCGATCGCGTCCATGCGGTGGCACGGATCGCATTCGATGGTGATTTCCAGAAGGACGGGCCCGACGCGTAAGCGGGTGCCCGGAATTTGGGGAAGGTCGAAATCCTCGACCAGCAGGTTCGCCCGGCGCTCCTGCCAGGGGATGTCACGGCCGATCTCGGCCAGCGCGGCGTCCCAGTCGGCTCGCTCGATCAGCGTGACCTGTCGACGCCCGCGGCCGCCGGGCTTCACGCGCCCGCGCACATCGCCTTCCACCCCGCCGTCCAGGGTGACGATGGCGGTGTCGATCACCTCCATCGGCCCCTTCGGCACGGCATGGCGGGCGATGCCGGCCAGACGCCCGGTCATCGCCCGCGCCGTCGTCATCAGAGGAACTTCGCCATCGCGGTCGCGGTGTCGACCATGCGGTTCGAGAAGCCCCATTCATTGTCGTACCAGGACACGACGCGCACCAGCTTGCCGTCGATCACCGCCGTCTCCAGGCTGTCGACGGTCGAGGACTGCGGCGAGTGCATCAGGTCGATCGAGACCAGCGGCTCGTCGGTGTAGACCAGCACGCCCTTCAGCGCCTCGCTCTCCGATGCCGCCTTCAGGATCGCGTTGACCTCTTCCTTGGTCGTGTCACGCGCGGGCGTGAAGGTCAGGTCGACCAGGCTGACGTCCGGGGTCGGCACGCGGATGGCCGAGCCGTCCAGCTTGCCCTTCAGTTCCGGCAGAACCTCACCCACCGCGCGGGCAGCGCCCGTGGTGGTCGGGATCATCGACATGGCGGCGGCGCGGGCGCGGCGCAGGTCGGGGTGGATCTGGTCGAGGATCTTCTGGTCGTTGGTATAGGCGTGGACCGTGGTCATCAGGCCGCGCTCGATGCCGATCGCGTCGTTCAGCACCTTGGCGACCGGCGCCAGACAGTTGGTGGTGCACGAGGCGTTCGACACGATGGTGTGGTCGGCGGTCAGCTTGTCATGGTTGACGCCGTACACGACGGTCAGGTCGACATTCTTGCCCGGCGCCGAGATCAGCACCTTCTTGGCACCCGCGGCGATATGCTTTTCGCACGACGCCTTGTCGGTGAAGAAGCCAGTGCACTCCAGGACCAGGTCGACACCCAGTTCCTTGTGCGGCAGGTTCGCCGGATCACGCTCGGCGGTGACGCGGATGCGCTTGCCGTCGATCACGATGTCGTTGCCCTCGGCCGAGACTTCACCCGGATAGCGGCCATGGATGCTGTCGCGGCTGAACAGCCAAGCGTTCGACTTGGCGTCGGCGAGATCGTTGATCGCGACCAGCTCCAGCGCGTCACCACCCCGCTCGAGGATCGCACGGGCGACCAGTCGACCGATGCGGCCGAAACCGTTGATTGCAACCTTGACCGTCATGCCAGCAAGCTCCTGTCTCATATCGGCCGTGCCTTGGACGACACCGCCCCGGTAGGATGGAAATCGCAGATTGCGATTCCATCGTCAGCGCCACGCCTTTCGGAGGCGATCGGTTCGCTGTCAACCGCCGCGACGCGCCGAACCGTCCAATTCCGGGTTGCCGCGATATGTCAGCCTGCTAAGCCGATTTCATGTCCGAACCCATTGCCGACGACGCCCTTTCCTCGGTCGAGCGGATCGACCGCGCCATCGCCCGGATCGAACGCGCGATCCGAACCCGCGCGGCGAAGGAAGACGCGCTCGCCCGCCGTCACGCCGCCCTGAAGGCGCGCATGGCCGAGGCGGTGACCGCGTTGGACGACGTCATCAGCCGGGGGAGCGCCGCCTGATGGCCGAGGTCACGATCATGGTCGGCGACCGCCCGCACCGGGTGGCGTGTCAGGACGGCGGCGAAGCGCGTGTGCGCATGCTGGGCCAGATGCTGGACCAGCGCTGGCCGGCGGCCCTGCGTGCCTCGGGCGGCCATAATGGCGAGCGGGCGCTGCTGTTCGTCGCGCTGATGCTCGCCGATGCGCTGGAAGAAGCCGAGCGCCGCCCCCCGGCGGGATCGGCGGTCACCGAGGCCGCGCTGGCCCGGATCGCCGAGCAGCTGGAGGCGCTGGCCGATGCACTGGATGAGGAAAGCCGCCCTTGAGTAACGCGGAGCCCTCGCCTACATGGGTTGGCGGCGGGTTCTGCCCGGTACGAGCCACGATAATCCCTGAGGCTATTCTTCATCCAAGGGGGCTGTCCCTGCCCGGACTCTGGTCCGACGCACATGGTCCCCACCTGACGTATTGGGCGTCAGTGGATATTACGGCACACGGCCACGGCGGTCCCGCCACCCGCCCCTTTCCAACATGATCGACAAACGCGCCCTCCGCGCCCGGATGCGCGCCATACGGGATGCGCATGGCCCCGGCCTGTTGCCGGTCGCACGCCCCTTTCTGGACCGCCTGCTGCCCGGACAGATCGTCGCAGCGTATCGCCCGCTCGGGGCCGAGGCGGACCCGGCGTTGTGGGTGGAGGCGGCGCTCCATGCGGGGGCGACGATCGCCCTGCCCCATGTCGTCGACCGGGCAAGCCCGATCCGCTTCCTGCGCTGGGCCGATGGCCAGCAATTGCAGGTGGGCGCGTTCGGCCTGCATCAGCCCGATCCCGACGCCCCCGAATGCACGCCCGACATCATCCTGACGCCGCTGGTCGGCTTCGACCGGCACGGCAACCGGCTGGGCCAAGGCGCAGGCCATTACGACCGCGCCTTCGCCGCCCATCCCGATGCCTGGCGCATCGGCATCGCATGGGGGGTGCAGGAGGTCGCAGAGCTCAAACCCGATGACTGGGACGTGCCGCTCCACGCCATCGCCACCGAATCGGAATGGATCGCCCCATGACCCCCAGTTGGCGCAAACCCGCCGGAATGCTGCTGATCGTCGCGATCATCATCGTCTGGGCGATGCTGGTGGTCAGCCTCTCCGGCACGGTCGGCCAGTGGCATTGGGTGCTGCAGCTGGTGTTCTACATCGTTGCGGGGATCGTGTGGATCACGCCGATGAAGCCGCTGCTACGCTGGATGGAGGGCGATCGACGCTAAGGATCGCAGCATGGGGAGGACGCGAGGGCCATCCTCGCGCGGTGGCAAAGAAAAACGCCATCCCGAAGGATGGCGCGAGTGACGGGGCTCGAACCCGCGACCTCCGGCGTGACAGGCCGGCGCTCTAACCAACTGAGCTACACCCGCTTGAAAGCCATGTGATGCCGACCCAAGTCAGCACCGGCCCCAATGGGGATTTCGACATTTTCAGCCATTCTCTTGAAGAGGATGGCGCGAGTGACGGGGCTCGAACCCGCGACCTCCGGCGTGACAGGCCGGCGCTCTAACCAACTGAGCTACACCCGCTGAAAGCGTCGAGGCGCGCCAACTAGGCGAGCCTCCCGGACCTGTCAACGGATCATTTCAACTTTCTTGCGGAACGTCCGCCGGATCACTTTCACGGTCGAGATGGGTGAGCGTGCCATGCTCGAACAGGAAGCCTGCGATGTCGGGCTTCCCGGCAGCCTTCAGCACGGTCTGGAGGATGATCAGCAGTGGCACGGCCAGCAGCGCGCCCGTGGTGCCCCAGACCCATCCCCAGAAGCTCAGCGAAACCAGGATCAGCACCGGGCTGATGGTCAGGCGATGCCCGACGATCAACGGGGTGATCAGGTTCGCCTCGATCAGGTGCATGCCGTACATGATCGCGGGGGGCGCCAGCGCGACCCAGATGTCGCTGAAGGTCATCAAGCCCCCGACCGCGAGCAGCAGAGCGCCGATCACCGGCCCGAAATAGGGAATATAGTTCAGCAGCGCGACGATACCGCCCCACATGAGCGGATAGGGCATGCCGAACAGCGACAAGGCCCCCGCCACCGCGCCGCCCAGCGCCAGATTGATGATGGTGATGGTGCCCAGATAGGCGGACACGTCGTCCACCACCTCCTGGATCACCCGCGCAGTCGCCATCGCGCCGTCGAAGCTGGTCCGCCCGCGAATCGTCTCGCGCCGCATCCGGGTCCAGCCCGACAGGACGAAGAAGACGACGAGAACACCGAACAGGAACTGCACGATCAGGCCGGGCGCGGAGGTCGCCGCCAGTTCCAAGATCGAACTGGGCGGTGAGACGGCGGCGGTCTGCGGCTGGCGGATCGGAGTCGTGGCGACCTGGCGCAGCGCCTTGTTCACATAGCGTTCGAGGCTGGAATACAGGTCGAGCAGCGGAGCCAGATTGTCCTGGATGCGCCCGATCCGGCTGGGCAGCAGGCGGAAGAAATCGGTCGCAGGCACGATGATCGCGGCCAGCGCGACATTGGCGACGATCAGGAACAGCAGCACACACATCAGCGCCGCCACCGCCGAAGGCACGCGCCGCCGCTCCAGCCACTCCAGGATCGGGACCAGCGCGATGGCGATGACCAGCGCGGTGGTCAGCGGCAGGAAGAACTCCGCCCCCTCCTTCAGCGCGAAAGGCAGCGCCAGGACGAAGCCTGCCCCGGCCGTCAGCGTCAACCCGGCCAGCAGCCGATCGCGCCGCATCGCGATCCGTACCGCATCCCGAGACCCCATGCCGACCGGCAGCCCCAGGACCGAATCACCATCTGTCCGAATTTTTTCGACCGGGTCGTCTTGCGCGTCACTCATGGCGGACACGTTAGCGGCTTTCCCCGTCCAGAAAAGCCGCTAACGTCGCAGGAAGATGACGTTTATGTCATGATTGTCCCGACCCGGTTCCAGGCCGGCTCTTACCAGGCGCGCGGGATACCCCCGGTACGCTCCGCCACGGCATTTTCGATCGACTGAAGCTGGGTCCGGGACAGGACGCCCGCATCCATCAGGTGACGCATCAATTCGTCGGTCAATGCCGCCAGAAAATGCAGTTCGGCCCGTTCCGAGGCACCATCTTCGTTCAACGCGTCCATCGCCTACTCCAACCACCCTTGATCGACGCCCTTGGTGTAGCGACGCGTTCCGGGCCGCGAAAGTATCTTTCCACCCGCCACACCCCATTGACGTTTACGTGAGCGGCAACCATCACCCTGGGGATGACCGACCGAACGCTCCCCTCCCCCGAAGCACTGGCACAGGGCCTTGTCGCCCTGCTCGATGTCGAGGAGATCGACACCGACCTGTATCGCGGCGCCAGAAAGCCCGGCGGCGAGGGTCGCGTGTTCGGCGGACAGGTGATCGCCCAGGCGCTGCAGGCGGCGCAGCGATCGACCGAGGCCCCGCGCACCGCCCACTCGCTCCACGCCTATTTCATGCGGCCCGGCGACGAGCGCTATCCCATACTCTACCGCGTCGAGCGCGATTTCGAGGGACGCAGCTTCGCCACCCGCCGCGTGATCGCGATGCAGAAGGGCAAGCCGATCCTGAACCTGGCCTGCTCGTTCCAGACGCCCGAAGAGGGGCTGCATCATCAGGATGCGATGCCCGACGTGCCCGCGCCCGACACGCTGACGCCGGAGCGTGAATTGCTGGCGCGGCTGGGCGACCAGGTTCCGGCTCCACTCCGCGCTTTTCTCCAGCGTCCACGCCCGATCGAGCTGCGCCCCGTCGACCCGCGCCAGATGCTCACACCCGAGCCGCGCGACCCCACCCAAGCGATCTGGTTTCGCCTGGTCGCACCGATCGGCGACGACCCCGCGCTGCACCGGGCCGTCCTGGCCTATGCCAGCGACTTCGCACTGCTCGGCACCTCGACCCTGCCGCATGGGGTGAACTGGCTGATCGACGACATGCAGACCGCCAGCCTCGACCATGCGCTGTGGCTGCACGAGCCGTTTCGCGCCAACGAATGGCTGCTCTACACGACCGACAGCCCCTGGGCGGGCCATGCGCGCGGGTTCAACCGGGGGCGCATCTTCTCAGCGGACGGGCGGCTGGTGGCCAGCGTCGCGCAAGAGGGGCTGATCCGCCTGCGCTCCTCCAGTTCCGTTGACGCCTAAGCGGCTTGGAAAGCCCGGGACAGGCCGATCACGCGGACCAACTGACCCCGCTTCGGCCATACCCTCTTTTTGATGGCGCGCAGGTCCGCTCGGCTTTTCCGTGCCTCAACCTGCGAAAGCCCGGTGACCGGCGATACTTTTTCTTTTAATACAGCCATCCGTGCGGCGCAGGATGCCTCGCGGACGAGCGAGGGGATGACGACAGATGACGGCGATGCCCGTCGGTGAAGGACAGAATACCGAGCGTTTTCGTCAGAAACGCGACGCCATATTGGCGGCGGCGGCGCAGGCGATCAACGAGCAATCGGCCAAGGGCATGACCTTTGCCGATGTCGCAAGGCGCGTCGGGCTGAATACCACCAGCGTCACCTATTATTTCCGCCGCAAGGAAGAACTGGCGGCGGCGGCGTTCGAGCATACGCTGGATCGCCTGCTGGAGATGCTGACCGAAGCGGCGGCGGAGGCTACGCCTCAGGCGCGCGTCGCCCGCTATCTGGCGATCAACATGGCGCGCCTCGCCCGGATCGAACGGGGCGAGGAAACGCCCTTTGCCGTGCTGTCCGACCTGCGGGCCATGGAGGAGCCGATCCGCGGCCGGTTGATGGCTGGCTGGCAAAAGGTGTTCCGCGCCACGCGCAGCCTTTGGGGCCCCGCTGCCAGCCGCGCGCATACCGACCTGTATGGGGCACGCGCGCATGTGCTGCTGGAGAACACCTTCTGGCTGCCGATCTGGCTGGTCCGCTACGAGCCCGACCAATATGCGCGGGTGGAGGAACGGCTGCTCGATGTCCTGACCAGCGGCATCGCTGCGCCGGGCTCCACCTGGTCGCCCACCATGCTCGATCTGGAAGCGCGCCAGGGTTCCGGCACCGAGCCGGGGCGCGAGGCGTTTCTGCTCGCCGCGACACGGCTGATCAACCAGCTGGGCTATCGCGGGGCCAGCGTCACGCGCATCGCGTCCGAGCTGAACGTCACCAAGGGCAGCTTCTACCACCATCTCGATGCCAAGGACGATCTGGTCGCCGCCTGTTACCGCCGCAGCTTCGATACGATCACCGCCGCGCAGCAGCTGGCCGATGCGGCGGGGGGCAGCCATTGGCACCGCCTGTCGAGCGCTATCGCCACGCTGCTCGACATTCAGTTCGCCGAGCGTGGGCCGCTTCTGCGCACCAGCGCGCTATCCAGCCTATCGGGGGAGGTCCGTTCCCAGATGGTCGAGCGGTCCAACCGCATCGCCCGGCGCTATGCGGGCACGATCATGGACGGCGTGGGCGAAGGATCGATGCGCGCGGTCGATGCGCTGATCGCGGCCCAGGCGCTGATGGCGATCCAGAATGCCGCCTTCGACATGCGCAAATGGGCGAGCACCATGGAGCGTCCCCAGGCGATCGCGCTATATGCCTCGACGATCCTCTACGGCATGTTCGACGACCGGCTGCTCGGCTGAGTCGCACAATTTGCGACAAATGCGGGGGATGCGCGACATGATCGGGCGACAGGCGCGGGGCAAAAGGGTGACCATTCGGAAGGGACTTCACCCTTGCCGCCCAGAGGATGCCCAACCCATGCGAAAGACCCTGATCGGCCTTTCCCTGCTCACCATGCTGGCCGCCACCGCCGCCCAGGCGCAGACCGACGCACCCTCGCCCCCGCACGGGGGTGGTGGCATGATGGGCGTCCGCCCCGATGCCGAAGGCAACATCACCCGCGCCGCGGTGATGGCCGCCGCCGACCAGCGCTTTGCCGCGATGGACACCGATCATGACGGCACCATTTCTGCGCAGGAGATGCAGGCGTACCGCGAACAGCGGCGTGCCGAATGGCAAGCGCGTCGGGGCGGCGGCGGAGGCGGCGAGCGCGCCGGTCGTCCCGATCGCCCCGCGCCCCGGCCGGTGACCGCCGAGGCTTTCCGCGCCCGCGCGCTGGCGATGTTCGACCGTCTCGACACCAATCACGACGGCAAGATCGACGCGGCCGAGCGCGCCGCCGCGCCCCGTTTCGGTCGCCGCCCCCAGGGCGACGTGCCGCCCGCCGCTCAGCCTGCCGGACAGGACGACTGAGCCGACAAGCGGGGCGACCGATTCTCCCACCGGTCGTCCCGCTTGCTAGGCCCATCCGCCATGCTAGACCCCTGCCCTATGTCCGATACGCCGCATTTGCTGCTCGTCGACGACGAGCGTTCGATCCGTGAGCCGCTGGCCGTCTATCTGACCAAGCAGGGCTTTCGCGTGACCCAGGCGGGCGATGCCGCCTCGGCCCGTACGCGCCTGGCCGCCTATGCGATCGACCTCGTCATCCTCGACATCATGATGCCGGGCGAGGACGGGCTGAGCCTGTGCCGCCATATCGCGGCGACCAGCGAGGTGCCGGTCATCCTGCTGACCGCCCGCGCCGAGGAGACCGACCGCATCGTCGGGCTGGAGATGGGCGCGGACGATTATGTCGTGAAACCCTTCTCGCCACGCGAACTGGCGACGCGGGCCAAGGTGGTGCTGCGCCGGACCCAAGCCGGGGGTGCCCGCCACCATGCGCCGGACAGCGGGTCCTACGCCTTTGCGGGCTGGGTGCTGAAATCGGGCGAGCGCTCGCTGGTCGACCGTGAAGGCGTGTCGGTCATGCTGTCGACCGGCGAATATAACCTGCTCCTCGCGCTGGTCAGCCGACCGCGCCAGGTGCTGACGCGTGACCAGCTGCTCGACCTGACGCAAGGGCGCGAGGCCGCCGCCTTCGACCGCGCGATCGACAACCAGGTCAGCCGGTTGCGCCGCAAGATCGAGGCGGACCCGAAATCGCCCGAGATCATCAAGACGGTCTGGGGCGGCGGCTACACGCTCGCCGCCGAGGTCACCCGCCTGTGACGCTGCGTCTGTGGCCGCGTCGGCTCGCGGCCCAAATGGCGCTGCTGATCGCCATCGCCCTGTTCCTCGCGCAGGCGATCAGCTTCACGCTGCTGCTCAGTGAGCGGCGCTCGTTGATCCTCGAACAGGTGACGGGCCCCGCCGTCGCCCGGCTGAACGACGCGGTCGAGCGAAGCGCCATGGGGCGCGGCCCCGGGGCGGATCGCGGGCGGGTGCGGCGCGTCCCGTCCAACCCGGTCAAGCCCGGTCTCCCCCGCGTGGCCGCAGTCGAAACCGTGGTGCGCGAGGGGATGAAGGAGCTGGGCCATCCCGTCCTGCAAGTCGTGACGGGCATCCGCCCCTTCAACACCGCCGAATTCGACTGGCCGCGCCGCCGGTTCGACCGCAACCGCCATCCGGTCGACGAATTGCTGATCGCGATCGAGACGCCCAAAATGGGTTGGTTCGTGACCCGGTCGGGCTGGCCGCATGACGGACTGTTCATCGTCTGGCGACTGATTACCCAGACGCTGATCCTCTACGGCATCATCCTATTGCCGGTGCTGTGGATCGGGCGCCGTATCTCCCGCCCGTTGCGTGACCTGACCCGGGC
The DNA here is from genome assembly GCF_001476905.1 of Sphingomonas sanguinis. Lineage (GTDB taxonomy): Bacteria > Pseudomonadota > Alphaproteobacteria > Sphingomonadales > Sphingomonadaceae > Sphingomonas > Sphingomonas sanguinis_B. The sequence continues at coordinate 81,418 of NZ_LDTE01000010.1, read as the reverse complement.
GGCCGAGCGCTTCGACCCGCGCGAACGGGGCGAGCCGATCCCCGAACAGGGGCCGCTCGACGTGTCCGGCCTGATCGCCGCTTTCAATGCGCTGCGCCTCAGGATCGGAGCGATGCTGGACGAGAAGGACCGGATGCTGGGCGCGATCGGCCACGACCTGCGCACCCCGCTTGCCGCCCTGCGTGTCCGTATCGAGTCGGTCGAGGACGAGCAGGATCGGCTGCGCATGGCCGATACCATCGCCGAGATGAACAAGACGCTGGAGGACATCCTCTCGCTCGCGCGGATGGGACGGCCCAGCGAGATGGAGACCGATGTCGACCTGAGCGCGCTGGTCGATGCGGTCGTCGCCGACTTCCATGATCTGGGCCAGGACGTGACCTTCGAGGAAGGCGGGCGGCTGCGGCTGAAGCTACGCCCTACGCTGATGCGGCGCGCGGTGCGCAACCTGATCGAGAATGCGGTCAAATATGGCCAGTCGGCCGATGTCCGCATCGATGCGCGCGCCGACCGGGTGGCGATCGTGGTGGCCGATGACGGTCCCGGCATCGCCCCCGATCAGCTGGAGACGGTGTTCGATCCCTTCACCCGCCTGGAAACCTCACGCAATCGCGAGACGGGCGGGATCGGTCTGGGCCTGGCGCTCGCCCGTTCGATCGTGCGCGAGGCGGGGGGCGATATCGTGCTGGCCAACCGGCCCGAAGGCGGGCTGGCGGCGACGATCACGCTGCCGCGTTCCTAGGCATCCCGAGCGACCCGCAGCATCGCCAGCGCCGCCAAGCCCATCACGCCCGCCGCGATGGCCATCGTCCAAACGATGTCGTGCGGAAAGAAGTGAACCACCACCGCCCCCATGATCGACGACACGATCAGCTGCGGCAGCACGATGAAGATGTTGAACAAGCCCATGTAGATGCCCAGCTTTTCTGCCGGTAGCGCCGCCGACAGTATCGCGTAGGGCATGGTCAGGATCGAGGCCCAGGCGATGCCGACCAGCACCATCGCGCCCATCAGCACCCACGCGTCGCGGATAACCAGGAACGACGCAAAGCCCGCCGCCCCGCACAGCAAGCCCAGAACATGGGTATTCCGCCGCCCGATCGCGCGCGCCAACGGCGGCAGCGCGAACGCCCAGAGCGTCGCGACCCCGCTATAGACCGCGAACAGGACGCCGACCCAGTTCGCTCCGGCGTTGAACGCCGCGCTGTTGGCGTCGGTGGTGTGGAAGACCCGCTCGGCGACGATCGGCGTGGTGTAGATCCACATGATGAACAGGGCCGACCAGGTGAAGAACTGGACCAGCGCCAGCCGCTTCATCGTGGACGGCATGGCCGAAAGGTCGGCCAGGATCTGGCTGAGCGCATTCTGTCCCTTACCCGCCCGCACCAGCATGGCGCTGACGATCTGGGCCAGCCCAAAGGCGCTCACCCCGCCGCCGAGCAGATAGACCGGCTTGTCGAGGGCGAACCATTTGACCGCCGCGACGATCAGGAGGCCCGCAACGATCCACAAGGGCGCCGTACGGATGCCGCTGGCCGGTACGGCATCGCTGTGCCCGGCCTGTCGCTCATCGCTTTCGGCAAAGCGGGCGAGTTGCTCGGGCGAATATTCGCGGGTCGTCAGGACCGTCCAGAGCACCGCCGTGAATAGCGCGGCGGCCCCGATATAGAAGCCGTAGCGTACCGATGGCGGCACCTCTCCCGGCCCGGCGACATTGGCGACATGGAAGACATCGGTCAGCACCATCGGCGCCAGCGACCCCAGGACCGCGCCTGCGCCGATAAAGCCCGTCTGGAAGGCATAACCCGCCGTCCGCTGGCGGCTGGGCAGCATGTCGCCGACAAAGGCGCGGAACGGCTCCATGGATATGTTGAGCGACGCGTCGAGCAGCCAGAGCAGCAGGGCCGCCCCGATCAGCCCGCCCGCATTGGGCATCCCAACCAGCGCCAGCGTCGCCAGCACGGCTCCGGCTAGGAAGTAAGGCCGCCGCCGCCCGAACCGGCCCCAGGTCCGGTCGCTGTAGTGCCCGATCACCGGCTGGACCAGCAGCCCGGTCAGCGGTGCTGCGATCCACAGAAAGGCGAGGTCCTTTTCGGCGGTGCCCAGCGACTGGAAGATGCGGCTGACATTGGCGTTTTGCAGGGCAAAGCCGATCTGGATGCCGAAAAAGCCGAACGAGGTGTTCCACAACCCCCAAAAGCCCTGACGCGGCTTCTCCATAACCCCTCCCAAAATTCTGTTATCATTATAATTTATGGTCTTATGCTCGACCCGCGCACGACCAGGGTGGCGGGCAGCAGCGTCGGCGTCGGCGGCTTGCCGGCAATTTCGGCCAGCAGCGCGCGGACCAGCAGCCGCCCGGCGGCGGCGGCATCCTGCACCACGGTCGTCAGCGGCGGATGCGCAAAGCTGGCCGCAGGAATATCGTCGAAGCCGACCAGCGAGATGTCGGCGGGCACGCGCAAACCCGCCCCGGCCAGCACGCGCATTGCGGCCAGGGCGATCAGGTCGCTCGCCGCCATGATGCCGTCGAACGCCTTGCCCCGTGCCAGCAATTCGCGCGCGGCGCGCTCGCCCTCTTCCTCACTGGATATCGCGCCGACCTGTAGCGCCGGGTCGCAAACCAGCCCCGCTTCCGCCAGCGCATCGCAATAGCCGCGATAGCGGTCATGGAATTCGGGATAATGGTCGGTCGCATCGCCCAGGAACGCGATCCGCTTGCGCCCCTGCGCCACCAGATGGCGGGTGGCGGCCAGCGCGCCCGCATGATTGTCGCAGCCGATGGTCAAACCCGGCTGCCCGGGTGCCACCGAACCCCAGCGGACGAAATGGGTGCCGCGCGCGACCAGCGTCTCCAGCTGTTCGCGATAGGCGGCATAATCGCCATAGCCGAGCAGGATCAGCCCATCGGCGCGGTGACTGTCCTCATAATCCGCCTGCCAGTTGCTGGTTGGGTTCTGGAACGAGACCAGAAGGTCGTACCCGACTTCGGCGCAGCTCTCCATGATGGAGCCTAACATACCGAGAAAAAAGGGATTGATTAGCGTGCGGCCTGGCGAGGGATCGCGGAACAGCAGCAGCGCCAGCGTCCGCGTCTGCCCGCTGCGCAGGTTCGAGGCGGCCCGGTCGACCGTATAGTTCAGCGTCTTGGCGATCGCCTCGATCCGCGCGCGGGTGGCGGCGCTGACCGAGGGGCTGCCGCGCAGCGCACGGCTGACCGTCGGCTGGGACACGCCCGCCATTTGCGCGATGTCGAACGATGTGGGCTTACGCGGACCGGCCAAGACGTGCGCTTCCTCCTCTCCTCCCCGCATACCGACTTTCGTGATCCGGGTTAAGCGCGAGCCCTGTCGTAATAATGCAACAGGCCGAAACGGCCGCATTGAATACGTATGCGGCATTATTCCTTTTCGACGCGAACGATTTCACAGAGGCGTCAACAACCATACCCGTTGGTCGATCAAGAAAACGGGATTTCTTGGAGGGGATTTCATGACGGTTCGCCCTGTGGCGCCGGCCGATGCCGCGCGCTCGTTCCTGAAGCTCGGGGTCAGCACGCTGGCCATGGTCGTCGCCGCGCCGGTCTTCGCGCAGACCACGACGATCGTGCCCGCGCCCACCACCAACAGCACCGACGCCGCCGCGCAGCAGGCACAGACCGATGCAGAACCCGGTGAAATCGTCGTCACCGGCTTCCGCGCCGCGCTGGAAAACGCCGTCGCCGAGAAGAAGAACCGCGATCTGGTCGTCGAGTCCGTCTCGGCCGAGGATATCGGCAAGCTGCCCGACGCCTCGATCGCCGAGTCCATCGCCCGCCTGCCCGGCGTCACGTCGCAGCGGGTGAACGGCCGCTCCAACGCCATCTCGATCCGCGGCTTTGCTCCGGACTTCTCGACCACGCTGCTGAACGGGCGCGAGCAGACCTCGACCGGCGACAATCGCGCGGTCGAGTATGACCAGTATCCGGCCGAGGTCGTGAACCAGGTCCTGATCTACAAGACCGCCAATGCCGGGCTGATCGGCCAGGGCCTGTCGGGCACGGTCGACCTGAAGACGATCCGCCCGCTCGATTACGGCAAGCGCGTGATCTCGGTCGGCGCGCGCGGCACCTATGCCGATATCGGCAAGCTGAATGCGGGGTCAAAGGACTTCGGCTATCGCGCCACCGCGACCTATGTCGACCAGTTCGCCGATGACACGATCGGCGTCGCACTATCGGCCAGCTATCTGAACGAACCATACCAGATTCAGGAAGGCAATGCCTGGGGCTATGCCCAGACCACCGTCGGCGGCCAGCCGGTGGACGTCATCGGCGGCTCCAAGTCCTATGTCACCTCGACCACGCTGAAGCGGCTGGGCCTTTCGGGCACAGTGCAGTGGCGGATGAGCGACACCTTCACCAGCACGCTGGACGGCTTCTATTCCGACTTCAACGACGACCAGATCAAGCGCGGTATCGAACTGCCGCTGCAATGGGGGTCGGGCACGTCGCTGACCAATGCCGTCGTCAATAACGGACTGGTCACCTCGGGCACCTTCAACAAGGTCGAAGGCGTCGTCCGCAACGACTCGTTCCAGCGCAAGGCCAAGCTCTATTCGTTCGGCTATAATGGCAAGTACAAGGGCGATGACGGCTGGAGCGCGTTCATCGACCTCAGCTATTCGCGCACCGACCGCGATGAAGTGACGCTGGAGACCTATAGCGGCACCGGTTACGGCCAGGGTGTCGGCGCGACCGACACGCTGGGCTTCACCACCGGCCGGACCGGCACCGTGTTCAAGCCGACGCTGAACTATTCCGACCCCAACCTGATCCAGCTGACCGATCCGCTGGGCTGGGGCGGCTCCACGCGCCAGACCGGCTATTATAACGACCGCAAGGTCACCGATGAGATCAAGCAGTATCGCATCGAGATCGAACGCGAAGTCGAGACCCCGATCGTCAGCGCGCTACGCTTCGGCCTGAACTATACCGATCATGCCAAATCGCTGGCACCCAACGAGTCCTTCGTGACGCTGCCCGGCACGGCCACCATCGCGCCGGTGCCGCAGCAATATCGCCAGACGCCGACCGACCTGACCTATCTGGGTCTGGGGCCGATGCTCAGCTATGATCCGCGCGCGCTGCTGGCGGGCGGGGTCCTCGTGCTGACGCCGAACACCAGCCCGGACATCCCCGCCAAGGCGTATCGCACCACCGAGCATCTGATGACCGCCTATGTCCAGGCGGACCTGAAGGCGCAGCTGGGCGCGGCCGAGCTGACCGGCAATATCGGCGTGCAGGCGGTCGGCACCGAACAGAAGTCGCGTGGCTTGGTCTATAACGGCACCGGCTATACCAACATCACCCAGGGCGACGATTACTGGGATATCCTGCCCAGCGCCAACCTGTCGCTGCGCCTGCCCAGCGACTGGGTGTTCCGCCTGGCCGCCGCGCGCCAGATGATGCGCCCGCGCTTCGACGACATGCGTGTCGCCCTGTCCTATGGCTTCGATGCCCAGCAGGGCCTGATCTCGGGCAATGGCGGCAACCCGTATCTCCGCCCGATCCGCGCCAATTCGTTCGACGCGACGATCGAGAAATATTTCGGGACCAAGGGCTATCTGGCGGCGCAGGGCTTCTACAAGGATCTTAAGAGCTTCGTTTACAATCTTGAGCAGCCTTACGACTATACCGGCCTGCCGCTTCCCGCCGCGCTGCCCGCGGGCATCCCGACCTTCGGACGCATCACCCGGCCGATCAACGGCACCGGCGGCAAGATCTATGGTGCCGAGCTGGCGGGCACCCTGCCGCTCGGGCAACTGGTCGGCTTCCTCGACGGCTTCGGCCTGACGGGTGGTGGTTCGTACACCAAGACCGAGATCACCCCGACGCCCGGCGGCAATGCCGAGGACATCCCCGGCTATTCGCGCTGGGTGGCCAACGGCACCGCCTATTTCGAGAAGTGGGGCTTCAACATCCGCGGCTCGGTCCGGTATCGTTCGACCTTCGTGGGTGAGCTGTCGGGCTTCGGCGCCAACCGCGTCCGCCGCCGCGCCATCGACGAGACGATCGTCGACGGCCAGATCGGCTATGACTTCCAGGACGGGTCGCTGAAGGGCCTGTCGCTGTTCGTGCAGGGCCAGAACCTGACCGACACCCCCTTCGTCACCGTCAATGGCGGTCGCCGCGACGAGGTGATCGATTATCAAAGCTATGGCCGCCGGTTCCTGGCCGGGTTTACCTATCGCTTCTGATGATCCCCTACCCCCGCGCCGGTGAGCCCACCACCGGCGCGGGGAAGTTGTGAGACGCCGCATGGACGCCGCCCCTTCCGCAGACCGTATCGCCCGACGGGTCGTGATCGTCGGCAGCGGCACCGCCGGATGGATGGCGGCGGCGGCGCTGGCGCGGTTCCTGCCCGCCGACCACCGCATCACCCTGATCGAATCCGACGCCATTGGTACGGTTGGCGTAGGCGAGGCGACCATCCCCGGCATCCGCCTGTTCAACCAGATTCTGGGCCTGGACGAGGCCGAGTTTCTCCGCGCGACGAACGGCAGCTTCAAGCTGGGTATCCGGTTCGAGGGATGGTCGAGTGAAGGCAGCGGCTATCTCCACGCCTTTGGCAGCATCGGTCGCGCGCTGGGGCTGGTGCCGTTTCACCATTACTGGCTGCGCGGCGGCGGGGCGGCGAACCCGGCCTCGCTCTGGGGCCATAGCCCAAGCGCACAAGCCGCGATGGCGGGCCGCTTCGCCCCCGATCCCGGCCGCCCCGACCTGCCGAGCGGTCTGGCCTGGGCCTATCATTTCGACGCCAGCCTCTATGCCGCGTTGCTCCGCCGCCATGCCGAAACGGCGGGCGTGGTGCGGGTCGAAGGGCGCATCGCCTCGGTCGCGCGCGATAGGGGCGGGCGGATCGACCATGTCGTGCTCGACGGCGGAGACGCCCATGCGGGTGACCTGTTCATCGACTGCACGGGTTTCCGCGCTCTGCTGATCGGCGAGACGCTGGCCGAGCCGTTCGACGACTGGTCGGAGTTGCTGCCCTGTGACCGCGCGCTGGCGGTGGCGGGCGAGCGTGCCGCCCCCCTGCCCCCCTATACCCGCGCGATCGCGCATGGTGCGGGCTGGCGCTGGCGCATTCCGCTTCAGCATCGCACCGGCAATGGCCTGGTCTATGACAGCCTCCATCTTTCGGACGACGAGGCCACTGATCGCCTGCTGACCGCGCTGAACGGCGAGGCCATGGGCGAGCCGCGCCGTTTGCGCTTCACCACCGGACGCCGCTGCCGCGCCTGGGTCGGCAATTGCGTTGCGCTCGGGCTGGCGGCGGGATTTCTGGAGCCACTGGAGTCGACCAGCATCCACCTGATCCAGTCGGGCATCGCGCGACTGCTCGAATATTGGCCGGGCTCGACGCTCCAGCCGGTCGAGATCGACGCCTATAACGCCGAGACCGCCGCCGAGTGGCTGGCGATCCGCGACTTCCTGATCCTGCATTACCACGCCAATGCGCGGACCGAGCCCTTCTGGACCGAGCGGCGGGCGGTGCCCTTGCCCGATAGCCTCGCTGCCCGGATCGCGCTGTTCCGTGCGAACGGCCGATTCCGTCGTGAGGGCGAGGAGCTGTTCGCCGAACCCGCCTGGGTCCAGGTGATGATCGGACAGGGCATCATTCCCACCGGCCATCATGCGCTGGCCGATACGCTGACGGCGCATGAGCTCGACGATTTCCTCAACCTCACCCGGCGTCATGCCGCGCAGGTGGCCGCCCGGTTGCCGACGCACGACGCCTTCCTCGCCGCGCATTGCGCCGCTCCTGCCCCAAAGGTTTTCGCATGAAAAAGCTGCTGCTCGCGCTCCTCGCGACCGCTACGCCGCTCGCCGCACAGGATTACCGCCAGCGCCTGCCGCAGGACGAAGTGATCTATTTCGTCCTGCCCGACCGGTTCGATAATGGCGACACCGCCAATGATCGCGGCGGCCTGAAGGGCGGGCCGCTGACCACCGGCTTCGACCCGACGCATAAGGGCTTCTACCATGGCGGCGACCTGAAGGGGCTGACCAAGCGGCTCGACTATATCCAGGGGCTGGGCGCGACTGCGATCTGGCTGGGGCCGATCTTCAAGAACAAGGCGGTGCAGGGCGCCAAGGGGCAGGAGAGCGCGGGCTATCACGGCTATTGGATCACCGATTTCACCACGGTCGATCCGCATCTGGGCAGCGAGGCCGATCTGCGCGCCTTCATTGCTGCGGCGCATGGCCGGAGGATGAAGGTCTATATGGACATCATCGTCAACCATACGGCGGACGTGATCCAGTATCGCGAATGCGCCGAAGGCTTGCCCTGCCCGTATCGCGACCGCGCGACCTATCCCTATCAGCGGCGCGGCGGCGTGAAGGGCACGGCGATCAATCCGGGTTTTCTGGGCGACGATGTGCAGACGGCGGCGAACTTCGCGAAGCTGACCGACCCGAATTACGCCTACACCCCTTACGTCCCAGCAAGCGAGAAGAACGCCAAGACCCCGGCCTGGCTCAACGACCCGATCTATTATCACAATCGCGGCAATACGAGCTTCGAGGATGAAAGCTCGACCATGGGCGACTTCTCGGGACTGGACGATCTCTACACCGAAAATCCGCGCGTCATTGCGGGCATGATCGACATTTATGGCAGCTGGATCGACCGCTTCGGCATCGATGGCTATCGCATCGACACCGCCAAGCATGTGAACCCGGCGTTCTGGCGCAGCTTTGTCCCCGCCATGCTGGACCGCGCGAAAGCCAAGGGTATCCCGAACTTCCATATCTTCGGCGAAGTGACGGCGGGGATGGACCCCGGCTACCTCGCACGCTGGACCAAGATTGCAGACTATCCGGCGGTCCTCGACTTCGCGTTCATGAACGCGGTGATCCAGACCGTCGCCGAGAATAAGCCGACGCGTGTGCTATCCAACCTGTTCGAGGGCGATGTGCTCTATGCCAAGGGCGAGGCGACGGCGGACATATTGCCGACCTTTCTCGGCAATCACGATCATGGCCGCTTTGCCCGTGATGTGCGTGAAGCCAACCCGAATGCCTCGGACGAGGAAATCCTGAAGCGGGTCGAACTCGGCCATGCGATGCTGCTGACGCTGCGAGGTGTGCCGACCATCTATTCGGGCGATGAACAGGGTTTTGCGGGTGACGGCAACGACCAGGACGCGCGCGAGGACATGTTTGCCAGCAAGGTCGCGAGCTACAACGACAACAAGCTGGTCGGCACCTCCAAGACGACCGCGACCGACAGCTTCATGCCCTCCCATCCGCTCTACCGCGAGATCGCGACACTCGCCCGCTTGCGCACCGCTAATCCTGCGCTCACGCGAGGGCGACAGGTGATCCGGGCACGTGGCGATGCGCCGGGACTGTTCGCCGTCTCGCGCTTCGATCCCGCCACGGGCCGCGAATATGTGATTGCCTTCAACACCTCGGCCAAGCCTCTTGCTCAGGCCGTACAGGTTGAAACGGCGTCGCAACGTTTCGCGACCATGGCCGGCACCTGTGCCCCGACCGCCGCCGCGCCGGGGAGCCTGATGTTGGAATTGCCCGCCTTCGGTTATGCCGTCTGCGCGGCGGAGAGCCGTTGATGACCGAGACTTACCCCAATCCCCCGCGCCCCTGGTGGAAGGGCGCGGTGATCTATCAAATCTACCCGCGCAGTTTTGCCGACAGCAATGGCGACGGCATCGGCGACCTGCCCGGCATCACGGCGCGGCTGGACCATGTCGCCAGCTTGGGCGTGGATGCCATCTGGCTGTCGCCCTTCTTCACCTCGCCGATGAAGGATTTCGGCTATGACGTGGCGGATTACCGCGATGTCGATCCGATCTTCGGCACGCTGAAGGACTTCGATGCGCTGGTCGCGCGGGCGCACGAACTGGGACTGAAGGTCGTCATCGATCAGGTGTACAGCCATACCTCGGACGAACACCCCTGGTTCACCGAGAGCCGGTCGAGCCGCACCAACGCCCGTGCCGACTGGTATGTCTGGGCCGATGCCAAGCCCGACGGTTCGCCGCCGTCCAACTGGCAGTCGGTGTTCGGCGGCCCCGCCTGGACCTGGGATGCACGACGCGGGCAATATTATCTGCACAATTTCCTGAAGGAACAGCCGCAGCTTCACGTCCACCACCCGGACGTGCAGGCCGAATTGCTGGCGACCGCGCGCTTCTGGCTGGACCGGGGGGTGGACGGCTTCCGCCTCGATGCGATCAACTTCATGATGCATGAGCCGACCATGCGCGATAACCCGCCCGCGCCGGATAACGGCAAGACGCGCACCCGGCCGTTCGACTTCCAGTTGAAGCTCTATAACCAGAGCCACGCCGATATCGTGCCGTTCCTAGAGCGTATCCGCGCCACGCTGGACGAGTATGGCGACCGCTTCACCGTGGCGGAAGTCGGCGGCGATGAGGCGGATCGCGAGATGAAGCTGTTCACCGCCGGGGACCATCGGCTGAATACGGCTTACGGCTTCGACTTCCTTTATGCCGACCGGCTGACCCCGCGCATCGTCGCCGAGGCGGTCGCGAAATGGCCCGCCGAGCCGGGCATCGGCTGGCCAAGCTGGGCGTTCGAGAACCATGACGCGCCACGCGCCGTATCGCGCTGGGCTAGCCCCGAGCATCGCGACGCCTTTGCGCGGATGAAGATGCTGTTGCTGCTGTCGCTTCGCGGCAATGCCTTTGTCTATCAGGGCGAGGAACTGGGACTGACCCAGGTCGATGTCCCCTTCGAGCGACTGGTCGACCCCGAGGCCATTGCCAATTGGCCACTGACCCTGTCGCGCGACGGGGTGCGGACGCCGATGCCGTGGAGCAGCAACGCGATCAACGGCGGCTTTTCGGATGCCGAGCCTTGGCTGCCGACCGGCCCGGATCACGCGGCGCTGGCAGTCAATCGGCAGGACGGCGACCCGGACTCGCTGCTGAACCTCACCCGTCGCCTGGTGCGGCTGCGTGCCGAAACGCCCGCGCTGGCGGTCGGCGACCTGACGCTGCTCCATGCCGACGACCAGCTGCTCGCATTCGAGCGTCGCGAGGGCGACCAGCGCCTGCTCTGCCTGTTCAATCTGGGCGACATGCCCATCGCATTGCCCTCTAACCTTCCACGCGGTGGGCGGGTGCTGGTCCAAATCAATAGCGCCACCGACGAACGCCTGGGCGCGTTCGGGGCGGCGATCCGGGAGATGACTGTATGAAGACCACCATCGCCATCGGGCTGGGGCTGATCGCCAGCGCCGCCTCGGCCCAGAACGGCCCCGCCGATCCGGCGGTCAACGAGACGTTCAAATTTGCCAAGCCCGCCGGGCAGCCCGATGCGATCGAAACCTCACCCGACGGCCAGATCACCGTGCAGGTGTCGACCGACAATGACGGCCGCGCGGTCTATATGATCGCCCGCAACGGTAAGGCGATCGTTGCGCCCTCGCGGCTGGGCATGATGTTCACCGACGCGCCCAAGATCGAGCGCGGCATGAAGATCGAAGCCGTGTCGCACGCCAAGTCCGACACCAGCTGGACCCAGCCCTGGGGCGAGTGGCGCACGATCCGCGACAATCACCGCGAGATGCGCGTCCGCCTGATGGAGTCGAGCGCACTCCACCGCCGCTATGACGTGGTGTTCCGGGTGCAGGACGACGGCGTCGGCTTCCGCTACGAATTTCCCGAGCAGCAGGCGATGCCCCATGGAAACATCGCCGAGGAGCTGACCGAGTTCAACATCGCGCAAAACGGGACCGCCTGGTGGAAGCCCGCCTTCCTGTGGAACCGCGAGGAATATCTCTACGACCGCACCCCGATCAACGCGGTCGGCACGGCGGCAACGCCGATCACCATGAAGCTGGACGACGGCACGCACATCGCCATCCATGAAGCGGCTCTGGTCGACTATGCCAGCATGGCGGTGATGAAGACCGAGGGGAACAGCTTCAAGGCGGTCCTCACCCCCGGCTCGGGCGCGCCCAAGGTGGTGAAGACGGGTGCCTGGACGACGCCGTGGCGCACCTTCCTGATCGCCCCCGATGCGGGGGGGCTCTATATGAGCCACCTGATGCTCAACCTGAACGAGCCCAACAAGCTGGGTGACGTGTCCTGGGTGAAGCCGGGCAAGTTCGTCGGCGTCTGGTGGAAGATGATCAAGGGCGAATGGAGCTGGGCGCGCGGCCCTCGCCACGGTGCGACCACCGCAAACGTAAAGACCTATATCGACTTCGCCGCGAAGTACGGCATCCCCGGCGTGCTGGTCGAGGGGTGGAATATCGGCTGGGACGGCGACTGGGCGGGCAATGGCTCGGCGATGCAGTTCGCGACCCCGACCGAGGATTTCGACGCCGACGCGCTGGCGAAGTACGCCAAGTCCAAGGGCGTTTCGCTGATCGGCCATCACGAGACCGGCGGCGCGGTCAGCCATTATGAGAGCCAGTTCGATCCCGCCTTCAAATTCGCTGCCGATCATGGCGAGCATGTCGTCAAGACCGGCTATGTCGCCGATGCCGGGCAAATCGAGCGGGTGAATGCGGACGGTTCAGTGTCGCGCGAATGGCATGAGGGCCAGTGGATGGTGAACCACCATCTCCGCGTACTGGAGGCCGCCGCCAAATATAAGGTGTCGATCGACTCCCATGAGCCGGTCAAGGACACGGGCCTGCGCCGGACCTATCCCAACTGGCTGGCGCGCGAGGGCTCGCGGGGGATGGAATATAACGCCTGGCCGGGCAAGAACCCGCCCGAGCATGAGGTCAACCTGGCTTTCACCCGGATGCTGGAAGGCCCGATGGACTTCACGCCGGGCGTGCTCAGTCTGACCGGCAGTGACAATAGCCCGATCCAGTCGACCATCGCCAAGCAATTGGCGCTCTATGTGGTGCTCTACTCGCCGGTGCAGATGGCGGCCGACACGCCCGAGAATTACGCGAAATATCCGCAAGCCTTCCGCTTCATTGCGGATGTGCCGGTGGATTGGGAGGATAGCCGGGTGCTCAACGGCGAGGTCGGCGATTACGTCACCTTCGCGCGGCGCGACCGCAAGAGCCGCGATTGGTATATCGGATCGATCACCGACGAGAATGCGCGGGAGCTGACCGCGACGCTCGACTTCCTCGATCCGGGCAAGACTTACGAGGCGCAGGTCTACAAGGACGGCCCCGGTGCGACCTATGCGACCGACGCGCGGCATTCGATCGCGTTCGAGACCAAGCGGGTGAAGAAGGGCGATATCCTCACCCTCTCGCTGGCCCCCGGTGGTGGTCAGGCGATCCGGTTGAAGGCACTGTAAACCTGTTCCTCTCCCACAGTGGGAGAGGGACCTTGCGTAGCATGGTGGAGGGGTATCGCAGGTGGCGAGGTTGGTTTGCCCTCGCCGATCGGGACACCCCTCCGTCAGGGCGTCGCCCTGCCACCTCCCCTTGCAGGGGAGGAATTTCTTACTTCGTCGGGAAACCGCGTTGCTCCAGCAGCGCGTTCACATCCGGGTCGCGGCCTCGGAACGCGCGATAGGCCTCCGCGCGGTCGGTTTCGTTGCCGGTCGACAGCAAGATCTTAGCGAAGCGATCCGCCGTCGCCTTGTCCCACGGGCTCCCCGCTTCCTCGAACGCCGCGAAGGTGTCGGCGTCCATCGTCTCCGACCAGAGATAGCTGTAATAGCCCGCCGAATAGCTGTCCGACGAGAAGAGGTGATTAAACTGCGGCAGGCGGTGCCGCATCACCAGTTCCTTCGGCATCCCGATCTCCTTCAGCGTCGCCGCCTCGAACGCCGCCGGGTCGACGATCCCATCGGGCACGGTGTGCAGCTTCATGTCGACGATCGCCGACGACAGATACTCGGTCGTCGCGAAACCCTGGTTGAAGGTCTCCGACGCCTTGATCTTGTCGAGCAGCGCCTGCGGCATGGGCTGGCCGGTCTTGTAGTGACGGGCATATTTGTCGAGCACGTCACGGGTCAGCAGCCAATGCTCGTTCACCTGGCTGGGATATTCCACGAAGTCGCGCGGCGTGCCCGCCAGCCCCGGATAGGTCACGTTCTGCAGCATCGCGTGGATCGCGTGGCCGAATTCGTGGAACAGCGTCTCGGCATCGTCCAGGCTGATGAGCACCGGCTCGCCGGGCGCACCCTTGGCGAAGTTGTTGTTGTTCGACGACAGGACATTCTGCACCGGCGGCAGGTTGCGCTGGCCGCGATAGGTGTTCGCCCAGGCGCCCGAACGCTTGCCGGTTCGCGCGAAATCGTCGCGGTAGAACAGGCCCACTTCCTTGCCGTTGCGGGTCACATGCCAGACGCGCATGTTCGGCTCGAACACCGGGACCGTGCCGGTGATTTCCTTGAACTCCAGCCCGTAAAGCCGGTTCGCGGCATAGAGCGAACCCTGGATGATGTTGTTCAGCTCGAAATAGGGCTTCAGCTCGGCCTGATCGAGGTCGTAGCGGCTCTTGCGGACCTTCTCCTGATAGAAGCGATAGTCCCAGGGCTCGATGGTGATCTTCGCCCCTTCCCTATCCGCAATGGCCTGCATGTCGCGGACTTCCTCGGCGACGCGCGCCTTGGCGGCGGGCCAGACGCGCATCATCAGGTCCATCGCGGCGGCCGGGGTCTTGGCCATCGTATCCTGCATCCGCCAGTCGGCATGGGTCTTGAAGCCCAGCAGATGCGCCCGATTGGCGCGCAGGCGGACGATGCGGGCGATGGTCGCCTTGGTGTCGTTGATGTCGCCATTGTCGCCGCGCTTGGTGAAGGCGCGCCACACCTGCTCGCGAAGCGCCCGGTCGGTGGCGAAGGTCAGCACCGGATCGACCGCCGAGCGAGTGTTGACGATCGCCCAGCCCTGCTGCCCGCGCTCGGCCGCCGCCGCCTTGGCCACCGCCTTCACACTGTCGGGCAGGCCCGCCAGCCGGGCCTCGTCGGTGACGATGATCGCCGTGCCTTCATCGGCGAGCAACCGCTGCGAAAATTCACTGAAGTTGATCGCCAGATTCTGATTGAAGGCGGACAGTTCCTCCTTCTGCGCCGGGGTCAGCTTGGCCCCCTGCCGCACGAAGCTGTCATAGGTGCGCGTGACCAGCCGCTTTTGCTGCGCGTCCAGGCCGGACGTATCGCGCGCCTTGTAGATCGCCTCGATCCGCGCGAACAGCTTGGGGTTGAAGGTGATCTCGTCCGACGCCTTGGACAGCTTGGGCGACCATTCGCGGTCCAGTGCCTGATAAGCGGGCGTGTTCATATTGCCCGTCATCACCCCGAACAGCGTCATTACGCGGTTCAGCGTCTGCCCGGCATTCTGCATCGGCACGAAGGTGTTGGCGAAGGTCGGCTTGGCGGGATTGTTGGCAATCCGCTCATATTCGGCGCGACGTTCGGCCAGCGCCGCCGCGAAGGCCGTGGGGAACAGTTCGGGCTTGACCTTGTCCCATGGTGGCACCCCGCCATAGGGGCCGGTCCAGGGGCTGAGCAGCGGGTTGGTGGCGGGGGCCTGGGCCGCCTGCGGCGGAGCGGCCATGGCCGAACCGCTCATGAGGGCCGACAACGCGACGGCGAGGGACAGATGACGCAAGAAACACTCCCGTTCATGAAATACGCGTCATCATAGGGCCCGGATCGAACGGGTAAAGCGTTGCGAGGCATCAGGAATTGGCGATCTGCGCCTCCGCCTGGCGCGCGGCGGCGACTAGCCCCTCTCCCGTCCGGCGCGCGGCAGCAGGAGTCATAGCCACCGCCACGCCATTGGGACCATCTAGCATCACGATCCCCTCCTCTGCGGTCGCGATCCCGGCATCACCATGGACCTGCGACGGAATGCCGGGGCCGGTCACCGGCTCATCCTGTCGAGGGTCGGACCACCGCCATAGAGATAGCCGGGGTCGAAATCGGCCAGCGTGGCGAGCGCCTCTAGGTCCTGAATATGCACGTCGCCGCTACGAAAGGTCATCAGCCCACGCTCGCGCAACGATCGCAGCACACGATTGAGGTGGACGGGCGTAATCCCCACCGCCTCGGCCAGATCGATCTGGGTCACCGGGAAACGGAACCTGCCGTCTCGGACCAGATCGACCATGGTCAGCCGCGCATGAAGCTCGCAGAACAAATGCGCGACACGGCCGTCTGCCTCCAGCCGCCCCAGCCGGAACACCCATTCCCGGTGCATCGCGGCGTCAAGCAGGGTCGAGAACCACAAAAGCCGGGTCAGGCGCGGATAGCCTGCGACGATCCGCTCCAGCCCGTCATGCCCGGCCAGCGCGACACGGACCGGGGTCAGCGTCGCGACGTCATGGTCCAGATGCCGCATCGCAAAGCCGTGCAGGTCGACGAAATCGCCCGGCACATGGAAGGCCACGATCTGGCGATTGCCCTGCCGGTCATCCATGTACCGGCACATGACGCCTTCGAGCAGCAGGCTACTATAGCGGACACGCTCGTCGCGGCGGATGACGATGGTGCGGGCGGAGATCGAGCGAACCTCGTCGATGCTGTCCTCCAGCACCGCGATATCCTCCGCCGTCATGGTATCGCGCCCCCGTTCCTTGAGGAACAGGCCGGTCAGCAGCGACTTGCCCGAGGGCGGCCGCTCCTGGCGCAGGGCATCTATGGCGGACACGGACATGGTTTCGATCCCTCACCCAGCTATCGGACAGCCAATCCTCCGCCGGGCCAAAGAGTTCCATCATCACGTCCTCGCAACGGTTCAATCGCCGATCGGCTTGCCCGACGGGTGGACCGGGTCGGCTTCGATCACGGCCTGTTCGGGATACTTGCGATTGCTGCGCACCGACGCCCAGAAGGCCAGACCGATCAGCGTCGCACCGATCAACCCAGTGATGGTCTCGGGAATATGGAACCGCACGGACAGCAGCATGATCGCGGCCAGCGCGACGATGGCGTAGAAGGCGCCGTGCTCCAGATAGCGATATTGCGCGAGCGTGCCGTGATCGACCAGCATGATCGTCATCGAACGCACGAACATCGCGCCGATGCCCAGGCCCAAGGCGATGATGAACAGATTGTTGGACAGCGCGAACGCTCCGATCACCCCGTCGAACGAGAAGCTGGCGTCCAGCACCTCCAGATACAGGAATGCGGCAAAGCCCGACCGTGCGACCGCGCCTGTCGCCGCATCGCCATCACCCTCCAGCACGACGCCGATGGCATGGACCGCGATATAGGTCAGCAGGCCGAAGATACCGGCGGTGATGAACGTCATCCCCTCCCCGGCCGGAATAAGCTGCGCGATGCCATAGAGCGCCAGCAGCACGATGCCGGTCGCCAGCCCCGAAATCTTGCGCAGCGCGGCCAGCGGGCGTTCGATCAAGGGAAGCCAATGCTCCTCCTTCTCGTCGTCGAGGAAGAAGTTCAGTCCGACCATCGCCAGGAAGCTGCCGCCGAAACCCGAGATGCCGATATGGGCCGAGGTGATGATCTGCTCGTAGCGAACGGGCTCGCCGATCGCCAGCTTCAGCGCCTCGATCGGCCCCATATGCGCCGCAATGGCGACGATCGCGAGCGGAAAGACGATCCGCATCCCGAACACCGCAATCAATATGCCCCAGGTCAGGAAGCGGTGGCGCCACTTGTCGTCCATGTCGCGCAGCACGGTCGCGTTGACGACCGCATTGTCGAAGGACAGCGACACTTCCAGCACGCCGAGAACCAGGACGATCCACAGGACCCCCAGCGTACCGGGCAAGGTGCCGGTGCTCTGGAATCCCAACCAGGCGGCAATGCCAAGGCAGAGTGCCGTGAAAAGAAGCGAACCCTTATAATATTTCAGCAGCACCCATCGCCCCTTTGTACCTGCCCCGCCGATCGCTCGCATGACGATCCGGCGACAGGCACGGTAAAATCCGGGTCGCCGAAATTGTTCAATCGGATCGTCGGCTCTATCGCCGCGAAGCCGATCGGGGACAAGCCGGGATCAGATACGGGCGTCGCTGCCGATCATCTGTTCGGAGATGACCTGCGCGGTGTGGCGCAACCGGGCCAGCGCCTCATCCTCAGTGACGAGCGCATCGGTGATTCGGATGAAGGGCACGGTCAGGACCGCGCAGGCCCTATCGCCGCGCATGATGGGCACCGCCAGTTCCACCATGCCGAGCAGTTCGGTGCTGTCCACGCGGGCGAACTCCTGTGCGCGCAGAGCATCGGCCTCGTCCTGCAACTCTCGGAGCGCTCCATCGGACAGCGGCGGATCGAACAGCGTTTCCCATTCCCGCCGCGTCGCCTCGTTCTGAAAGGCATAAAGCAGCAGGCCTGACGGCGTTTCGCACAGCGGGCGGCGATAACCGACGCGGACCGAAAAACCAACCGCGGTGCTCGCCTCCATCCGGGCGATCACCGACGATGCCGCACCCGAGGGAATGGCGAGGTAACAGGACTGGCCTATGTCGTCCGCCAGCTTGCGCATCTCGGGAAGCGCCTGCTCCATCAGGCTGCGCACGGGCGGACGCTTCAACCCCAGATGGAAGAGGCGCGGCGTCATCTCATAGCCATCCGGGCCCTGCGCGACGTAACCGCGATGCTCGAGCACCTGGATCATGCGGAACAACTCGCCGGTCGAGCGCCCCAGACGGTTGACGATCGCACTCATCGTCAGCGGATGCTCCTCGGCCGCCAGCAACTCGAGAATATCGAGGCCTTTTTCCAATGCTGGCGCGCGATACAGCCGCTTGTCATCGGCGTTGTTCGCGGGTTCCGTGGGCAAGCTGTCCCTCCTCGTGATCGCGGCCTTATCGCGCTCGGGGTGTTCCATCGAACTGTGACACTTCGCCTACATCGTTTGATTGCCCACGAGCAACACATCTGACGTCAAAATGACACCAATTTAATCTGTTAGAACATGGATCGTATCGTTCGCAACGCGAACCGTCGCGCGTACCCGATCGAGCGGCACCTCCTCGGCGCGGGTCGGATCGACCAGCACGATGCGCCAGCGCCCCGCATGATGGCTGGCGGCCGCGATGTTGGCCGACCCGCCCAACGCCTTCACCACCGCATCGGGCAAGGCCGCAGTTCCCGAACCGGACGGCGTGACCGAAGCCACGGTGGCCGGAGCATCGGACGCGGGGACGGCCTGACGCGTGGCCGGGATCGGTCCGCTCTCGATCGCGGCGCGCATCTCCATCGCGACCGTATCGGCGACCGGGCCCAGCACGACCTGCACGCCGCTAGGCGACGGACGCAGGATACCGCGTGCCCCCAGGCGCTTGAGCGCAGGCTCGTCCACCCTGGCCGGATCGGCGACGATCAGGCGCAGGCGGGTGGTGCAGGCGGCGATCTCGGTCAGATTGGTGCTGCCGCCCATCGCGGCGACGAAGGACGCGCCACGCCCGCCAGCTTCCCCGGCGGTGGCCGCTTCGGCCTGCCCGTCCTCGATCCCGCCATCGGCTTCGCGACCCGGCGTCTGCAGGTTCCAGCGGCGAATGGCCCAGCGGAATACCCCGTAATAGAGCAGCGCATAGACCAGACCGACCGGGATCAGCAGCAGCGGCTTGGTCGCCTTGCCGAAATTCAGGCCATAGTCGAACAGCCCGGCGGAGAAGGTATAGCCCAGCCGCACACCCAGCGCGTTCATGATGACTTCCGACAGGCCGGTCAAAACCGCGTGGAAGGCATAGAGGACCGGCGCGAGGAACATGAAACTGAACTCGATCGGCTCGGTCACGCCGGTCAGGAACGACATCAGCGCCAGGCTGAGCAACATGCCGCCGACCGCCTTCTTCCGCTCCGGCAATGCCTCTTGGTACATGGCGAGGCAGGCGGCGGGCAGGCCGAACATCATGACCGGGAAGAAGCCGCTCATGAACGCGCCCGCGCTCGGATCGCCCGCAAAGAAGCGGTTCAGGTCGCCGGTCTTGCCATGAAAATCGCCGACCACGAAATAGGCGACGGTGTTCAGGATGTGATGGAGGCCGGTCACGATCAGCAGCCGGTTGAGCACACCAAAGGCGAACAGTCCCAAGCCACCCGCCTGCACCACGCCCTGGCTCAGCCCGTCGATGCCCGCATTGACCGGCCCGAACGCTACGCCCAGCAAGCCCGCCAGCGCCAGCCCGGCGATGCCGGAAATGATCGGCACGAAGCGACGACCACCGAAAAAGGCCAGATATTCCGGCATCTTGATGGTAGCGAACCGGTTATAGAAGCTGCCGCCGATCAGACCCGCGACGATCCCCACCGGCACGTCGAACTTGTGCACCGACTTGGTGCGCCACGCCGCCTCGACGGTGGCCGCGATATCCGTCGCCAGCCCCTTGGCGATATCCGCAGGCGGCACGACCAGCGTCTCCGCCCCCTTGATGGTGACGAGGTAACAGGTGACCCCGGCCAGTGCCGCCGCACCGTTGCCGTCACGCGCGAAAGCGGTGGCGACGCCGACCGCGAAGAGCAGGCCCAGATTGTCGAAGATCGCATTGCCCGCATTCGCCATGAAGGCGATGTCGAGCAGGTCGGGCTGTCCCAGGCGCAGCAGCAGACCTGCCACCGGCAGGACCGCGATGGGCAGCATCAGCGCCCGGCCGAGCGATTGAAGTGAGGCCATGGGCGAGCTCATGCGCCGATCTCCTGAAGCATATTGGTGATGCGCGCACGAACGGCCGCCGCCGAGGGGAGCGCCAGCGCATGGATCGCGGCGGCGCGGCATTTCGCCATGTCGAGCTTGCCGACCAGCGCCTTGATCGCGGCGACGCGGGCGGGCGGCACCGACAATTCGGTGACGCCCAGGCCCAGCAGGATCGGCACCGCCAGACGATCGGCGGCGAGCGAGCCGCAGACGCCGACCGGGGTGTCATGCTTGGCCGCCCCGTCACAGGTCGCGCCGATCAGCCGCAGCACCGCCGGATGCAGGCCGTCGACCCCGGCCGCCACCGCCGCGTTGCCGCGATCCATGGCGAGCGTATATTGGGTCAGGTCGTTGGTACCGATCGAGAAGAAGTCGGCCTTGGTGGCCAGGATATCGGCGGAAATCGCGGCGGCGGGCGTTTCGATCATGACGCCGACCTCCGCCTTGCCCCCCTGCCGCTCGACAACGGCGCGCACCGCCTCCAGCTCGGAGAGGCTGGCGATCATCGGCGCCATGATCCGGCATGGCTGGCGCACCGACAGGATCGCGCCGACCTGATCCTCCAGCAGTTGCGGATCGGCCAGCGACACGCGGATACCGCGCAGGCCCAGTGCGGGATTTTCCTCGACGGGCAGGTCCATGTACGGTGCGGGCTTGTCGCCGCCGACATCGAGCAGCCGGACGATCATCGGCCGATTGCCCAGCGCATCGGCGATCGCTTGGTAATCGCGGGCCTGTTCGTCGCGGGTCGGCGCGGTTTCCCGTTCCAGGAACAGGAATTCGGTGCGCAGCAGGCCGCAGCCCTCCGCGCCCTCGGCCACCGCCGCCTCGGCATCGGCGACCGAGCCGAGATTGGCGAACATCTCGATCCGCGTGCCGTCCAGGGTCCGGCACGGGCCGGTGGCGGCACGGGCGGCCTCGGTCTCGGCCTTGCGACGGGCGATGGTGTCGCGCGCCTCGGCTTGCGTATCCGCATCGGGCTCGGGATCGATCAGGCCGCGATCGGCGTCGAGCACGATCACCCGGCCATCCTCCAGCGCGGCCAGCGGCTCGCCGAACGCCACCGCCATGGGCAGGCCCATACCCGCCGCCAGGATCGCGGCGTGCGAGGTCGGCCCGCCCTTGACCAAGGCGATGCCCGCCACGACGCCTGCGTCGAGCGCGGCGACCTGGCTGGGCAGTAGATCCTCGGCGACCAGGATGGCGCCGGTCGGCACGCTCGGCCCCTCGATGGGCATGCCCACCAGCGCGGCGAGCACATGGCGTTCCAGATCACGGAGATCGTCGGCGCGCTCGGCGATGCGGCGGTCGCCGCTGGAGATCAGAACCGCAACCTGCTCGGCGATGGCCTCCTGCCATGCGACGCCCGCGCTGAGGCCGCGATCAACGGCGGCCAGCGCCGCGTCGCCCAGCGTCGGGTCGGCCAGCATCGCGGCGTGGGCCGCCATCACCCCGCCGCGCGCGCCACCGGCGGTCGCGGCCTGGGCCAGTCCTTCACGCACACGGGCGAGCGCATCGATCAGCTTCGTGCGTTCCGCCTCGACCGTTTCCGCCACCGTCTCGACAGGGATCGCGGCGCGGCTCAGGCGATGGATCGGCCCGACCGCAAGGCCCGGCGCGGCCGGAACGCCACCCAGGCCCGGCCCCTCGCCCCGCATCGGTTCGGGCACGTCGATCGGCGTGTCCTCGACCGTGGCGTCGTTCAGGAAGGCGATGACCTCGGCCATGGCGGCGGCGGCCTGTGCCCCGGTCGCCTCGATCCGCACGGTCGTGCCATGGCCCAGGCCCAGTCCGAGCAGTCCGACCGCACTCAGCGCGGAGGCGTGCCGCTCGCCATGATAGAGCGTGACCTTCGCCTCATGACGGCGCACCGCCTCAACCAGCCGCGCGGCGGGTCGGGCGTGCAGGCCGTGCGAGAGCGCCACCACGGTTTCCTCGATCAGCGTCTCACCGGTCGCCGCCGTCTCGACCGTCTCGGCCGCCAGCGGCACGACGCGGAGCAGCGCATCACCGACCGCGACCAACCCCTTGGCGATCGGCTCGACGGCATAGCGGCTGGCATCGGCGACGATGATCGGGGTCACGACCGCAGGCGCGTTCTGGACCAGATAGTCGAGGTCGAAGCGGATCAGCGGCTGACCCGCGAGCACCTTCGCGCCCGCCTGCACCTGTGGAGTCAGGCCCTTGCCGCCCAGCGACACGGTGTCGACACCGATATGGCAGATCAGCTCATAGCCATCGGTACTGCGCAGCGTGACGGCGTGCCCCGCCTCGTGCACGGTCAGCACGGTCGCATCGCACGGCGCACACAGCGCGTCGTTCACCGGATCGATAGCGAGCCCGTCGCCCAACATCTTTTCGGCGAAGACCGGGTCCGGCACATCACCCAGCGGCGTCACCCAGCCGGCGAGCGGCGCAAAAACGGTCCAGTCACTCATCGCACGTCACTTTCGCCAAGCTGCATTCCTTCACGTCCCCCGGCATCAGCGCGGGGCGACCGTCACCCGGCCCAGCAGGCCGCTTTCGATATTGCCCATGCCCGCCACGATCAGCGCGATGGTCCGCTTGTTCGCGCCCGAGGGCAGCGTCGCGGTCATCGGGCCGGGCTTGGGATCGCGCTTATCGGCGACCATCTGGCCATCGACCCACAGGCTCGCCATGCCGCCGACCGAGGCGAAGCGGATCTCGCCGCCCCGTGCCGCGACGGATCGCTTCGGCGTCACGACGGTGCGATAGACACGCCATCCCGCCCCCTCCGCCGGGGTCGGGGTGCCCGCCCGGACAAAGGCCCAGCCATTATTGTCGCTGGTCGCGGGCGCGAGATCGGGCGACGGCTTGTCCACCATAAGCGGCGAACGCCGCCAGTCGCGCACGTCCATGTCGCCCGCCACCACCGGCACCTGCGCGCGCGGAGCCACGCCCAGCCGGTCGAGCTTGAGCGTCGCAGGCTTCAGGCCATCGGCGGTCGCACGGATGGTGATCCGTCCGCGACCGGTATCGGATCGCACGATCATCTGCGCCAAGCCGTTGAAGAGCGAGCGCTGGTTGCCCTTTTCGGGCTCATGGCTGTTGGGATCGCCATTGCCGACGCCGATGCTCGCGCCGCCCTCGATGGTGAAGCGGGTCATCAGGTTGGCGGTCGGGACATGCCGTCCCTTGGCATCCACGGCGTCGATCGTGATCGCCTGTGCGTCCTCGGTATCGCCCGCCATCACGGTGCGGGCCGGGGTCAGCCGCAGTGCGACCGGCACCCCGACCGTCTCATGCGCGGCGCGGGCGACTTCCTGGCCGCCCCTGTAGGCGATCGCCTCGATCCGGCCCGGCGCGTACGGCACGGTCCATTCATTGCCCATCAGACGGTCGACCGCCGCCTCGCCCACCGTCTTGCCGTTCAGGCGCAGGACGACGCGCTCGGCATTGGACAGGACCATGACCTTGATTGGCTTGCCCTCGCGCCCCGGCCAGCTCCAATGCGGCGCGATGGCGACCACCGGCTGGTCGTCGACCCAGGCGGCGCGGTGGATGTCGAAGGCGGTCTTGGGGAAGCCGCACAGATCCATGATGCCGAAGAAGCTGGCGATGGTCGGCCATTCATAAGGCGTCGGCTCGCCATGATAGTCGAAGCCGGTCCATACGAAGCCGCCCGCAACGAACGGCCGATCCGCGATCGCCTTCCACGCCGCCCGGTGGGTCGCGCCCCAGCTTGCTGCCTCATCATCATAGCTGGAGGCGATATGCCGCGCCGGATCGCTTTCGAACGCCCCGCGCGTCATGAAGGCGCTGGTGTCCTCGGAACTCGTCATCGGCTTGGTCGGGTTCAGTCGGTGATAGCGGTCGTAATCACCCTGATAATAGTTGAACCCGGTCACATCGACGACCTGTGCGACATTGACCGGATCGAAAAAGGCCCCGTTCATCGCCGCCGTCACCGGGCGGCTGTCGTCCAGCGCGCGGACCCAATGCGCCATGCGCTTGACCATCTCGACGCCCGAGGGCGTGCCCTGCATCGGCTCTTCGTTGAAGACCGACCACAGGATGACGCTCGGGTGGTTGCGGTCGCGGCGCACCAGCCATTCCAGCTGCGCGCGATATTCGGGCGCCGGATTGAACTGCCGGTTCTCGTCCATGACGACCAGACCCAGCCGGTCGCACCAGTCGAGCAATTCCGGCGTCGGCGCATTATGGCTGGACCGCACCGCGTTGCAGCCCATCGCCTTCAACCGCTCGAGCCGCCAGC
Organism: Sphingomonas sanguinis; assembly: GCF_001476905.1. Taxonomy (GTDB): domain Bacteria; phylum Pseudomonadota; class Alphaproteobacteria; order Sphingomonadales; family Sphingomonadaceae; genus Sphingomonas; species Sphingomonas sanguinis_B. The sequence continues at coordinate 56,614 of NZ_LDTE01000010.1, read as the reverse complement.
CGATCAATGCATCGGGGATGGCCGTGCCGACGCCCGCATGATCCTGATGCAGGCAAACGCCCTTCAGCTTGACGGCCTTGTCGTTCAGGAAAAAGCCCTGGGCCGCGTCGAACCGGATGGTCCGGAAACCCACGGCCACGCGCCGCTCGTCCGCCACCTGCCCCTCGCGCAGCAGCCGCACCTGGACCGTGTAGAGCGTCGGCCGCTCGATCGACCAGAGCATGGGATCGGTGACGCGAAGGTCGAGGGTGGCGCTTGCCTCTTCCAGCGACGGGACGCTCGCCGTCACCTGTCCTTGCGCAACGACCTTGCCCTGCGGGTCGAGCAGCCGCGCCTCGACCGTGACGGCGCTGTCGACAGGCGCGATGCTGGTCAACGTGGCGGTGACGGGGATGTGCCAGCAATCGGCCGCTTTGCGCGGATCGCAGTGCACGCCGTCAGTCGCGATCGACACGGGCGCGTAATCGGCCAGCCAGACATGGCGGTAGAGGCCAGCGCCTTCATACCACCAGCCCTCCATAGCCTCGGCATCGACGCGCACCGCGACGATATTGGGCTCGTCGCCAAACCGCGCGAACGGCGTCAGGTCGATACGGATGGCGTTATAGCCGGAGAAATTATGGGCCACGACGCTGCCATTGACCCAGATGGTCGCAAAGGTCGCGACGCCGCCGAACTCCAGCTCGATCCGCCGCCCCTGAAGCGCCGGGTCCAGCCGGAAGCTGCGCCGATACCAGCCGATGCCGCGCGGCCTATAGCCTTGCGCGACATTGGCGGTCTTCACAAAGGGCTGGAAGGAAGCCCAGTCATGCGGCAGGTCGACGGCCTGCCAGTCGCTGTCGTCATAATCGACGGCCGCCGCGCCGCGCGCATTCCCGGCCTTGACCGAGATATAGGTCGCATTGTGGCTGTCGAGCGGGGCGGGTTCGATATCGCCCTCATGGAACAGCCAGCCGCGATCCATCAGCACGCGCGCGGCATCCTGCACCGGCAGGGCGGCGGGAAGCGCGTTCGTCGGAGCGGGCATGGGGAGTGCGCCCGCGCCATCCGCCGGGCTGCCCTTGGCGGCAAAGGCCCGGACAGGCGCGATGCCGCCCGCCAGCCCCACCACGGCACTGCCCAGCAGTAGGTCGCGGCGCGCGACCGTCATGCCGCGACCGGCTCCGCCGCCGCGATCCGCGCTTCGACCGGCTTAAGCGCGGCGTCGAGCACGACCCAATCGGCGCGCAGGCCGGGTGCCAGCGCCCCGCGCTCATGGGACAGCCCCAGGAACGCCGCCGGGTTGGTCGCGGCCAGCACCGCCGCCTGATCGACCGTGATACGCAGCTGCTCGACCGCATTGGCGACCGCCGCACCCATGTCGAGGTCCGAGCCCGCGAGCGTGCCGTCGACATTGACGCACTTGCCGCCCGACACCGAGATGGGGCGGCCGTGCAGCACGAAGTCCTTCTCCACCGCACCGACCGACGACATGGCATCGGTGACCAGCATCAGCTTGTCGAAAGGCCGCGCCTTCAGCGCCAGACGCAGCATCGGCGCCGAGACGTGGAAGCCGTCGATGATCAGCCCGGAATAGGGACGCGGATCGTCGAGCGTCGCGCCCGCCAGACCCGGCACCCGCTGCTGCATCGCAGGCATCGCGTTATAGAGGTGCGTGATGCCCGACAGGCCGACATCGAACGCCGCCATCGCCTGTTCATAGCTGGCTTCGCTATGACCGGCACTGACCAACACGCCCGCCGCGACCAGTCGCTTGATCGTGTCCAGCGGCACCCGCTCGGGCGCGATAGTCAGCATGACCTTGCCCTTGCGCGGGCGCGTCAGGACGGCGACCATGTCATCGTCCAGATCGCGGAAACGCACCGGATCGTGGATGCCCTTGCGCGCCGGATTCAGCACCGGCCCCTCGACATGGATGCCGACGATGCCGGGCACCTTCGCCTCGATCGCCTCGTCGATCGCATCGAGCGCGCGGGCAATCTTGTCGGGCGTTTCGCTGACCAGGGTCGGCAGCATCGCGGTGGTGCCATAGACGGCATGCGCCGCCGCCATGGTCGCGATGCCGTCCACATCCAGCCGATCGTTGAACAGCACGCCGCCGCCGCCATTGACCTGCGTGTCGATGTAGCCGGGGACGACCCAGCCGCCGTTCAGGTCGATCGTGTCAGTGGAACCCTCCACCGCGCCGATCGACGCGATTCGGTCGCCGTCCACGACGATCTCCGCACCCGGCAAAACGCCGCCCGGGGTCGCGACATGGCCGTTGACGAAACGGAAGCGGGTCATAGCGTGCGGGTCACTTTCTGCAGATGCGGCGGCGAGTCAGGGTCCATGCCACGGGCGAGCGCCAGCGCCTCGACCATGCGGTAGAAGCTGGCGAGCATCGAAATCGGCTCGAGCGCGGGGTGGCCCGCGACCATCGGCAGGCTACCCGCCTGCCCCGCCACGAACGGCTTGGCGCCGCGCGCGGCGAACTGGTCGGCGACCGCCTTCACATCCTCGCCCGCCACGTCGGAGGTAGCGAAGCCCAGCACCGAATAGCCGGGCTCGACGATGCGCATCGGACCGTGGCGCACTTCGGCGGCGCTGAACGGCTCGGCCTGGATCGAACAGGTTTCCTTGAGCTTCAGCGCGGCTTCCTGCGCCACGCCGTAACCGTAACCGCGACCCAGCACGAACATTTGGCTGACCTCACGAAGCCCCTCGACCGCCGAGGACCAGTCGAGGCCCAGCGCCTGTTCGACCTGGCCGGGCAGATCGTTAAGGGCGCCCTCCAGCGCCTCGTCTCCCGCCCAGACGGCGGCGAGCTGCGCCAACCCCGCCAGCGCGGTCAGGCAAGACTTGGTGGCGGCAACCGCCTTTTCGGGCCCCGCCGACAGCGGCAGGAAGGTGTCGGCACCGGTCGCCAGCGGCGACTCCTCGTCGTTCACGAGCGCGACGATATGTGCGCCGCCCGCGCGATAGGCTTCGACCGTCGCGAGCAGATCCGGGCTGCGCCCCGACTGCGAGATGGCGATGACCAGGGCGCCAGCCACCTTCATCGGCGTCTCGAAGATCGACGCGACCGAGGGCGCCGCCGAGGACACCGGCACGCCGGTCTTCGTCTCCAGGATATATTTGCCATAGGTCGCGGCATGATCCGACGACCCACGGGCGATGGTGATGATCACCGGCGGCGGGGCGGCACGCAGCCGCTCGGCCAGCGCCCGGACGGTCGGCGCATTGCGCGCGAGCAGCCGGGCGATCGCCGCCGGCGCCTCTCCCGCTTCCGCTCCCATCAGGGTGCCGGTTCCCGCTTTACCGGCGGTCATCACATCAGACATCAGTTAACTCCGCGACGAAATCATAGGCATCGCCGCGATAGAAGGACTGGGTATATTCCACCGCCCGTCCATCGCGTAGAAATCCGCGCCGTTCGATCAACAGGCCCGCATGGCCCGGATCGACGTTCAGCATCCGCGCGTGCTCCGCCCCGAACGGCACCGCGCGCAGGCGCTGCAGCGCGCGCACCGGCCGGTTGCCCGCGCGTTCCAGCGCGGCATAGAGCGAGCGGTCGACCGCCTCGATCGCGGGCAGCGCAAACCCGGCGATGGTCGAAATCTCGACCGCCATCGGCACGTCGTCGGCATAGCGCACACGCTGGAAACGATAGACCGGCGCGCCCGGCGACAGGCCCAGCGACAGTGCCTCTTCGGGCGTGACGGTGCCCGGTGCTCGGCTGACCCACTGGCTGCTTGGCGTGCGACCACGCGCAATCATGTCTTCCGAAAAGGACGACAGCTTGGAAAAGCTCTTCTCGACCCGCCCGGCGACGAAGGTGCCCGCACCGCGACGGCGAGTCAGCAAGCCCTCTTCGACCAGGCCGCCGATCGCCTTGCGCACCGTAATGCGCGACACGTCATATTCGATCGCCAGGTCGCGCTCGGCGGGAATCGCATCGTCTTCGGCCAGCACATTGTTGGTGATCGCATCGCGCAGCAACTGCTGAAGCTGGAGGTATAACGGCGCGGGATTGCCTTTCCGAAAGGAACCCACCTGCGCCGAGAATGTCATGGCCGCGCCATCCCCCTTTGCTCTGGCGTCGCTCATGCCACACCCCGCTTGATCCATAAGCCTAACCCAGCAAAACCAACGCGGCAATAGGTATTATATTTGGCATACATTGGGTTTTATTCCTCTCCGATTGCCTGCCGTATCGCAGCGATTTTTTCGACGCTCGTTCGCCGCCTTGGCCCCGTTGCGAAGCCCATATCGCCGATGCGGGGATCCCCCCACTCTTCGCGTATGCTGGCCGAGGCATGGACCGCATCGACACCGGTCCGTGCGATCAGCGACGCGACATTGTCCGCCGAAACGCCCGACCCCGCGATGATCGACAGCCGTCCACGCGCCGCGCCAACCATCCCGGCAATGACCGGCGCGCCCTGCTCTGCGGTCAACGCTCCGCCCGAGGTCAGGATATGGTCGTAACCCATCCCCGCCACTGCCTCGACCGCCGCGACCGGATCGGCGACCAGATCGACCGCGCGGTGGAGCACGATTGCGACATCCTTCGCCACATCACGCCAGCGCGCCAGCAGGTCTAGATCGAGTTGACGGTCATCCGCCATCGCGCCGACCACGATGCCCGCGACGCCATGCGCGATCATCCGGCGGATTTCCTCCGTGGCCAGGGCGACATCCGCCACGTCATAACGGAAATCGCCGTCGCGCGGTCGGACCATCGCATGGACCGGAATACCCGACGCCACCGCATGGGCGACCAACGCCTCGGACGGCGTGAGCCCACCCAGGCCCAGCGCCCCGCACAGTTCGATCCGGTCCGCCCCGGCCGCCACGACCGCATCAACCCCGGCGGCATCGTCGACACAGATTTCCAGCAACGGCGGCCTTGGCCGGGCCGGTGGTATCGCCATCCTCAGCACCCCCTGAATATCGTGCGAGCCAGTCCTCCGCCCCGCCGCAAAGGACTTCTCCAGTGCGGCATTTAAGCATCACCCATGGCAATATGCCAGCCAAATGGTCCCATGAACCAAAAGTCATATATTTCCAGTTTACGAACCAATGTCATTTTGGTTACAAGTTGGTAGCTGAAGAATACGTATAAGAATCTTTCGCGGGAGGACCCCACCCTGTCTTCCCCATGCAAAACGACAGACAGGCGCGGGGTGGCGCGATATGATTTTGGGGGGATTTCAGCATGTTGAGCTTTCGCGGCATGATCCTGACGGCGACCGCACTCGCCGGCATCCAGGGAACCGCCTTCGCCCAGACGGCCACGACGTCGACCGACGCGCCGTCGCAGACTGCTCCCGGCAGTGACCAGTCCGATGCCAGCGGCGACGTCGTCGTCACCGGCATTCGCGGCAGCCTGCGCAACGCCATCAACGTCAAGCGCGAGGCCAACGCCGTCGTCGATGTGATCACCGCCGAGGACGTGGGCAAATTCCCCGACCGCAACGTCGCGGAATCGCTGTCGCACATCCCGGGCGTCAGCATCGACCGCCGCTTCGGCGAAGGCGAGAAGGTCGCGATCCTCGGCACCGACCCGGCGCTGAACCGCATGCTGCTCGACGGCCATGCGTTGGCCTCGGCCGACTGGGGCGGCAACGACAACGACCCCTCCAGCCGCACCTTCAACTATTCGCTGCTCGCGCCCGAGCTGGTCGACCGTCTCGAAGTTTATAAGTCGCCGGAACCCCGCATCGAGGAAGGCAGCCTGGGCGGCACGGTCATCGTGCGCACCCGCCGTCCCCTCGACCTGAAGCCCAACTCGGTCTTCGCCTCGGGCGGCTATTCGTACAATGACCGTTCGGAAAAGGGCAACATCCGCGGGTCGGGCCTGTACAGCTGGCACAACGAAGCCGACAATTTCGGTTTCCTGGTCGCGGCGACCTATGACAAGCAGAAGCTGACCCGCGCGGGCGTCGAATTCTTCGGCTATCAGAGCGGCGCGGACTTCTTCCAGAAGAACGCCGACGGCTCTGTCCGTCGCGACGCGTCGGGCCAGGGCATCCTGCAGAACCCGAACGCCACCGTCACCGGCGGCACGAAGGAAGACCTGATCAACGCGGTCGCCCCCTTCGGCATCAACTATGCCTATTTCCAGCAGACTCGCGAGCGCGCCAGCGTGTCGGGCACGATCCAGTATCGCCCGGCCCCCAACCTGACGCTGACCCTGAACGGGCTGCATATCGACGGCAACTACAACAACTACAGCCAGTCGATGTACACCATCCCGGTCGCCTGGACCGGCAACGTGCTGCAGACCGCCAATGTCAGCAACGGCGTGGTGAACTCGGCCAGCTTCGGCGCCGCGACCAACCAGTCGTCGCAGCTCGACACGCTGGTCCGCAAGTCGAAGCTGAAGACCGACAACCTCAACTTCTTCGCCGACTGGGAAGGTGATGACGGATCGAAGGTCAGCTTCGCGGGCGGCTGGTCGCGTGCGACCGGCGGTCGCAACCCCGAATATCTGTTCAACGTGCAGACCAAGCTGCCGTTCAGCTATGCGTTCGGGCCGAAGTCGGCGACGGTCAACTATGTCGGCGATCCGACCAACCCCGCCAACTATTTCACCAACCCGAACAACAACCCCGCCACGATCGAGGGCCGGCCGGTCCTGATCAACGGACAGCAGTTGAACGGCGCGCAGATCGGCGGCCTGGACTATAGCGTCACCACCGACCGCGACATCTTCGGCGGCTATGACGCGACCATCCCGGTCGAGTTCGGCCCCTTCACCCAGATCCTGCTGGGCAGCCGCGTAACCGATCACGTCAACCGGCTCAACGCGCGTGGCATCAACACCTACATGACCACGTCGATGACCGCGAACCAGTTCGGCGTGCCGACGCTGGTCACCCCGGGTGGCGTGTTCGACGGCACCGGCGGTTCGGGCAATGCGACCCAGTATCTGAACCTGCCCGACCAGGCGGTGATCGACATCCTGTCCAAGGCGATCAACAGCCCGCTGGTCAATAAGGTCGGTGCCTCGACCCGCGTGCGCGAAACCGTCATGGCCTCGTACATCCAGGCGAATTTCGACCAGGGCGGCCTGCGCGGCAACATCGGTGGTCGTCTGGTCTATACCCGCGACGAGTCCAGCTATGCCGTGACGCAGAGCAACCTCGTCAATCCGGTGCCGGTGCCCACCACCACCACCACCGATTACCTGAAGTTCCTGCCCAGCGTGAACATCGCCTATTCGATCAGCCCCAAGGTGCTGGTGCGCGGCGCGGTGGCGCGGGTGATCTCGCGTCCGCGTTACGAGGATCTGGCGGCGTCGCTGTCGCTCAACAACGTCACCCTCGACGGCGGCGGCGGCAACCCGAACCTGAAGCCGTATGAATCGACCAACTACGAACTGACCGCGGAATGGTATCCGCGCGCCGGCTCGCTGGTCGCGGTCGAGCTGTTCCGTCGTGACATCTCGAACTACATCATCAACACCCGCACCAACGCCGTGTATTTCAACACGCTGGCGGGCGCGCTGACCACCTACAATGTCAACCAGCCGATCAACGGCGGCAAGGCGAAGGTGAATGGCGCGCTGATTTCGGGTCAGACCGAAATCTGGGGCGGCTTCGGCATCCAGGCGAACTATTCGTACCAGGACAGCTCGACCTCGTCGGTCGACACGACCGGCGCGGCGCTGAACCTGCCGTATCTGTCGCGTCACACGGTCAACGTGATCCCCTATTTCGAAAGCGGGATCTTCCAGGCGCGCCTGAGCTACAACTACCGCTCCAGCTATTTCCGCACGATCGGCCGTCTTGGCTCGCGCGAAATGGTGGCGCCGTACAGCCAGCTCGATTTCTCGGCGGGTGTGAACCTGACCAAGGAGATTACGCTGTCGGTCAACGCGCAGAACCTGCTCGACGAGACCTATTACCAGTATAACGCGACGCCCGACCGTCCGACCGCCTTCTACAAGAACGGCCGGACCTATGCGGCCTCGGTCGCGGTGCGTTTCTAAGCCATCCTCCCTCCGGGCTCCCTCTCCCATCGCGGATGAGGGACCGGATACCTTTCGACCCGCCGATCCTTTGGGATCGGCGGGTTTTTCTTTGGGCGGCACATGCGCTGACTTTAACGAGTCATTAAACTGCTTTGTCTCTGTCACCGATTTGCGACGCGCGCGTAACAGATGACAGGCATGACACGCATAACGCCAAGCGTGGGGTTATGCCGATGCCGATCACCAGCATTCCGATCGATGGTTCGTTGCACGAAGATGCCGCCATCCTCGACTTCATCCCCCGCGCGCCCGTAACGCCCGAACCGGAGGGCAACGAACGGCGTCGCTACCGCACCATCTGGATCTCCGACGTCCATCTCGGCACGCGCGGCTGCAATGCCGAGATGCTGATCGACTTTCTGGATCACGTCGACAGCGAGACCATGTATCTGGTTGGCGACATGATCGACGGCTGGCGGCTGAAGAAGAAATTCTACTGGCCCGCCGCGCACAACGACGTGGTGTGGCGGCTGCTGAAACGCGCCAAGCGCGGCACCCGTGTCGTCTATATCCCCGGCAATCACGACGAGATCTTCCGCCAGTTCACCGGCATGGATTTCGGCGGCATCGCCATCTGTCGCAAGGCGATCCACGAAACGGCGGACGGCCGCCGCCTGCTGATCCTGCACGGCGACGAGTTCGACGCGATCACGCTGGCGCATCGCTGGCTCGCCCATGTCGGCGACTTCGCCTATACCGCGCTGATGGAAGTGAACCGCTGGGTGAACATCGTCCGGCGGTGGATGAAGCGCCCTTACTGGTCGCTGTCCAAGCACGCCAAGGCCAAGGTCAAGAACGCGGTCGCCTTCATCTCGCATTTCGAGGAAGTCGTTGCCCATGCGGCGGGCGCGCGCGGCGTCGACGGCGTGGTGTGCGGCCATATCCACACCGCGGAAATTCGCGAGATCGGCGGCGTTACCTATTATAATGACGGCGACTGGGTGGAGGGCTGCACCGCGCTGGTCGAGCATTTCGACGGCACGATGGAAATCCTGCACTGGGGCGACGAGATGGAAGCGCGGCGTCAGCGTCCGGTCCCGGCCGTGGCCGCCCCGGCGACCATCGCTGCCTGAGGCACGAAGGGGGCCAAGACGGATGCGGATCGCGATCGTTACCGACGCCTGGTCACCCCAGGTCAATGGCGTGGTCCGTACCCTGCAATCGGTCTCGGCCGAGCTGCGCGCGATGGGGCATGAGCTGACGATCATCTCGCCCGATCTCTACGCCTCGGTGCCCTGCCCCACCTATCCCGAAATCCGCCTGGCGCTGCCGCGTCCGGGCCTGGTCGGGCGCACGCTGGCAGAGTTCCGGGCAGAGGCGGTGCATATCGCGACCGAGGGGCCGCTGGGCCTGCTCGCGCGGCGCTGGTGCCTATCGCACGGGCTGCCCTTCACCACCGCCTATCACACCCAGTTCCCGGAATATGTCGCGGCGCGGATCAAGGCGGTGAACCCGGAATTCGTCTGGCGTTACGTCCGCTGGTTCCACGCCCCCTCCGCCGCGATCCTGGCTTCGACGCCCAGCGTGGCACAAGCACTCGCCGCGCATGGCCTGCCGCAGAGCCGCCATTGGGGGCGCGGCGTCGATATCGCCCTGTTCCGCGCCGACGGCCCTCGCGACGCGTCCGTCCGCAGCCTGGCCAGTCCCGTACAGCTTTATGCGGGCCGCGTGGCAGTGGAGAAGAACATCGCCGCCTTCCTCGCCACCGACCTCCCCGGATCGAAGGTTGTGGTCGGCGATGGCCCGGCCCGCGCCGCGCTGGCGGCGGAGTATCCGCATGTCCATTTCCTGGGCGCGAAGTTCGGCGAGGATCTGGCCGCCATCTACCGCGCGGCGGATGTCTTCGTCTTCCCCAGCCGCACCGATACTTTCGGGCTCGTGATGATCGAGGCACTGGCCTGCGGCACCCCGGTCGCCGCGCTGCCGGTGCAGGGTCCGCTTGATGTGTTGAATCCGCAGGTCGGGGTCATGGACGACGCGCTCGACCGTGCGATTGCTGGCGCGCTGACCCTCGATCGCGAGACGTGCGCGCATTTCGGGCAAGGCTTTACCTGGCGTGCGAGTGCGGAACAGTTCCTGTCGGCACTGGCTCCGATAGACCAGGGGATGCGCGCGGCCGCGTAAATTCTCCCAGATACCTAAGGGGCAGGGCGAAGCGCCGACGGGGGCTTCAGAGGCTGTCCCTTGCCGCACGCCCCCTCCACCATGCTGCGCATGGTCCCCCTCCCCGTACCGGGGAGGATTGGTTTGCCGCCATCAACCCGTAAAACCCGTTTAACGGGTTGAACCACCCTTACCCCGCATGGCATTCATAGGCTTCGCGCGAATCGCCTTGGCGGTTCGCTGATCCTTCGGCCGTGCCGCACGCCGCCATGGTCGCTCCAACCGCTGCACCCGAAAGGTCCCCGATTGGACGTCGTCACGCTCAGCCTGTTCCTCATGTTCGCCGTCGTGTTGAGCGGGGTCCTGTCCCGCCTGCTGCCCTCCGCCCTGCCCCGACCGCTGGTCCAGATCGCGCTGGGCGCGGTGATCGGCGGGATCGCGCAGGTGCGGGTCGAGCTGAACCCCGAGATATTCTTCCTGCTGTTCGTGCCACCGCTGCTGTTCCTCGACGGCTGGCGCATTCCCAAGGACGAGCTGTTCCGCGACGCGGGCGCGGTGCTGGGACTGGCGCTGGGCCTCGTCTTTCTGACGGTGCTCGGCATGGGGCTGTTCATCCACTGGATGATCCCGGCCATCCCCTATGCGGTGGCCTTTGCGCTGGCGGCCGTCGTCTCGCCGACCGACCCGATCGCGGTGTCCGCCATTGCGCAAAAGGCCCCCATCCCGAAGCGGATGATGCACATCCTGGAGGGGGAGTCGCTGCTCAACGACGCCTCCGGTCTGGTGTGCCTGCGCTTCGCGGTTGCCGCCGCGCTGACCGGCACCTTCTCGCTGGCCGATGCGGGGCTGACCTTTTTGTGGATGGCGATCTCCGGCGTCGGGCTGGGTGTCGGCATCGCCTGGGGCACGGTGACCGCCAAAAACCGCTTCTCGCGCCATTTCGGCGACGACAGCGGATCGAACATTCTGGTCAGCCTGCTGATCCCCTTTGCGGCCTATCTGGTCGCCGAGCATGTCGAGAGTTCGGGCGTGCTTGCCTCGGCGGCGGCGGGGATCGCCATGTCCTTCACCAATGTCTCGTCGGGGGTGCGCGCCGCCATCCGCATCCGGCGGCAAGCGGTGTGGGACATGCTGCAATTCACGCTGAACGGCATCATCTTCGTGCTGCTGGGCGAGCAGTTGCCGCAGGTGTTCGCGGGCGCGCGCGCCACGGTGATGCTGACCGGGCATGACAGTCTCTGGTGGCTGGGCCTCTATGTCCTGGCGATCGTCGCCGGGCTGGCCGCGTTGCGCTTCGCCTGGACCTGGGTCGCGCTGCGCTTCACGCTGTTCCGCCAGCGGCACCTGCCCAATCCGACCAGCCCGCCGCGCCGGATCATCACCGCCATGTCGGTGGCGGGCGCGCGCGGCGCAATCACGCTGGCGGGTGCGCTGACCCTGCCGCTGACGCTGACCAACGGCACGCCCTTTCCGGCGCGCGATCTGGTCATCTTCCTGGCCTGCGGCGTCATTCTGTCCTCGCTGGTCATCGCCAGCCTGACCCTGCCGCTGCTGCTGCGGGGCCTTGCCCTGCCCAGCGAGGATGCGGCGAGCGAACTGGACCGCACCCGCCTGGCCGCCGCCAAGGCCGCCATCGCCGAGCTGGAGCGACTTCAGCATGAAATGGCCGAGGGGCGCGACGATGCCGACCAATATGTCGACATCGCCGCGCGCCTGATGGACACCTATCGCACCCGGATCGACACGCTGGAGGGCGATGCCGATCCCGATGCCCGCCGGTTCGAGGAGGTGGAACGCAAGATGCGCCTCGCCGCCATCCGCGCCGAACGGCGGGTGGTGTTCGAGCTGCTGAACGCGCGGGCGATCGGCTCCGAAACCGCGCAGAAGCTCGGCCGCGAGCTGGATCTGGTCGACACCCGCCTGTCCGCGCAGAACTGACCCTCGCGCCATCTTTGCGCTTGCGCAGGCCTGCAAATTATCGTGTCTCGCAGGCCGGGGTTCGCGACAAACGGGGGGTGGAATGCACGCACAGGCCGGGAATCATTGCCTGAATTGCGGAACGGCGCTGGTCGGCGATTACTGCCATGCCTGTGGTCAATCGACCCATATCCACCGCACGCTGGGCGCGTGGTGGCATGATTTCAGCCATGGCGTGCTGCATATCGAGGGGCAGGTCTGGCGGACCATGGCGATGCTGGTCACCCGCCCCGGCGAACTGACCCGCCGCTACATCGCGGGCGAGCGGCGGCGTTTCCTGTCGCCGCTGGCGCTGTATCTGTTCAGCGTCTTCCTGCTCTATGTCGCCTATTCGGTGCTGGGCGGCTTTGCGACCTTCCACGCGCCCGACACCAAGCAGGCCGTCGCGCAAATCCACACCAAGGCCGAGAAGACCGAACAGCGCATCGCCGCCATCGACCGGAAGCGCGTCGAGGAACTGGCCGCACGCCACAACGTCGCCGCGCTCGACCGCGAACGCGCGCAACTCGTCGACCGCCGGCAGGAGCTGGAGATGGCCAGCATGGCGCTCGGTGGCGGAGCGACCGCGGCCGAAGGACATGGCGGCGAGCATGAGACGCAGATCATCACCGGCTGGAAGGCGCTGGACGAAAAGATCGACCATGCCATTCGCGATCCCGATTTCCTGATCTTCAAGATGGAAGCCAATGGCTATAAATTCTCCTGGGCGCTGATCCTGCTGTCCATGCCGTTCATGGGGTTGATCTTCCTTTGGAAACGCGGGGTCGCCATGTTCGACCATGCGGTGTTCGTCACCTATTCGCTCAGCTTCGTCAGCCTGTTGATGGTGGTGATGATCCTGTGGGTGAAGCTGGCACATCTGCCGGGTGAGGCGCTGTGGCTGCTCGCCTTTCCCGCCCATCTCTTCCTGCAATTGCGCGGAGCTTACGGCCTAGGTCCGCTGCTCGGGCTGTTGATGACGCTGGTCGTGACGGTAATGGCCGGGGCGGTGCTGCTGATCTGGATCACAGGGTTGCTGGCACTCGGCATGGCCCATTGACGCTTCAATCGATGGCAGCGGGTCGCCGATAGCCCCGACCCCCAGAAAATGGGTGGACGCCCCCGCCTCGCGCCGCCATGATACCAAAACATATCATGAGAATACCGGCACACGACAAGCCGGTGGATGACGGGGGTGCCGGATGGCGAGGAAAGGCCTGATGCAAGGGGGGATGCGTCCCCTGGCGCACGCGCGTCCCCGCCGCGTGGCCCGCTTTGTCCGATACCATGTCATCGCATCCTGCGCTGCGGACCTGTGGGGCCCGTCCATGATGCCGCTTTCGGGGAAATCGCTGTGAAACATCGCCTCGGCCTGATCCTGGCCGCGCTCGCCCTGCCCTTCCCCGCCCTGGCCGCCCCGAAGACGGTGGCGACGCTCGACCGCTGGCAGGTGCGGATCGACCCGAAGGATACCGCCGCGGCCAGCGCACATCCGCAGGCGGCGAACTGGCTGGCCGCGACCGTGCCGGGCAGTGTGCAGCAGGATCTGATCGCCGCCAACATCGTGCCCGATCCCTATAAGGCCGCAAGCGAGGCCCCGATCCAATGGGCGGGCCTGACCGGGTGGCAGTATCGCACCAATCTGGAGGTCACGCCGGAGATGCTGCGCCGCGATCACCTGGACTTGGTGTTCGACGGGCTCGACACCTTCGCGACCGTCACGGTCAACGGGCAGCGCCTGTTGTCGGCGGACAATGCGCATCGTCGCTGGCGCGCGGATGCCAAGCCGCTGCTGAAGGCGGGCGCGAACGAGATCGTCGTCACCTTCGCCTCGCCGATTAAGATGCTCCAGCCGATGGTGCTGGCCGAAAAGCATCCGCTGCCCGGCGAATATGACTCGCCTTATGGTGACGAGCCGAAGGGCGTTCAGACCTCGCCCTATATCCGCAAGCCGAAATACCAATATGGCTGGGACTGGGCACCTCGTATCGTCGATATCGGTATCTGGCGTCCCGCCCGCCTGGAGGCATGGGATGCCGCGCGGATCGACAATCTCCGCATCGAGCAAGAGGCGTTGACCGATGCCGAGGCGCGCATCCTCGCCCGTGCCTCGGTCGTCGCGGACCGCGCGCAGACGGGGCGGATGGACGTGACCGTCACCGGCCCCGACGGCAAGCGCATCCGGGTGCGCCGCGACGTCGCGCTCCAGCCGGGCGAGAATGACGTGGTCGTCCCCGTCGCGATCACCAAACCGCAGCGCTGGCAGCCGGTCGGCTTCGGCGCGCATCCGCTCTACACCGTGAACGCCGCGCTCGCCGGGGCCGATGCGGTCGAGAAGCGCACCGGCCTGCGCACCGTCGAGCTGGTCCGCAAGGACGGCAGCTTCGGGCTGAAGATCAACGGCAACGTCATCTTCGCCAAGGGCAGCAACGTCATCCCCTTCGACGCCTTCCCCGCGCGCGTCGCCGCCGCCACCGAGCGCGCACTGCTGGAAAAGGCGGTTGCTGCGAACATGAACATCGTCCGCATCTGGGGCGGTGGCTATTATCCCGAGGACCGCTTCTACGACGCCGCCGACGAACTGGGCCTGATGGTCTGGCAGGACTTCATGTTCGGCGGCGCAGTCACGCCCCCCGACGCCAAGTTCCGCGAGAATGTCCGGGTCGAGGCCGAGGAGCAGGTCGCGCGCCTGCAATCGCATCCCTCGCTGGTCATCTGGGCGGGCAACAATGAAGTGCTGTCGGGCTGGGAAAACTGGTCGGATCGCAAGGCGTTCAAAAAGGCGGTCGGCCCCGATGAGCAGGAGCGGATCGGCACCGGCATGGCCGTGCTGTTCGACCGCGTTCTGCGCGATGCGGTCGTCAAATATTCGCCCGGCATCCCTTATTGGCCGGGCTCGCCCTCGACCGATTATGAGGGGCCGACCGACACCGACAAGGATGGCGACCGCCATTTCTGGGACGTCTGGTCCGGCTCCAAGCCGGTCGAGCGCTATACCGACAACTGCCCGCGCTTCATGTCCGAATATGGCTTCCAGGCCTTTCCCGATCTGTCGACCATCGCGACCTTCGCCGACCCGGCGGACTTCCGCATCGACAGTCCGGTGATGAAGGCGCACCAGAAGTTCCTGAGCGGCGAAGGCAATGACCGCATCACCTTCTACCTGAAGCAGAATTTGCGTGACCCGCGCGACTTCGCCGATCTGGTCTATCTGTCCCAGGCGATGCAGGCGCGCGCCATCGGTCTGGCCGCACGGCACCACCGCGCCTGCCGCCCGGTGACGCTGGGTTCGCTCTACTGGCAGCTCAACGACAGCTGGCCCGCCATCAGCTGGTCGAGCATCGACTGGACCGGGCATGACAAGATGCTCCAGCACGAGGTCCGCCGCTTCTTCGCGCCCCAGACCATCGTCGCGGAGACCAAGCCCGGCGCGACGCGGATCGCTCTGGTGTCCGACGCCACGACGCCAAAGCCGCTCGGCTGGCGCGTCACCGGCTATGGCATGGACGGTCGCAAGCTGGGTTCGCAAAGCGGCAGCGTGACCATGGCCGCCGCCTCGGCCAGCGATGTCGCGATGATCCCCGATGCGACACTGTTCGCGGGTGCCGTGCCGGAGAGCAGCTATGCCGTGGCCGAGCTGTTCGATGGCGAAAAGGTGATCGCCCGCCAGATCGTCGAGCGGAAGGTGCCGCGCGATATGCTCTACCCCGCGCCGGGCATCACTGCGCGCTGGGCGGGCAAGCAGCTGACGCTGACCGCGCGCAACCTCGCGCGGCAGGTGCAGGTCAATTTCGGCACCACCGCCGCCGAACCGTCCGACGACGGCTTCGACCTGTTGCCTGGCGAGAGCATCACGCTCACCATCCAGAGCGACGCGGACGCCGCCACCCTGGCGCGCGAGCTCAAAATCTACACCCTCGGTCCGAAGGACGCCCAGTGATCCCGTTCCTCCTCCTCGCCGCCGCCGGTCAGGCCGCCACCCCCGCCCTTCCCCCCGAGGCGCAGAAGCTGACCGTCGCGCAAAAGGCGGCGCAGCTGGTCAACGAAGCCCCTGCCGAACCCGCGCTGAACCTGCCCGCCTATGACTGGTGGAGCGAGGGGCTGCACGGCATCGCGCGCAACGGGCCGTCGACCGTGTTCCCGCAGGCGATGGGCATGGCCGCGACCTGGGACACGGCGCTGATCCAGAAGGTCGGCGATGTCGTCGCCACCGAGGCACGGGCGAAGTTCAACTCGCAGCCGCTGAACACCGATCGCGGGCTGTATCAGGGGCTGACCATCTGGTCGCCCAACATCAACATCTTCCGCGATCCGCGCTGGGGCCGGGGCCAGGAAACCTATGGCGAGGACCCCTTTCTCACCAGCCGGATCGGCATCGCCTTCGTGCGCGGTCTGCAAGGGCCGGACCTGAAGCATCCCAAGGTCATTGCGACCGTCAAGCATATGGCGGTCCATTCCGGCCCCGAGGGCGGGCGTGACAGCTTCGACGTGATGGTGTCCCCACGCGATCTGGAGGCGACCTACCTCCCCGCTTTCCGCGCGACCGTGACCGAGGGCAAGGCGCTGTCGCTGATGTGCGCGTACAATGCGATCCATGGCACGCCGGTCTGCGCCAATCCGATGCTGCTGACCCAGCGGCTGCGCACCGACTGGGGTTTCAACGGGCTGGTCGTGTCGGACTGCGACGCGGTCGGCAATATCTGGATGTTCCACCATGCCCAGCCGGATGCGCCCGCAGCGGCGGCGGCGGCTTTGCGCGCGGGCACCGACCTGAACTGCGGCAAGGCCTATCTATCGCTGCCCCAGGCGGTGGAGCGCGGCCTGATTACCGAGGGCGAGATCGACACCGCGCTGGCGCGCGCGCTGGCGGTGCGGCGGATGCTGACCGTGGACAGCCCCTGGAACCGGATCAAGGCGAGCGAAGTCGGCACCCCCGCCCACCGCGCGCTGGCGCTGGAGACGGCGCGCAAGGGCATCATCCTGCTCGACAATCCGAACGACATGTTGCCGCTGAAGGACAAAAAGGTCGCCGTGTTCGGCGCCGACGCCGATGATCTGGGCGTGCTGGAGGGCAATTATCACGGCACCGCGATCAACCCCGTCACCCCGCTCGACGGCATCCGCGCGAAGTTCGGCCGCGATGTTCGTTATGCGCAGGGCTCGGTGCTGGCCGAGGGGGCGTTCGTCGGCGTGCCCGAGACTGCGCTGTCGGCGAACGGCAAGACCGGCCTGACGGTCGAGACGATGGGTGCGAACGGCCAGTGGTCGGTCGCGGGTCAGGATCGCCGCATCGACTTCAACTATACCAAGACCGCGCCCTTCCAGCGCCGCTGGACCGGCACGCTGACCCCGCCGGGGCCGGGCCAGTACAAGCTCCGTCTCGACGGCCCCGCCTGCTGGCACGCCTGCCCCGCGCATGACGCGGTGAAGCTCTATATCGACGACCAGCTGGTTGTGGACGATGTGATCGGCGGCAAGAAACTGGAGACCATGATCGACGGTTCGGCCCCGCGTCTTATCCGGGTCGAGATCGACCATAAGGGCGGTGACGAAGGCCTGCGCCTGCAATGGCTGCCACCCGCCGAGGCGCTGACCGCCGAGGCACTGAAGGTCGCCGGGACCGCCGATGTGCTGATCGCGGTCGTCGGCCTTTCGCCGGATCTGGAGGGCGAGGCGCTGGGCGTCTCGGTCCCCGGTTTCGCAGGCGGCGACCGGACCGAGGTCGTCCTGCCCGAGCCGCAGCGCAAGCTGCTCGCCGCGCTCCAGGCGACCGGCAAGCCGGTGGTCGCGGTCGTCATGTCGGGTTCGGCGGTGTCGCTGGGCGACTTCAAGCCCGCCGCGACGCTGGCGGCCTTCTATCCGGGCACCGAGGGCGGCACCGCGCTGGCCGAGATCCTCAGCGGTGACGTGAACCCGTCGGGCCGCCTGCCCGTCACCATCTATCAGTCGACCGCCGACCTGCCCGCCTTTGCCGATTACGGCATGAAGGAGCGGACCTATCGCTACTTCACCGGCAAGCCCGCCTGGGGTTTCGGCCATGGCCTGAGCTACACCAAGTTCGACTATGGCCAACCGGTCGTCACCGCCAGCGTCGCGGTGGGCCAGCCGGTCGATGTCGCGGTGCAGCTGCGCAATATCGGCCAGCGGGCGGGCGAAGAGGTGACGCAGGCCTATCTGGTCCCGCCCGCGACCGACGAGAAGCTGGTGCTGACCGACCCTGTGCTGCAACGCCAGCTGGTCGGCTTCACCCGCGTCGCGCTCAAGCCCGGTCAGGCGGGCACGGCGCGCTTCACCATCGATCCGCGCCTGATGAGCCAGGTCTGGCGCGACGGCACCCGCCGCATCCTGCCGGGCACCTACAAGCTCTATATCGGCGGTGGTCAGCCGGGCGACGGCGCAGGCCAGTGGACCCAGTTCACCGTGACCGGCACCGCGCAGGATCTGCCCAAATGACCCCGAACCGTCGTGAACTGATCGTCGGAGGTGCGGCGCTCGCCGCCGCCCCGGCCTTCGCCACCGCGCCCGCCTTCCCCAGCAAGCGTCCGGCCGTCGCCGACCGCCGCTTTGTATCGAAGGCCGTCGAGGCGGAGATCACCCGCATCTCGAAGATGATCGCCGATCCCGAACTCCGCTGGATGTTCGGCAACTGCTATCCCAACACGCTCGACACCACGGTGCTGTCGCTGGCGCCAGTGAACGGCAAGGCGGATGCCTTCGTCATTACCGGCGACATCCCCTGCCTGTGGCTGCGGGATTCGGCGGCGCAGCTGCGGCCCTATCTGCATCTGGTGAAGCGCGATCCGGCGCTGGGGCGGCTGTTCCGCGGGCTGATCGGGCGGCAGGCGCGGTCGATCCTGATCGACCCTTACGCCAATGCCTTCATGCAGGACCCGACCGCCAGGACGAACCTCAGCTGGGCGTTGAAGGACGATACCGAGATGAAGCCCGGCGTCGCCGAGCGGAAGTGGGAGATCGACTCGCTCTGCTACGCGATCCGGCTGGCGCATGATTATTGGCGCGAGACGGGTGATACGACGCCGTTCGACGCCGAGTGGAAAGCCTCGGCGCGGGCCATCGTGAAGACGTTCCGTGAGCAGCAGCGGAAAGAAGGCCCTGGCCCCTATCGCTTCCGCCGCTCCGCACCCGAGCCGACCGAGACGCTCTATCGCGGCTATGGCCTGCCGACGCGTCCCAACGGCATGATCCATTCGGGCTTCCGCCCCTCGGACGATGCCTGTCTTTACGGCCAGTTCGTCCCCGCCAATCTGTTCGCGATGACGACGCTGCGCGAACTGGCCGCGCTGTCGAACGCGGTCGGCGAGCCCGCGCTGGCACAGGACGCTACCACGCTGGCCGCCGAGGTCGAGGCTGCGCTCAGGCAGTTCGGCACGATGACCCTGCCGAGCGGCGAGCGCGTCTGGGCCTATGAGGTCGATGGCTATGGCAATGCCGTCTTCATGGACGACGCCAATGTGCCGTCGCTGTCGGGCATGGCTTATCTCCGCTGTGTCGATGTGGCCGATCCGCTGTGGCAGCGCACCGTTGCGGCGTGCTGGAGCAAGGCCAATCCCTGGTATTTCGAGGGTCAGGCGCTGACCGGTATCGGCGGTCCGCATACCGGGCCGGGCCAGGTCTGGCCGATGTCGGTCATCACCCGCGCGCTGACCTCGACCGAACCTGCGATGCTGCGGTCGAGCCTGTCGATGATCCGTGGGTCGCATGGCGGTACGGGCTTCATTCACGAAGGGGTCGATATCGACGATCCCGCCAAGTTCACACGCGACTGGTTCGCCTGGGCCAATGGCCTGTTCGGCGAGCTGGTCGTCCATGTCGCGGCCACCCGGCCGGAAGTTTTGCGGGAGACGTTCGCATGATTTTGACCCGCCGCTCGCTCCTCGCCGGGACCGCGCTTGCCAGCCTGCCGATCGGAGGCCTCAGTGCCGCCGTACCGATGCCGGTCGCCCGTCCCAATCTGTTCGTCGGGACGGGCGGTGACGGCCATACCTATCCCGGTGCGGTCCTGCCCTTCGGCATGGTGCAGTTGAGCCCCGACACCGATGTCGAGCGCTGGGACACCTGTTCGGGTTATCATCACGGCGACGGCTCGATCATGGGGTTCAGCCATACCCATCTGTCGGGCACCGGCATCGGCGACATGCTGGACGTGCTGGTCGTGCCGACGCGCGGCGAGCTGAAGCTGGTGGCGGGGCCGCTTGCCAACCCCGATAAAGGCTATCGCCAGCGTTACTCGGACGAACAGGCTGAGCCGGGTTATTACCGGGTGAAGCTCGAATCCGGCGTGCTCGCCGAACTGACCGTGACCGAGCGGACGGGCTGGCACCGCTATACCTATCCCAAGGGGCCGGGTCATGTGCTGGTCGACCTGTCGCACCTCGTCCTCGACAAGAGCGACGCCAAGCCGCTCATCACCGATGCCGAACTGACCATCGAGCCCGACGGCACGATCACCGGCACCCGCCGCGTGTTCCGCTGGGCCAAGGGGCGGCGCATCTTCTTTGCGATGCAGCTGTCGAAGAAGCCCTCGCGCATCCAGCTTTACGGCGACGGCGACACGCCTGCGAACGGCACCGCCGTCAAGGGCAACCGCCTGAAGGCCGCCCTGTTCTTCGACGAACTGGGCGATGCGCCGCTGCTGATCCGCTGCGGCATCTCGGCCGTGGATGTCGCGGGCGCCAAGGCGAACCTGGCCGCCGAAGCGAAGCACTGGGACTTCGACCGCACCCGCCGGGCGGCCATGACCCGCTGGGCCGAGGCGCTGGGCGGTGTCCGCGTCGAGGGCGGAACGCTGGACCAACAGGCGATCATGGCCTCCGCCAATTACCACACGCTCGTCGCGCCGACGCTCTTCTCCGACGTGAACGGCCGCTATGTTGGGCTCGACGGAAAGGTGCACACCGCCCCCGCCGGGCAGTTCGCCTATAGCACCTTCTCCACCTGGGACACGTACCGGGCGCTGCACCCCTGGCTGATCCTGACCCAGCCCGCCCAAGCCAAGAAGCTGATCGACGACATCATCCGCCAGACGCAGCAAAGCGCCTATGGCCCGCCGGTGTGGACGCTGCAGGGCAAGGAGACGGGGATCATGATCGGCTGGCACGGCACGCCGATCATGGCCGAGGCGATGGTGAAGGGCATTCCCGCCGACTATGCCGCCGCCTGGCCGGGCATCGCCAAGCGCAGCTTCGACTTCACCGCGCCCGACATGGACAATAGCAAGGGCCGCGACCTCTACGACGCCAAGGGCTATGTCCCCGCGGACATCTGGTTCGAGAGTGTCAGCCGGACCCAGGAATATGCCTATGACGACTGGGCCGCGTCGCACATCGCGCGCCGGGTTGGCCAGACGGCGCAGGCCGACCGGCTGCTCAAGCGCTCGGGCAACTGGCGAAACGTCATCGACCCCTCGATCAATTTCGCCCGCCCCCGGTTCAGCAACGGCAGCTGGTGGAAGGATTACGACCCCGTCCAGCTCGGCCATATGCCCAAGCCCTGGTGGCGCGACTATACCGAGGCGAATGGCTGGCAGGCGACGTTCCTCAATCAGCACGACGTTTACGGCCTGATCCGCCACATGGGCGGCGATGCGAAGTTCGAGGCGAAGCTGGATGAGCTGTTCAGTGCACCCTCGACCCTGCCCAAAAACGCGCCGCCGGACATTTCGGGCCTGGTCGGCCAATATGCGCACGGCAATGAGCCGGACCAGCATGCGGCCTATCTCTACGCCTATGTCGGCGCGCCGTGGAAGACGCAGCGCATGGTCCGCCGCCTGCTGACCGAGATGTACAAGAACGCGCCCGACGGCATCATCGGCAATGACGATTGCGGCCAGATGAGCGCCTGGTTCCTGTTCTCCGCGCTCGGCTTCTATCCGGTCGATCCGGTCAGCGGTGCCTATGTCTTCGGCGGACCGCTGTTCGACAGGGCGCAGCTAACGGTCGGGGGCAACAAGACGCTGGTCGTCGAGGCGAAGGGCAACGGCCCGGAAACGCCCTATATCCAGTCGGTGACCTGGAACGGCCGCCCCTGGACCAAGAGCTGGATCGACCATGCCACCCTGTCCAAGGGCGGCACCCTGTCCTTCACCATGGGCTCCAAGCCGAACCCCGCCTTTGGCCGCGATCCCAAGGACCGTCCGCCGTCCTTCGACCACCTGCCCGCCTGATCCCTCCCGGAGCCGAATTGAAGATGACCGATTTCTCCCGCCGCGCCGTCCTCGCCTCCGGGCTGGTCGCCTCCGCCGCGCCCGCCTTCGCGCAAAAGGGGGCGGCTGCGCCTGCTCCCTACGGCGCGGTCCCCTCGGCGCGGCAGTGGCGCTGGCATCAGCGCGAGCAGTACGCCTTCATCCACTTCGCGATGAACACCTTCACCGACAAGGAATGGGGTTATGGCGACGAAGACCCCAAGATGTTCAATCCGAGCGATTTCAGCGCGGACCAGATCGTCGGGGCGGCCAAGGCGGGGAACCTGAAGGGCATCATCCTCACCGCCAAGCATCATGACGGCTTCTGCCTCTGGCCGACCAAGCTGACCGAGCATTGCATCCGCAACTCGCCCTATAAGAACGGCCAGGGCGATATCGTCCGCGAAATGTCGGACGCCTGCAAGCGCGCCGGGCTGGCCTTCGGCATCTATCTCTCGCCCTGGGACCGCAATCGCGCCGATTATGGCCGCCCCTCCTATGTCGAATATTTCCGCAAACAGGTGGTCGAACTCTGCACCGGTTACGGCGAGCTGTTCGAATTCTGGTTCGACGGGGCCAATGGCGGCGACGGCTATTATGGCGGCGCGCGCGAGACGCGACAGATCGACGCGCCCAAATATTATAACTGGCCCTCGATCATCGCGCTGGTTCACCAGCATCAGCCCATGGCCTGCACCTTCGATCCGCTGGGCGCGGATATCCGCTGGGTCGGCAATGAGGACGGGATCGCGGGCGACCCCTGCTGGCCGACCATGCCCAACCATCCTTATGTCCAGTCGGAGGGTAATTCGGGCGTGCGCGGCGGCGCACTGTGGTGGCCTGCCGAGACCAACACCTCGATCCGGCCCGGCTGGTTCTATCATGCGGACGAGGACTCGAAAGTCCGCTCGCCGGAAAACCTGGTCGGCTATTTCGACACGTCGGTGGCGCGCGGCACCAACATGAACCTGAACCTGCCGCCCGACCGGCGCGGGCGCATTCCCGATCAGGACGTGAAGATTCTGAAGAGCTTCGGCGATGCGATCCGCGCCAGCTTCGCGACCGATTTGGCGCAGGGCGCGGTGGCCAGCGCCAGCCATGTGCGCGGCAAGGGCTATGAAGCCGCGAAGGTGCTGGACGGCCAGCGCGACACCTATTGGTCCGCGCCGGACGGCGTGACCACGCCCAGCCTGACGCTCGACCTGCCGCCGGGACGCCGTTTCGACCTGATCCGCATCCGCGAATATCTGCCGCTCGGCGTGCGCGTCACGCGCTTCGCGGTCGATGCGGAAGTGAACGGCCGGTGGCAGCAGCTGGCCGAACATGAGTGCATCAGCGCGCAGCGGATCATCCGCCTGCCCCAGCCGATCACCGCACGCCGCGTCCGCCTGCGCATCGTCGACGCGCCGGTCTGCCCCGCGATCAGCGAGGTTTCGCTGTTCCAGAGCGTCGCGCCGGTCCCCGTCCCCGCCATCGTGTCGAGCGACCCGACCGTGCTGGCGACGACCGACTGGACGATCGTTTCCGCCACCGCGCCGGGGGCCGAGAAGCTGCTCGACAATGACGCCAAGACCATCTGGGTGCAGCCCGCGCCGACGCCCGGCAAGCCTGCCAGCGTCACGGTCGATATGGGCCAGATGCGCGACGTCGCGGGCTTCAGCCTGACCCCCTCGCGCCAGGTCATGATCGACGCCGCCCCGCCGCGCGGCTACGTCGCGGAGACGAGCGTCGACGGCAAGAGCTGGACCCCGGCGGGCGCGGGTGAGTTCTCTAACATCGCCTATGCGCTCTCCACCCAGCGCCTGCCCTTCACCAGCGTCCGGCCCGTCCGCTATCTGCGGTTGACCTTTGCGGAGATGTCCAAGCCTGCGGCCAAGCTGGCCATTGCGGGGATCGGCGGCTTCACCAAGCGGTAAATCCCTCTCCCGTCGCGGCACAAAAAATCGCCGCGACGGGGGTGGCATTCGATCTTTGTGCGTTGCAACATAATGCACCGCAGAAGGAGCTATGCCATGGCCGACCGTCTCGAACCCCCGTCACCGTCCCGCCCCCGCGTCGCGCTGGCGCTGCAAGGCGGCGGCGCGCACGGGGCCTATGGCTGGGGCGTCATCGAGCGCTTGCTGGAGGAGGATATCGAGCTGGTCGGCGTCAGCGGGGCCAGCGCCG
Organism: Sphingomonas sanguinis; assembly: GCF_001476905.1. Lineage (GTDB taxonomy): Bacteria > Pseudomonadota > Alphaproteobacteria > Sphingomonadales > Sphingomonadaceae > Sphingomonas > Sphingomonas sanguinis_B. The sequence goes on along the minus strand of NZ_LDTE01000010.1, from coordinate 32,168 downwards.
GGGCGATCAACGGTGCCGCCTTGGTCGCTGGCTATGCCGCCGAGGGGCCTGCGGGGGCCCGCGCAACGCTGGAACGGCTGTGGCGGCACGTCGCCGACGCCTCGCCGCTCGCGCCGCTGGACGTCGGATCGCTGGGGGGCCCCTTTTTCGAGCCGCTGCTCCGCCGCTCGCTGGATATCGCCAAGCTCTCCAGCCGCTATGTCGCGCCCTTCCTGCCGAACGTGCGCGACATGAGCGCGCTGCGCCAGGCGGTGGAGAGCAGCATCGACCTGGACCTGCTCGCCCGCCAGACGCAAGTGCCGCTGCACGTCTCGGCCACCCATGTCATGAGCGGCTCGGCGCGGCTGTTCACCGGTCCGGCCGTGACGCTGGACGCGCTGATGGCTTCGGCCTGCCTTCCCGAACTGTTCGCGGCGGTGGAGATCGACGGCGAGGAATATTGGGACGGCGGCTTCGCCGCCAATCCCGCGCTGGAGCCACTCTTGGCCGATGCGATCGGCGCGACCGACATGCTGATCGTCCAGCTGACGCCCTTCACCGTCGAGGATGTCGGAGGCTCGGTGGGCGAGGTGATGCGCCGGGTCAGCGACATCAGCTTCAACGCCTGCCTGCGCCGCGACCTGCGCGCCCTGTCGGAAATTCAGGATATCGCGCGCGCCGAGTCCTCGCGCGATGCGCGGATGCGGGCGATTGCGCGGGTCAATCTGCACCTGCTCTCACCGCCGCCCGAACTCGCCGGGCGGTCGGGGACCAGCAAGGTCGATACCCGTTGGTCGGTGCTTCAGGACCTGCGCGAGAAGGGCCATGCGCAGGCGGAGCATTGGCTGGCCGCGCATCGTGACATGCTAGGCCGCGCCTCTTCGTTCGCCGGACTGCCCGAGAAAGAGTGGCGCGACGGCCACGCGCTCAAAAGTCCGCGCTGAACCGCAAAGCGAAGGTTCTCGGCCGCACTGGAGTCGAGACGTTACGCCGCCCCAGCAGGAAGGGATTGCCATAGGCGAAGCGGTTGCCCCGCTCGTCGAGCAGATTGTCGAGCGTCGCCGCCAGCGTGTAGCGGCCATGCCGCGCGGTCAGCCCCAGATCGGCCAGGCCATAGCCGCCCTGCCGCACGTCGAGCATATCACCCACGCCCAGCACCGAAGGGCCGACAAAGGCCGCCTCCGCCTTCGCCGAAAGCAGCCATTGCGCGCCGATAGGAATGTCGCGCACCACGCCCAGCCGCGCCGAGACGCTGGGCGTTTCCGGCAGGCGGCGGTTGTTCGCCCGGCTGAGCGCCGCGGTCCTTCCCAGGACTTCGTTATCGGTCATGAACAGCGCACCGGTCAGGTGCCAGTTCCGCTGCGGCACCCAGTCCGCCCAGCCCTCCAACGCCGATATACGCGCATCGCCGATATTGCTGGTCACAGGCTGTCCGCCGCGATTGATCAGGTCGGCCTGGATCGCGGTCCACTTCGCGCGCGACAGGCTGAGCGAGGCCGACAGGCCCGTGTCCGTCCGGCGCAGATGGCGCAGCCCGACCTCGGTCATCTGGATCGAATCGGACTCGAAATTGGCGACCCGCCCGATGCCCGCCGCGACGGCCAGACCACCGGTGCGGAAGCCCGACTGGTAGCGACCGAAGAGCGTCCAATTGCCGCCCAGCAGCCAGGACACGCCCAGGGTCGGATCGACCCGTACGGTCGAGCGCCCCCGCACGAAGTTGCTCGAACGCGGCCGGATCGAGGGTTCGCCATCGACCCGCGCCGCCGTCACGCGTCCACCCAGCGTCAGCCAGAGCCGGTGGGTCAAGGGGTGCGTCGCCTCGGCAAAAATCGCGCCGCTGCGGGTGACGTTGGTCACGCCGATCACCGGCCGCACGCCTTGGCGGACGGTTAGCGACCGGCCCATGACCGACTGGTCCGAAACCACGTTGAGCCCGATCACCCAGGAGCCGCCGCCGGGCAGTCGCCGTGACAGGCGGCTCTCGTGCGAGAACAGAGTCTTGCGGCCATCGAGCTGATAGCTGAGCTGCGCGCCCAGGGTGCTGGCATCGAACTGCTCGAACGATGTGCCATGGACATAGCCGGTGGCGGAGACGAATTGCAGGCCACTGGCCCAGTTCTTGGACAGCAGCAGCCGCCCAAAGGCCATGTCGCTCCACGACGGCTGAGGAATCGCGGCACGGCTGGCGAGCACATCCTCGCTCATCACATATTGCGCGTCGCGCGCGACGATCGACTGGCTGCCGCCACCGACCTCGGCGCGCCAGCCGTCACCGACCTCCCAGCGCAGGGTGCCGCGCAAACCGCCGGTCAGCACCCGATTGATGTCGCGTGCATGGGTGCGGACATTGTCGATATAGCCGCCATCGACTCCGTGATAACCGACCAGCCGCACGCCCAGCGTGCCGGGCACCAGCACCTTGTTCGCCACGGCGGCCACATCGGTGCTGGGCGACCCGCCCTGGGTCAGGCCACCGCCCCATTCCAGGCGTCCACCATCGCGATCGAGCGACACCGGGTTGGAGGTCAGTCGGATGATCCCGCCGATCGCACCCGACCCGTGGAGCGCGCCCTGCGGTCCCTCGGCGATCTCGACCTCGCCGATGTCATACAGCTTCAGCCCCGGATCGGGACCGGCAAAGGCGATCTGCACATCGTCGAGATAGAGGCTGGCGGTCGACTCGGTCGCGCCGTTGAAGCTGCTGTCGGCGATGCCGCGAATGAACAGCTTGTTGCGCCCCGGCCCCAGCGCCGTCGTCTGGAGAATGGGCGTATGCGCCGCCACGTCGCTGAGGTCGACCGAGCCGCCAGGTACGGTCACACCGCGCCCGACCACCGATACGCTGCCCGGATAGCGCGCCAGTTCGGTACCCTGTTTGCTGGCGGTGACGATGATGTCCTGCGCATTGCCCGAGGGCGGCGGCGGGGCGGCCGGGCGCGGCGCGGCGCGTGATATCCTTACGGGTCGAGGCAAGGGTGTGATGCGAAAGCTCGTCGCATCGATCGCGATGGCGCGGTATCCGGTGCCGCGCAGCAACTGTGTCAAGGCGCGGGCGGGCGGTGCCGTGGTGGACAGCGCGCGGGTGCGGACCCGGCCCAGTCCGCCATCGGTCGCCACGACGGTGACCCCACCCTGCCGCGCCAGTTCGCGCAGCGCCATGTCGAGCGTGGTAGGAGCAAGGGCGATGCGGCGCGGTGATACGGCCGCCCGACCTTGGGCCAGTCCAGCGGCAGGCGCGATGAGGGAAAGGGTCAGCAGAACGGGCGCGACCCACCGGCCGCGTTCAACGATCCTCGTTCGACGCCCGCAAAATCCAGTCCCCACCGCTCTGGCGCCACCCCGCTCCGATCAGTTTCGCGAGACGCGGAACGTCCTTGTCGGCATCGCCCGTCATCCGCACGACGCCGGTGACAGGGCGATCGACCAATGGCCCCTCCACCGCGATGCGCATGCCATAGGCGGATTGCAATCGAGCGGCAATCGTCCCCACAGTCTCGCCGTCCAGATCGAGCAGCCCCTCACGCCAGCCCCCAACCATCGCCGGATCGACCGTGACGCGGTTGAGCCGATGACCGCCTTCGTCCAGCCGAATGCCCTGCCCGGCGGTCAGCGCGATGCGCTCGCCCAGCGGCGCCAGCGACACGGCCCCCTCGGCGACCGACACGTCCAGCCGATCCCCCTGTCGCCGGACGTCGAACACGGTGCCCATGTCGCGGATGGCGACATCGCCCGCCTGCAGCTCGAACGGCGCAGACGGATCGTGGCGAACACGGAACAGCGCCTGCCCCTGCTCCAACGTCGCGCTCCGCGTGTCATGGCTGTCGTAACGCAGGCGCGAACCACCCGACAATTCGATCCGGGTGCCGTCGTTCAGCGCGATCTGTCGTGTCTCGCCCGGCCGGGTCTGTTCGATGCGAATGTCGGCCCGCGAGCGCAACGCGACCGGCCCGGCGACCAGCGCGACCGCCGCCGCGACGCCGCCCATCAGCCACCAGCGCCCCCAGCCCGCATTGTCATTCGCGGCCACGGGTTCGGGCACGACATCGGCCATGTGTTCCGGTGGGGTCAGCTGCGCATCGGCCATGGCGACCGCATCATAGGCGCGCGCATGGGCCGGGCTGTCCTCCAGCCACGTCGCAAAGGCATCCCATTCGGCCGCGCTCATGTCGCGTTGCCGGATGTGCCAATCGATCGCCTGTTCCTCCAGCGTCACGCGCCTTCGCTCCCTTCATCGTCATGACGACGCCGACACAGCCGATCCGCACCCCCGGCTTCACGATTTTCCTGCAAAAATTGATAGGCGCGGCGCAGCAGCTTCTCGACCGCGCTCACCGTGATCCCCATCCGCTCGGCGATGACGCGTTGCGGCTGCTCCTCGAAGCGGAACAGGGTGAAGGCCTCGCGCATCCGGTCGGGCATCTCGGCGATCAGCCGGTGCGCGCGGGCCAGTTCGCTGCGGCCCAGCGCCACGCGTTCGGGATCGGCATATTCGCCCGATTGCGGCTGCACCTCTTCCCAGGCCCCGTCGCGCGCGCCTCGCCTAGCGGCGGCGATACGGCGATCGGTCGCCAAATTGGTCGCCATGCGACAGAGAAAGGGAATGGGCTGATCAATCTGGCTCGCGTCCAGATCGCCCACGCGCAACCACAGGTCCTGCAGCGCATCCTCGGCATCCTCGACCGAGCCGAGCCGGGCGGCCAGCAGGCGACGCAGCAACGGCCGCGCCTCCATGAACCGGCCCTCCAGACCCCCGCTACCCAATCACTCGCCCTCGCGTCAGGCGGCGAAGGCCAGCCCCTTTTGCGCCGCCATGTCAGACACCGAAACCGCGCGCAAGACATCCGCCTCGTCCCGCCGCGCCGCCGCGATCGCATCGCCCGCACGCCCCCCCGCTCCCGGATGGCACATCACCAGATGAAAGGGCCCGGCCCTGTCGAAGAAACGCGGTAGAGCTTCAGAAAAGCGGCCGTCAAAGCCGTAATGCCCGGCAAAACCCTGGTTGCAGCGCAGCCCCACCGCCTCCGCCGCGCGGGTCAGACCGCGCGAATGATAAGCGCTGCCGATCGCCTTGCCGCGCCACGGTCGGCCCAGCAACGCGCTCACCCGATCCTCGCAGGTGCGCAGCCACGCCCCCGGTGCACGGCGGCGGGTGATCTCCAGCACGATGGGGCGGATACCGGGCAGCGCATGGGAATGCTGATGCCCGTCGACGAACGCGGGCGGGCGGCCCATCGCATCCTCGAACCGCTCGAACTGCGCCTCCACCTCGCGCCGGATCTCGCCCGCGTCGAGCTGCCCGCGCGCCGCCATGCGGGTCAGCGGGTCGATGCCGGGCATCACGCCATCTTGCGTAAAGCCGTTGGGATGGATCGGCGCTTCCTCGGTCAGCGTCAGATGCAGGCCGATCTGCGCCGTATCGGGCATGTCGCGCAGCATCGCACTGTCGTCCTTCCAGTTCGGACGAAGGGTCATGCAGCTTGTCGCGTTCAGTTTTCCCGAGCGGAGCAGCTCGGCGATGACCAGACTGTCTTCGGTGGAAAAGGCGAAATCGTCAGCGCAGAGAATAAGCTGGTTCACCCACGACTCCCGCCAGATGCTGATAGGCCGTCTCGCGCATCCGCTCGGTCGTCAGACGCCGGGCCTTCAGCCGCCGCGCCAGAAAATCGTAGAAGAACCAATCCCCCGCGAACGGCGCCGCCACGCTGTAGACCAGCCGCTCGGTCAGCGTCCAGCGGATCGACTCGCGGTCGCGCTCGCGGTCCGAGGGCACGCACCAGAAACCGTCGGCATAGGTCATGCGGCCATGGCGCATCACGCGGTGGATGACCTCATGATCCTCCAGCACATAGTTCCAGTGACGCGGGTCGAAGCCGCCCGCCGCCTTCAGCGCCTCGGTCCGAAACGCCTGGCCCGCGCCGCCCGCATGGCACTGGCGCGGCAGGAACCGCGCAGCCAGACGGATGGCGGCGGACTCGCGGCGACGTTGATCCTCGCCGTCCCCCGGCGCGATGAAATAAGCCCCCGCCACGACGCAGCCGGGCTTTTCCAGCAGCGCTTGCGCCTGCGCCAGATACTCGTCCGGATAATAGGTGTCGGCGTCGCAGGTCGCGACGAAGCGGGTGTGGACGTGATCGAGCCCCAGCCGCAGCGCGTTGATCTTACCCGGCAATCCCTGATGCAGCAGGATATGGTCGAGGCCCAGCCGCTCGCAGGCCTCGGTCGCGACGCGCACGCTGGCGTCCAGCGAGCCATTGTCGACCAGCACCAGCCGGAACCGCACCGTCTGTGCCGCCAGCCCCGCCAGCGTCGCGGCCAGATGCGTTTCTTCGTTGAAGAAGGGCACTATCACGGTCCAGCACGGCGCGACATAGGCGCTCGCCGGATCGGTCTTCCCCGCCTCGGCACAGGCTTTGGCATTGCGCCAGGCCGCACCTTCCGCATCGAGCAGCATTACCGTTCCCCGCCCACTGGACTCTCCACAACCCCCGTTGCCGAACCCCCCGGAATGGCGGTGCCAAATCGCCCGATCCCGGAGGTTCCATGGCTAGGACGCCGCCGCCCGCACCCAACCGGACATCACGGTAAAAATTTTTTAACGAGCCATGGAACCGTGCCGATTTCCTTTGCGGAGGGGGATCGGTCGATGGCACGGGGGCGCGCGTGACGGACATGACACCCGCCCGCCCTGCCTCGCCGTTTCGCCGATGGTCATGGCCGATCCCGGACCGGCCGATGGCCGTTGCCCTGATGCTGCTCGCCTTTACGGTGCTGACCCGGATGCGCGACTTCGGCAATCCGGTCGCGCATGTCGACGAGCAATATTATCTGCTGGTCGGCGACCGCCTGCTGCACGGCGCGCGCCTCTATATCGACTTATGGGATCGCAAGCCGCCCGGGCTGTTCCTGCTGTTCGCCGGGTTTCGCCTGCTGCCGGGTGACGACTTCCTCGCCTATCAGCTGGTCGGCACCGCCTGCACCGCCGCCACAGCCTGGCTGATCTGGTTCGCCGCGCGGCGCATGGCGCTCGTCCCGCCCGCCGGACTGGCGGCGGGCGTGGCCTATATCCTCTGGCTGCCGCTGCTCAGCGGGGGGAGCGGCCAGTCGCCGGTCTTCTATAATCTGGCGATGATGGCCGCCGCCGTCCTGACGCTGGAGCTGCCCCGCTGGACCGAGCGGCGCGCGGTGGGGCCGATCATCCTCAGCGGCACGGTGGCATGCCTGCTGGCGGGCATCGCGATCCAGATCAAATATACCCCGCTGGTCGAGGGCGCGTTCTTCGGCCTGGCGCATCTCTGGTATCTCTGGCGCGCGCGGGCACGGGTCGGCGCGATCCTGCTGGCGGCGCTCGCTTGGATGGCGATGGGCCTACTGCCGACGTTGCTCGTCATCGGCTATTTCTGGATGAGCGCACCGGCGGCCTTCGATGCCTTCTGGTTCGCCAATTTTACCTCGATCACGCTGCGGCGCGGTTATCCGGCGGCCAAAATCATCGGGCGGCTGGCCGGGATCGGCGGGCAGTTGCTACCGCTGATCGCCTGCGCGGTCTTCGCCTGGGCCAAGGGGCCGAAGCGCGAGGGCCTGACCCTAACCCGCATCTGGCTGGCCTTCGCGCTGGTCGCCTTTGCCATGATCGGGGCCTTTTTCGACCATTACGCTTTGCCGCTGGTCGCCCCACTGGCGCTCGCCGCCGCGCCCGCCTTTGCGATGCGCCGCCGGGCGGTGGTCGCGGTCTTCGTAATCGGTGCGGGACTATTCGTCTTTCACGCGGCGACCAACGACCCGAGCGAGGGCGACGGTATCCGCCGCATGGCGCGGGTGATGGCGGCGGTCGACGGGCGCGAATGCCCGTACGTCTTTGCGGGCGATTCCAGCCTCTATCACCTGTCGGGCGGGTGCGTGCCGACCCCTTACGCCTTTCCCTCCTCGCTCGCCTATGAGGCCGAGCGTGGGGCGATCGGCGTCGACGAGGCGGCCGAGGTCGCCCGCATCCTGGCCCGCCGTCCGCCCGCCATCGTCACGCTGGACGATCCCTTCTCGCCCTGGAACGAGGCCACGCAAGGCCAGATGCGTCGCGCACTGGCCAGCGACTATCGCTTGGTCCTGTCGGTCCCGCGCGAGGGGCGGCATGAGTTGCTCTATGTCCGGCGCGATCTGGCCGTTCCGCCTGTGAAATAAAAGCACGGTCGCGGTTGTTTTAGCATCCCCTGCGCCCCATCTGCGCCGCCGAACCGTGATGGAGCGACAAGCCATGAGTGACGACGCCTATACTCCCCCCGCCATCTGGACCTGGGACAAGGACAATGGCGGCCAGTTCGCCTCCATCAACCGGCCGATCGCCGGGCCGACCCATGACAAGGACCTGCCGGTCGGCCAGCATCCGTTCCAGCTCTATTCGATGGGCACGCCCAATGGCGTGAAGGTCACCATCCTGCTCGAAGAGCTGCTGGCGGCAGGACACAAGGACGCCGAATATGATGCCTGGCTGATCCGCATTGCGGACGGCGATCAGTTCGGCAGCGGCTTCGTCGCGGTCAATCCCAACTCCAAGATCCCGGCGCTGGTCGACCACCGGGGCAGCGAGCCGCTCGCCATCTTCGAGTCCGGTGCGATCATGACCCATCTGGCCGAGAGCTTCGGCGCATTCCTGCCGACCGAGCCCGCCGCCCGCGCGCGCGTGATGTCGTGGCTGTTCTGGCAGATGGGCAGCGCGCCCTTCCTGGGCGGCGGCTTCGGCCATTTCTACAATTATGCGCCGGTGAAGATCGAATACGCCATCAACCGCTATGCCATGGAGGCCAAGCGCCAACTGGACGTGCTCGATCGCCAGCTGGCCCAGAATGCCTATGTTGCGGGCGAGGAATACAGCATCGCCGACATGGCGATCTGGCCCTGGTATGGGCAGCTGGTGCTGGGCCGCCTCTATAATGCCGCCGAGTTCCTGCAGGTGCAGGACTACACCCACGTCCTGCGCTGGGCGCGCGAGCTGGACGAGCGTCCGGCGGTGAAGCGTGGACGGATGGTCAACCGGACCTTCGGCGATCCTGCCGAGCAGCTGCCCGAGCGGCACGACGCCAGCGACTTCGCGCTGCGTACGGCCGACAAGCTCTGATCCATCGATCCTCCCCGAGCCGGGGAGGATTTGATGACGCCCCGATGTCATCTACCGCGAGAGGGTTGATCCCCGCCGCGGTATGGGCCTTAGTCGCCGCCATGCTCCCCCGCTTCCTCCTGTCCCGCCCGGTCATGGCGCTCGCGCTGGCCGCCGCCACCCTGGTCGAGAGCCCGCTTTGCGCCGCCGACCCCGCCCCGTTCGACCTGCCGGGGCCTTCGCTGCGCATTGCGGTGACGCGCGGCGACCGGACACTGCCCATCGCCGAGGTTCCCAATCTCGCCACCGGCGACAAGCTGGTGATCGAGGCGGACCTGCCCAACGACCAGCGCGCCCGCTACATCCTGTTCTCGGCCTTTCTCAGCGGCGCGACCAACCCGCCGCCCAAGAACTGGGTGCAGTCGGCCGAGACCTGGAAGCCCAAGGACAAGGATCGTCGCCTGACCCTGACCGTGCCCAAGGGCGCGCGGCAGATGGCGCTGTTCCTGGTGCCCGAGACCGGCGGCGCGTCGGGCACCATCGTCGATGCGGTGCGCGACCGGCCCGGTGAGTTCGTCCGTGCGGTGCAGGACCTGAACCAGGCCTCGCTCGACCGCTCGCGGCTGAACGCCTTCGTCGCGGCGATCCGCGCGCAAGAGAACAGCCATCCCGAATTCCTGCGTACCCTGGCCCCGGCTCTGTCGAACAGCCTGGCGATCAAGCTGAACCCCGATTGCCTGGCGCGGGTGATCGAGCTGCAGGCGGCCTGTCTGCTCGAAAATCGCGACTCGCTGGTGCTGGCGGATATTCACAGCAGTTCGATGACCGATACGCTGGTCGGCGCACCGACCGACCTGGCGCTCCAGCTCAGCTACACGCGCGAAGCGGGGCTGGGCTATTACAGCCCCTATATCGGCGTCATCCGCGACATCGCCCGCGTATTCGGCGCCTTCGGCAATCCGCAATTCGGCTATCTGCCTACCCTCGCCACGCGCGATGGCGAAAAGCTGTCGCTGCTGCTCAACGCCGCGCCGTCCTTCGCCAAGCCCAAATCGGTGCTGGTCGCCGCCATGCCCGCGATCGACGCGCCCAGCCCGCCGCGCCTGCGCGTGACCGCCGATGCGCCGCTGTGCGGAGCCAGGCCGGGCCTGGTCCTGCCCGTCGAGGGCGCGCCGCTGATCTATTCGACCGGTTTTGCGCGCAACATGATGGTGTCGATCAAAGGCCCAGACGGCAAGACCATCGACCTGCCCGTCCGCGCGCGCGCCGATCGCGGCGGCTATGTCCTGACCGAACCACTGCCCGCGGGTGTGCTGTCGGGCAAGGTTTCGGCCAAGCTACATGGCCAATGGGGCTTCGACAGTTTCGAGGGGCCGAGCTTCACGCTGCAATTCCCCGGCGGCGGCGACTGGCGTGCGGTCGATGCGGGGCAGAGCTTGGTGGTCGGGCGCGACAACAGCGTTGCGTTGAACGGACCGGCGGCGGCCTGCGTCACCGGTGTCACGATGCGGATGGGCGGCGGCGCGCCGCAGCCTGTGCCCTTCACCCTGCGCGGTGCGGACGGCATCACGGCTACCCTGCCGCTAAAGGGTGCGCGGGCGGGCGAGATCACGCTGGAAATCCAGCAGGTCGGCGATGCCGCCCCCCGCACCACGACCCTGCGCGCCTATTCGCCCGCCAGCCGGATCGACACGGTGACGCTGGCCAAGGGCGACCGCTTCGTCACGCTGACCGGGCAGCGGCTGGACGAGATTGCCGGGGTCGAGATCGGCGATGTCCGCCTCTCCCCTGGTGACCTGACCCGAGATGGCGATACCGACCGGCTGCTTGCGACCGCCGCCGACAATCGCGTGCCTGACGGGACGAGCGCCCGGATCAGACTGACCGACGGACGCAGCCTGTCGGTGCCGATCACCGCCGCCCCGCCGCGCCCGTCCGCCACGCTGATCGCGCGCAGCCTGTCGCCCAAAAGCGGTGCGGCCGCCGTCGCGCTGGCGACACGGGACGAGACGGTGCTGCCCGACAATGCCCGTCTGACCTTCTCGGTCCGCGCGGCCGATGGCACGCGGCTGGCCCCGACCGACGCGATCGAGGTCGCGACCGCCGACGGCAGTGCCACCGTTACCCTAGAGGGCGGGCGCGATGTCCGGCTGTCGTCGCCCGAGATCGCGGTGGCGACGCTCGATCCCGCCAGGCTGGGCCCGGCGGCGGCGGGCGGGTTGCGCTACCGGATCGTGCGCGGGAGCATCAAGGGCGACTGGAGCCCGCTTGCGACGCTGGTCCGCTTGCCCCGGATCGACGGCGGCGGATGCGAGGCGGGCGGATGCTGGATCGAGGGACGCGACCTGTTCCTGATCGACCGGGTGGCCGCGACGGCCGATATGGCGGGCGCGGTCAGCGTCCCGGCAGGCTTCACCGCCGCGCGGCTGACCGTGCCCGAACCCAAGGACGGGATGCTCTATCTGGCGCTGCGCGATGCGCCGGGGGTGGTGTTCACCATGGCAGAGAAGCGCTAGGCCGTCCTCATCCCAGGCAGAAACAGCGCCTCAATCCGCCGAACCGGCGATCGTGGCGCGCCCGCCATCCTCCTCGCTCCGCTCCAGTTCGCGGCGCAGGGCGCGCATGTCCTCGCGGAAACCGATCAGCCGCTCGACGCTCATGCCCGACCGCGCCGTGATCTCCTCGCCCAGGCAGCCGCACTGGTCGCGCAGCGCCGATCCCGCCGGTGTCAGCCTGACCCGGACCTGACGCTCGTCCTGCGGATCGCGCTCGCGCGCGACCAAGCCACTGGCCTCCAGCCGCTTGACCAGTGGCGTCACCGTGCTGGACTCCAGCCCCAGACGCTGGGCGATGGCGCCGATCGTCCGGCCATCCTCCTCCCACAGCACCAGCATCGCCAGATATTGCGGATAGGTCAGGCCCAACTCGTCCAGCATGGGCTTGTAGGTGCGCTGCATCGCCATGTTCGCCGCATAGAGCGCAAAACACAGCTGTTCATCGAGCGGCCAAGGGGCCGACATCCGGTATCTCCCGTTACAGGGAAAAACATATCGCGATAAAAGAAGCGCTGGACAAGAGCCATCGGACCTCCCATAAATGTATCACGATAAACATTATCGGAGAAACGATGTGACGATCGATGTAAAATACGAAACCCAGGCGCGTGCCACCGGTGGTCGAGACGGCCATGCGCGCACGGCGGACGGGACGCTGGACGTCACCTTGTCGACCCCTAAGGAACTCGGCGGCGCAGGCGGTGACGGCACCAACCCGGAACAGCTGTTCGCGGCGGGTTACTCGGCCTGCTTCATCGGCGCGCTGAAGGTCGCGGGCCAGCAGCTGAAGGTGAAGATTCCCGATGACGTCGCCGTGTCGGCCAAGGTCGGCATCGGTCCGCGCGCGGCGGGTGGTTTCGGCATCACCACCGCCCTGACCGTCGAATTGCCGGGCATCGATCGCGCCGAGGCCGAAAAGCTGGTCGAGGCGGCGCATCAGATCTGCCCCTACTCGAACGCGACGCGCGGCAATGTGGATGTCGGCCTGACGCTGGCCTGACCTCCCTCCGTACTCCCTGAGCCTTCCCGGCGCGGTCTGATCTCCCTGAAGACCGCGCCGTTTTTGTGTCAGGCGGAGTCGCGCAGAATCAGGCCCGGCGGCATCTCCAGCCCGGGTGCGGCTCGTCCTTCGATCCGCTCGAACAGGGCGGCGACCATCGCCTTGGCCCCTGCCTCCAGATCCTGTCGGATCGTCGTCAGCCGGGGGATAGCCCGCTCGGCCAATGGCAGGTCGTCAAAGCCCGTGACCGCGACATCGCCCGGCACCGACCGACCGCTGGCGGCCAGCTCCGCCATCGTCGCCAGCGCGATCATGTCGGAGGCCGCTACGATGCCGTCGATTGCCTGCCCCTCCCCCTGCAAGCGCGCCAGATTGGCGGCGATCTGATCGGGCATCAGTTCGGGCGCGAGCGCCACGTCGAGTTGCTGCGGTGGCTTCAGCCCGGCATCGGTCATCGCGTCGCACAGCCCCGCATGGCGCTGTGCCAGTTCCAGCGTACGGATCTCACCCATGAAGGCGATGCGCCGCCGCCCGGTCGCGATCAGATGCTCGCCCGCCATGCGCCCACCTAGCCGGTTGTCGACGCCCACCGCGCAATGATGCTGGCCGGGCAACGTGCTGCCCCAAACGACCAGCGGCAAGTAGGTCTCGGCCACCGCATCGATCACCGCCAACTGGTCCGACTGACCGATCAGCAGCACGCCGTCGACCATGCCCGACCGGGTGATCCGCGACAGCCAGTCGTCGTCGTCGGGAATGATGCGCGACAGCATCACGTCATGGTCGCGCGCCGCCAGTTCGTCGGCCAGATGACCGAGCAGCGTCATGAAGAAAGGGTCGGACAGCCGCTGCCGCCGCTCATGGCCCAGCGGTATGGCGACGCCGATCACGCCGGTCCGCTGCGCGCGCAGGCGGCGGGCCATCTGGTTGATCTGGAAATTATGCTCGGCGGCCAGCGCCTCGATCCGCGCCCGCGTCTCGGCATTGACGACGCTCTTGCCCGCCAGCGCGCGGCTGACGGTGCCGGGCGACACGCCCGCCAGCCGGGCAATGTCCTTCAGGGTGCGGGCGGGTGGGGACGCATCGGTCATGGCCAGCCTCCTGAAACGAAAATGAGGCGGATGCCAAGTGGCACCCGCCCCAAGGGGAGTGGATCAGAAGCGGTAGCGGACCGAGGCCGTCACCGTGCGCCCGTAAAGCGCGGTATTGTTGAACACGCCCTGCGTCGACGACAGGACCGGGAAGATGCCGCCGCCGCCACGGAAGCCCAGCTTGTCGAAGATGTTGTTGGCGTTCAGGCCCAGCTCCAGCTTGTCCATCGGCCGCACGGTGATGAAGCCGTTGAAGAAGGTCGACCCCTTGATCGTGTAGAGGTTGAAGTCGTCCGACTTGGTGCTGGTCTGGCCGTTCATGCTGACGCCGAACGCGATCGGGCCGGCGTCATAGGACGGCGACACCACGAACAGGAAGTCGGGCAGGCCGCCGGGCTTCTTGCCGACCAGCCCCGGCGTCGCGCTGCTGGTGATCTTCGAGTTCGCATAGGTCGCGTCGACCGCCAGATGGAAGTCACCATAGGTCACGCGGCTGGTGAACTCGATACCGTAGGAGCGATAGCCGTTCGAGATGTTCGGATTGTTGTTCGGCGCCGGGTTGTTGATCCGGGTGAAGTCGTAGTTGTTCTCGGTCAGGGTCGAGTGGAAACCGGTGACTTCGACCGAATAGGACGCGCCGCCCAGACCGCCGCGCTGCTTCAGGCCGATTTCCTGCTGGTTGAGGAAGTTGACCGAGGTCGCCTGCCCCTGCGCATTCAGCGAACCGTCCGCGTTGAAGTTGCCCGACAGGACACGACGGTCGGCGTTGAAGCGACCGCCACGGCTGGCGCGGGCAAAGACGCTGGTCTTGCTGTCAAAGGCATAAAGCGCACCCACCGACCAGCTGACATAGCCATCGGTATAGTTGATCTTCTCCGCCGTCGGGCTGAGCACCAGCGACGGAATCAGCGCCGAGCCCAGTGCGTCCGCCACGCGGGTCGTCGGACCTGCGACGCCGCCCTGCGCGGTGCCTTCGCCATGCACGCTGTCATAGCGGATCGAAGCGTCGAGGTTCAGCCCACCGACCTCGTAACCGGCCTGCAGGAAGGGCGCGACATCGGTATAGGTCAGGTCGACGCGGCGCGCGCAGCAGCTGCCCCAATTGTCGTTGAACCCGGCCTGACCCGCCGCGGTCAGCTGCGTACCGGTGGTCGAGAACAGGTCAAGCGGCGCGGCGTTATTCCCGTTCAGCTCGCTATACTGGCGGTTGACATGCCAGTCCTGGACGATGTTCTGCCGCATCACGAACAGACCGGCGGTCAGTCGCGCCTTGCCCGGCCCGACATCGAACTTGCCGTTCAGTGTCAGGTTGTTGGCGAAATTGTCCATGTTCTTCATGAACACGTTGATGTTCGGGTTGTTGTTCACATAGGGACCGGTGAACAGCTGCCCCAGCTTCGGCCCCGCCGCATAGCGGACCGAGCCCACCGTCTGGCCGTTGACGGTCGAACCGATCAACCCGCCCGTCCCGGTCAGCGTCTGGACGTTGATGAACTGGGTGGTGAAATTCCCGCTGATCCACTGATAGCGCATCGTATCGTCGAGCGAGATGTTGTCGTTAAAATCATAATGGATCTGGCCGCTGATGCCGGTGACGCGCGGGTGGATACCCTGCACCTCGGCCGTCTTCACGCCGCCATTGTCATAGTCCAGATACTGGAAGTTACGGTTGTAGATCGTATAGGCCGAACCCGACCGCCCGTCGAAATTGGGCAGCGGCGTGAAGCCGGTCACCTTGTTGCCGTCCAGCGTGGCCAGCGTCGGGGTGGTGGTGTTGGTCGGCGCCTGTTCGTCCAGCCGCTTGAAATACAGGCGGATGAAGCCGCGATTGTCGGGCAGATCCTTGGTGATGTTCGCCTTGATCTGATAGCCGCGCAGGATGTTGAAATTCTCGTTGGTGTAGCCGCCGCCGTCGCGCGCATAGCCGCCGACATGGAAACGAGTCGTCTCGTCGATCGGGCCGCCATAGTCGAAGTCGACGCGGTGCTCGCGGAAGCCCAGGCCGTTGGAATAGGCAATCTGGCCGCCCTTCACGTCACCGGTCTTGCTGATGAAGTTGATGACCGCGCCCGGCGCCTGGCTGGCGAAGGTCGAGGCCGAACCGCCGCGCACCGCCTCGACCGTCTTGATGTTCTGGTCGAAGCGCAGCCAATAGTCGTTGTTGCCGAAGTTGATGTCACCGAACAGGACGTCGGGCAGGCCGTCTTCCTGCAGCGAGACATATTCCGAACCGCCGGTCGACACCGGGATGCCGCGCACGCCGATATTGGCGTTGCCGCCCGGACCCGCCGTATCGCTGGGCTGGAGACCGGGGATGTTGCGCAGGATTTCGGCGGTCGAGCGAGGGGTGAAGTTCTGGATCGCCTCCTGGCTGACCTGCGACACCGAGATCGAGCTGCGGAAACGCGACCGCTCGCCGCTGGTCGCGGTGACGACGATGTCTTCGCTGGACGCACCGGCATCGGGGGTGGCCCCTTCCTGGGTGGCCGGGGTCGGAGCCTGGGCCGTCTGTGCAAAGGCCGGTGCACTCACCAGCGCCATCGCCAAGGCCGCCATCGATCCGCAGGAACGCAGAACGTTCGTCGTCATAACCCTCTCCTGATTCGCCCCGGTGTCCGGGATGTCGTGCATCCTGGATAACACACGCGCAATCGTTTGCAACGGATCATTGCAAACCATTGCAAAGAAATTTACCTATCTGTGATCGAGAAAGCACAGCGGCGCGCGTGCCGCCGACCGGCTAAGAGAGTGGAGGGCCATAAGCGCCCTAAGGAGAGATGGCGATGACGACCCCTTCCCCCGATGCGATCCGGTCGGTCGTGATCGTCGGCGGCGGCACGGCAGGCTGGATGGCGGCGGCCGCCTTCGCCCGCCTTCTCAACAACGGCTATACGCAAGTCACGCTGGTCGAATCCGAGGAGATCGGCACCGTCGGCGTCGGCGAGGCGACGATCCCGCCGATCATCACCTTCAACCAGATGCTGGGGCTGGACGAGAACGACTTCCTCGCCAAGACGGCGGGCACGTTCAAGCTGGGCATCGAATTCGTCGACTGGGGCGACAAGGGCGAACGCTATTTCCACCCGTTCGGTCGCCATGGCCAGGATCTGCAGGGCGTGCATTTCCACCAGCTATGGTTGCGCGAGCGCAGCCGCCGCGCGCTGCCGGACATCGCCGAATGGTCGATGAGCGCGATGGCGGCGCGTTCGGGCAAGTTCGGGCGCGCCAAGCCGGACGCCCGCTCGCCGATCCGCGAGTTGTTCTACGCCTTTCATTTCGATGCCTCGCTCTATGCCCGCTACCTGCGCGGCTATGCCGAACGCGGCGGGGTGACGCGGATCGAGGGGCGGATCGACGCGGTGAACCTGCGGCCCGAGGACGGCTATGTCGAGGCGGTGACACTGGCCGACGGGCGGCGGATCGAGGGCGACCTGTTCATCGACTGCTCGGGCTTTCGTGGTCTGCTGATCGAAGAGGCGCTGGAAACCGGCTATGACAGCTATGCCCAGTGGCTGCCCTGCGACCGCGCGGTCGCGGCCCCTTGCGCCCTGCCCAACCCGGCCGAGCCCGATCCCTTCACCCGCGCCACCGCGCGCGAGGCGGGGTGGCAGTGGCGCATTCCGCTCCAGCACCGGATGGGCAATGGTCTGGTCTATTGCAGCGAGTATCTGGAGGCGGACGCCGCCGAGGCACAGCTGCTCGCCAGCCTGGAGGGCGAGTTGCTGGGCGATCCCCGGCACCTGCGCTTCACCGCCGGGCGTCGACGCGAGAGCTGGAACCGCAACGTCGTGGCGCTCGGCCTGTCGAGCGGGTTCCTCGAGCCGCTGGAGTCGACCAGCATCCATCTGGTCCAGGCGGCGATCCAGCGACTGATTGCGCTGTTCCCCGACAAGCGCTTCGATCCTGCCGAGCGGACCGAATTCAACCGCCAGATGCGCGACCTGTATGAGGATGTGCGCGACTTCATCATCCTGCACTATAAGGCGACGCGGCGCAGCGACACGCCCTTCTGGGACCGCGTCCGCACCATGGACGTGCCCGACAGCCTGGCGCGCAAGATGGCGCTGTGGTCGGGCAAGGGGCGGCTGTTCCGCGAAGGCTATGACCTGTTCAGCAACCCCAGCTGGGTTGCCGTATCGCTGGGCCAGGGGATCGTGCCGCAAAGCTGGGAGCCCGCCGCCGATGCGCTGGACGAGGATCTGGTCGCGCAGGCACTGGAGCAGTTGCGGGTGGGTTATGCCGACACCGCCGCACGGATGCCCAGCCATGGCGACTTCCTGCGGATGACCGCGCCCTCACCGCTCGCCCCCGCGCTGGCACCGGGCCGCCTGGCCGATGGCGGGTTCGATTTCGCGCGCACGCCGAGCGGCGGCGGCAAGGCCCCGCTGTTGTGAAGCGTATCGTCCTCCCCCTCCTGGCCCTGGCCGGCATCGGCGCCACCGACGCGCCGGGTCCACATCTCAACCAGATCGGTTTCCGCCCCGACACCGCCAAGCGCGCGATCCTGGCGGCCAGCGGCACGCGGCCCCTGCCCTGGGAGGTGCTGGACGAAGCGGGGCAGATCGTCGCCCGTGGCCAGACCACACCGTTCGGCGCGGATGCCGCGTCGGGCGACAGGGTGCATCAGATCGACTTCGGCTCCTTCGCCACGCCCGGCCGCTATCGCCTGCGCGTCGACGGGCGGACCAGCCACGACTTCATGATCGGCACGGACGTATACCGTCCGCTCGCCCGCGCCTCGCTCAACTTCTTCTACCAGCAGCGCGCCGGGATCGCGATCGACGCACGCTATGCCGGGGGGACGCAATGGTCGCGCGCGGCGGGTCATACGAAGGAGGTCGTGACCTGCTTCAAGGGCACCGATCTGGCAGGCACGATCTGGCCGGGCTGCCCCTATCAGCTCGACGTGACCGGCGGCTGGTATGATGCGGGCGACCAGGGCAAATATGTCGTCAATGGCGGCATCGCGCTGTGGATGCTGCAAAATCTCTATGAGGTCGATGCGGGCTCGCTCCCCTTCCCCGACGGCTCGGCCGCGCTGCCCGAGGCGGGGAACGGCATCAACGACCTACTGGACGAAACGCGCTGGGAAATGCGGTTCCTGCTGTCTATGCAGGTGCCGGAGGGACAGATGCTGGCGCTGCCGGTTGGGCGACAGGGGCGCGGGCCGTATAGGCTAACGCCAGTCGATGCCGGGGGCATGGCGCATCATAAGGTCGCCGACCGCAACTGGACTCGATTGCCCACCGCGCCCGCCGACGATCATGAGGAGCGGCTGCTCTATCCGCCCAGCACCGCCGCGACGCTGAACCTCGCCGCGACCGCCGCGCAATGTTCGCGTATCTGGCGGGGCGTCGACAATGCCTTCGCCAAACGCTGTCTGGCGGCGGCGGGCAAGGCCTATCAGGCAGCGCTGCGCAACCCGGATATCTATGCTGCACAAGCCTTTACCGGCAGCGGCGGCTATGGCGACAATGATCTGTCGGACGAACTCTACTGGGCGACCGCCGAGCTCTACGCCGCGACCGGCATGCCCGAGCTGGCCGAGGCGCTGCACAAGATGCCGCTCCATGCCGCCCCGCTGTCGGGCGAGCCCGGATGGGGCTCGACCGCTGCGCTGGGCACGATCACATTGGCCACCGCGCCCGGCGTCGCGCCGTCCGAACGGGCGGCGGCGCGGGCCAAGCTGGTCGCGCTGGCCGACCGCTTCCTCGCCGAGGAAGCCCAGTCCGGCTATCACATTCCCTATGCCTCGACCGCCTATCACTGGGGATCGAACAGCGCCATTCTGGGCCGGGGCATGATCCTGGCGCTGGCCGCGCGGTTCACGGGACAGGCGCGCTACCGCGACGGCGCGGTCGATGCGATGGACTATGTGCTTGGGCGCAATCCGCTCGACCGGAGCTATGTCAGCGGCTTCGGCTGGAACCCGATGCGTAACCCGCACCATCGTTTCTGGGCGCACCAGTTCGACGCGAAGATGCCCGGCCCGCCGCCCGGCGTGCTGAGCGGCGGCGCGAACAGCACTGTTTTCCCCGAGGCGTCGGCCTCGCTGCAAGGGCATTGCGTGGCCATGCGCTGCTGGATCGACGATGCTCGCGCCTATGCGCATAACGAGGTCGCGATCAACTGGAACGCGCCGCTCGTCTGGCTGGCCAGCGACCTGGCCGCACCGGCCCGTTGAATTCCCACCATTCTCAAGATCTTCGGAGAGGATTAATTATGGATCGTCGTAATTTCATGAAGACCGGCATGGCGATGGGCGGTGCCGCGCTCGCCACCGGCGGCGGCACGCTGGCCGCCACGCGCGCGGCCGCCGCCACGGCGTCGGACCTGAGCTTTCCCAAGGACTTCCTGTGGGGATGCGCCACCGCCTCGTACCAGATCGAAGGTGCCGTGAAGGAGGACGGGCGCGGCCTGACCAACTGGGACGTGTTCTCCCACACGCCGGGCAAGATCGCCAATGGCGACAATGGCGACGTCGCCTGCGACAGCTATCACCGCTATAACGAGGACATCGCGCTCCTGAAGAATCTGGGCGTGAAGGCGTATCGCATGTCGATCGCCTGGTCGCGCATCTTCCCGGAGGGGCGCGGCAAGTTCAACCAGAAGGGCCTCGACTATTATAACCGCGTGATCGACGGGCTGCTGGCGGCGGGCATCCAGCCCAACGTCACCATGTTCCACTGGGACCTGCCCCAGGCGCTGCCCGGCGGCTGGCAGAATCGCGACACAGCCAAGGCCTTCGCCGACTATGCGGGCTTCATGGCGGGCAAGCTGTCCGATCGCGTCCACCGCTTCATGACGGTCAACGAACTGCGGTGCTTCACCGACCTTGGCCATATGGTCGGCATCCATGCGCCGGGCCTGAAGCTGCCCCAGGGTCAGGTCAACCAAGTCCGCCACCATGGCTGTCTGGCGCACGGGCTGGGCGTGCAGGCTATCCGCGCCAACGCCAAGGCGGGCACCGAAGTCGGCATCGCCGACAATGCCAGCATCTTCGTCCCCGTCATCGAGACGCCCGAGCATATCGAGGCGACCAAGAAGGCGATGCGCGAAGAGAACGCGATGTTCCTGACCGCCGTGATGGAGGGCAAATATACCGACGCCTATCTGAAGAGCGCCGGGGCCGATGCGCCCAAGGTGCAGGCGGGCGACATGGCGGCGATCGGCGCCCCGCTCGATTTCGTCGCGCTGAATATCTACACGCCGACCTTCGTCAAGGCGAACCCGGAGGACCCGCGCGGCTATACCCCGCTACCGCATTTGGACCATTCGCCGCGCATGGCCTCGCCCTGGCTCTATGTCGGGCCCGAGGCCGCCTATTGGGGCGTGCGCGCGGTCAGCGAGATGTGGAACCCCAAGGCGATCTACATCTCGGAGAACGGCACCTCGGCCGACGACAAGCTGAACGACAAGGGGCTGGTCGATGACGGCGACCGGATTATGTATCTGCGCAACTATCTGGGCCAGTTCCGCCGCGCCGCCGTCGAAGGCTATCCGCTCAAGGGCTATTTCCTGTGGAGCCTGATGGACAATTTCGAATGGGCCGACGGCTATGGCCTACGCTTCGGCCTGCACCATGTCGACTATGCGACCCAGAAGCGCACGCCCAAGTTGAGCGCGCAGTGGTATAAGGAACTGATCCGCCGCAACGCGCTGGTCTGATCCTGCCCATAGCGAAGAACGAACCCCGTCGGTCGAAGGGTCGGCGGGGTTTTTCCTGTGCGGTCGCGGCCCCCAAGAAAAGGGCAAGAACGGCGATCTGCCATCCTTGCCCTGAAAGTTTCCCTTGGAGAATTGGAGGGCGGGCCGAAGCCCGCCCGATCGGGTCAGAAGCGGAAGCGCAGACCTGCGCCGTAATAGCGGCCTTCGTCCCTCACGTCGCGCGGATAGGACAAGCCATTGTCATAGGCACGATAGTTATTGAAGGGCTTCGCCAGAATATTGGCGACGTCGAAAGCGACCGTGATTTCCTTGGTGATGTTGTAGTTGAAGCCAAAGTCGAGCCGCTGGATGCGCGTCACGCCCTCGCCATTGTAGAAACCGGCGGCGTTGATGAAATTACTGTTCAGATACGCATCGCGATTGTTGAACGACAGGCGGGTCGACACATCGCCCTTCTCATAGAAGAGTGCGATATTGTAGGTCCACTTCGACAGGCCGGGGATCGGCACGAACGGCGGCGCGGTGGTGCCGCCGGTCGAGGCGAACAGATTGGCCGGGTATTGCTGCTTCCCCTCCAGATAGGTGACGTTCGCCTGCACGCCGATACCGCTCCACAGCCCCGGCAGAAAATCGAAGAAGGTCTGGCCACCGACTTCGATACCCTTGATACGGCCCTTACCCGCATTTTCCGGTCGGCTGATTTCGATCAGGCCATAAAAGGGATCGATGGTGCGATTGACATAATTTCCGATGAACCCGTCGAGATCGCGGTAGAACACGGCGGCCGTCAGCGAGGCGGTCGGCGAGAAATAATATTCGACCGTCGCATCATAATTATTCGAGATCAGCGGTCGCAGATCCGGATTACCGCCGCCACCATACGCGTTGGGCCGGGTGTTCAGACCCGCCGGGAAGCGCGGGTCGAGCGGCTGGTCGGGCACGACCTGCTGCGTGTTCTGGGTGATGTTCAGGGCCGGGTTCAGCTGGCCGAACTGAGGCTTGGTCCGCGTCTTGGTGACACCGAAGCGAATCTGCAGCTTGTCGTTGGGCCGAATGCGCAGCGAGAAGTTGGGCAGGATATCCACATAGTTGGCGCGCGTGCGACGCACTTCGCTGCGGCGAACATTGTCGAACAGCACCGTCGAGATACCGCTATATTCACCCACCGTATTGACGACGCGAGTGCCGATCATACCGTCGAAGCGCACCGAGCCGATGTTGAACTCGTACTTCGCCTGCCCGTAAAAGGCATAGGTCTGTTCGGTCGCATAGAAGGCGGCCAGCGGATCGAGCTGAACCTCGGGCGTCGAGAAACGGTTCAGCGCGTCGCGATAGCCCTGATCGGCCGGATTGCCCGCGACCAGACGCTGCAGCGCGTCAAAGGCATATTGGCGAAGCTGCGGCGCATTGCCCGCGATCCCGTCACGCGACGGCATCAGCCAGCTGGTGAAGCCCTGGTTGCCGCGGAACGCGTTCTGAGTCAGCGCCAGGTCGCCGACCGGCACCTGCGCCAGCGGGATACCCAACGGCTCGGTATAGGCATAGCGATTGCCGCGCTTCAGCGACGCATCGCGATCGGTCCAGCGGATACCGAATTGCAGCTTGGGCAGCAGCGACAGATCGGTTTCTAGGTCCAGGTCGGTGCGCCACTGCCACCCCTTGCCCTGTACGCGGTAGGTCGCCTCGAAATAACCGCGCCAGAGATAATTGGCCGGGTTGGTATTGTCGAAGCCGGGTAGGTCGAACGACACGCCATCCTTGACGAAGAAATTGACGTTCGCGACCGGCGCCTTGGTGAAGGCCGTGTCGAAGCTCCACTCGTCCGAGCCATATTGCGAGAAGGTATAGGCGAGATCGGTCGACAGATGCGCACGACCGATATCCCATTTGGCGCCACCCGCCGCCTGATACGTATCCGTGTAACCCTTTACGGTGCTGCGATACGCTTCGGGACGATAGCCGCCGGTCTTGGTCAGGCTCTCGACCTGAAGCGGCTCGTTCGGGCGCAGCACGACATTGCTCAGCGTCGGATTGTTGTCGAGCAGCGGAACGCGGAACCAGTCGTTCGCAACTTCGCCGCGATAGCTCTGGTAGAGGAAGTCGTAATAGAGTTCGAGATTGTGGGCCGGACGCCACTGGACACTGGCGTTGACCGCCGGACGCCAGCGCTTGCCGCTGTCATTGTAGACGCCGACGGCGGTCGGAATCTGGAAGTCGCGACCCACCGAGGCTGGCAGGATCGTCGTCCCGGTCGTCGGCTTGTTCGTATTGCCCTCGCCCCAGCGGACCGCGTTGCGATACTGCGCCTGGGTATAGACGGCGTTGATCAGCCAGCCGACCTCACCGATGGGGGTATCGGCGCGCTGGCTGAGAAGCAGGTTGCCCAGCGGGTCGAACTTCTTCGACTGGTCGTTATAGGTGCCACGAACGCCGCCCGCGATCGTGAAGCCCTTTTCGAAATCGAAAGGCCGACGCGAACGCACGTTGATGAGGCCCGCCAGACCCGGCTCCAGCAGGTCGGCCGTGCCCGACTTGTAAACCTCGAGACCAGCCAGCGCGCCTGCCGGGAAATCCTGAAGCGCCACGCCCCGGCCCTCGGCAGTGAAGATGTCGCGACCGTTGAAGGTCGTCGCCACGTCCGGGAGACCACGGACCAGCACCTGCGTCACTTCGTCGCTGTACCGGCTGACCTGAATACCGGTCACGCGTGCCAGCGACTCGGCCGCCGTATTGTCGGGCAGCTTGCCGATATCCTGCGCCACGATCGCGTCGAGGATCGCGTCCGAGTTGCGCTTGATCGACTGGGCGCTGCCCAGGCTGGCGCGGAAGCCGGTCACGACGATGTCGCGCGGATCGACCTCCGCCTGGGGCAGGCCAGTGGTCGAGGCCTGGACCGGGCTGCGGTCCGGAACTTCGGCGATATCCTGCCGGATTCCGGCTTTTGTCTGCGCTTCGGTCTGGCTGGTGGTGTCGTCGGCTTGGTTCTGCTGTCCCGGTGCAGCGGCCTGCGCCATGGCGGGCGTGGCGAGCAACGCGAACGGCGCAACCGACAGCAACAAGGCATGATGCTTCATCAGGAATCCCCTCAAACTGGCCCGAGCTTTCGGTGCCCACGGGATTATTTGTCTGACTATCATCCCTTTGGTCAAGACTAGCATGACAAAATAATGAAGCGAACGTCACGCCGTGGATTCTAGGCCACACCTCAGAAATCCGCAGAAGCCCGAGCGTTAGCGCCAACATGGAATTTTACGCAGCGTAATCAGATAGTAGGCAGAGCCGCTTTGGCATGAGGCCCGACTTTCTCTTGTCTGCTTATTGCTAATGAGACGGCACCGAGCCGATTTTGCAGTTGACTCGGATGACGAGGCTTCTTCCGCTAGCGCGTCTCCCGCTCTACCAGCGGCCAGCCTGCCGCGTCCCAGTGCAGCGGTTCGATGCGCAGCGTGGGGGCGCCCCCCGCCTCCGAATCGTACGCATGGTGGACCAGATAATCCCGCCCATCACGGTCCCGGAGCACGGCGGCATGGCCAGGCCCACGGAAGCGGTCGCGCCCCTCGGCATCGGCCCGAAGCAGCACCGTGCCGCCGCCATCGCGCATCGCGCGGCCGGCACGGTCGACATAGGGCCCCTCAATCGAACGCGCTCGACCTACGCGAAGGTGATAGCTGCTTTTCACGCCCCGGCAGCAATAGTCGAACGAGACGATCAGCCAGTACCAGCCGCCATGATCGATGATGAACGGTGCCTCGATTGCGTCCTCTCGCTCGGTCGTCGCACGCCGGGCGATCATCGTCGGCTTGGCGCCGTCGGCGGGCTTTCCGCTGCGCGGATCGAGCCGGACCAACTGGATACCGCCCCAGAAACTGCCAAAGGTCAGCCATTGACCGCCTTGTCGATCCTGCACGAAATTGGGATCGATCGCATTGAAATCATCCCCCGTGCGCGATGCGATGACCAGCCCCTCGTCGCGCCACCCGTAATGCGGGCTACCGGGGTCGAGCGTGGCCGCCGTCGCCAACCCGATGACCGAGCGCTGCTGGCCGAAGCTGGAAATCGAGTAATAGAGGCGATAGCGGCCGCCGACCCAAGATATGTCGGGTGCCCACATCTCCCGCGCCGCCGGAATGATCGTTTGCGCCCATCCGGGTATTGCCGCCAGCGGCGATGGCAACGGCGTCCAGTGCCGCAAATCGCGTGACATGCGGGCGACGAGCGGTCGTCGGTCACCCTGCCCGGTCGCATAGGCGTAATAGCGATCGCCCTGGCGGATCAGAACCGGATCATGCGCGGGCACGATATCGCCCGACAACCGAAGCGACGGCGACCGAGCGCTCGGCGCCGATCGCAGCGCCTGCATCCCGACCAGCATCGTTCCCGCCACCAACAGCAGACGCAGGACCTTCAGGCTGTGCGATCGCCCCAGATGGCGCATCGTCGGCAAATCCCCCTTGATGACCGACGCACGGCTGGCGTGATCTTATAGAAGCTGCGAACTATAGTCGGACATTTCAACACGCAAGCACGCTTTGCGCACTCCTCCCCTCTCCGCCTCTTGTCGAGCGGGGAGGGACACGGCATCAAGCCGCCATGCGGATCGCCATCATCGATACCAGCAGCACGCGCGCGGCAATCATCTCCGACGGCCTGCGCGATGCCGGGCTGACCGATCTGGTGGTGATCGACCCCAGTGGCCCGCTTGCCGCCCAGGTCGAGCGAGCCGCGCCCGAGGTCGTACTGATCAATCTGGAAAATCCCAGCCGCGACGTGCTGGAGGATTTCTTCGCCATGTCGCGCGCACTCGACCGGCCGATCGCGATGTTCGTCGACCAGTCCGAACCCGAGTCGACGATGGCGGCGGTCGACGCGGGCGTCTCGGCCTATGTCGTCGATGGCCTCGCAAAGCAGCGGATCAAGCCGATCCTGGATCTGGCCGTCCGGCGCTTTCAGGCTTTTTCCAGACTTCAGACGGAATTGGCCGAGGCGAAGACGGCGCTCGCCGACCGGCAGGTGATCGACCGGGCCAAGGCGATCCTGATGCGCCGCCGCGGGGTGGACGAGCCCAACGCCTATGCCTTGCTGCGCAGCCACGCCATGACCACCAACCGTCGTATCGCCGAAGTGGCCGAAGCGATCGTGACCAGCGAGCAGTTGATGGGAGACCTGCCATGAGCCTTGAGCGCTTCCGCATCGGTTTCCTGCCGCTGGTGGACGCCGCGCTGCCGATCCTGGCGCATGAATTGGGCTTTGCCGAGACCGAAGGTGTCGTCATCGAACTGGTGCGCGACGTCACCTGGGCGGCGGTGCGCGATCGGCTGCTTTATGGGCATACCGATGCCGCGCATCTGGTCGCACCACTCGCCATCGCCACCGCGCTGGGCCGGGATCGTCCGGCGGTGCCGATGGCGGTGCCCTTCGTCCTGGGGCTGAACGGCAATGCGATCACCGTCTCGACCGCGCTGGGTGAGGCGCTGGCGCTCGACGAGACGCTGGGTGATCCGGTGGCGATCGGAGAAAGCCTTCGCTGCGTGGCGGGGGAACGGCGTGCGGCCGGTCGCCGCTTGCGCTTCGGCGTCGTGCATCGCCATTCGAGCCATAATTACATGCTCCGCTATTGGCTGGCGGGAGTCGGCATCCGTCCCGAGAGCGATATCGAGATCGTCGTGACCAGCCCGCCCTTCGCCGCCGACGCCCTGGCCGCCGGAGAGGTGGACGGCATCTGCGTCGGCGAACCGTGGAATTCGATCGCCGTCGATCGTGGCGTGGGTCGCATCGCCCTGGCCACCGCGCAAATCTGGCGGCGCGGGGTGGAGAAGGTGCTGGCGATGCGTGCCGACCGGGCGGAGGAGCGGCGCGATGGCGTTCTGCGGCTGATCCGTGCGCTGCATGCCGCAGCGGCGCATTTCATCGATCCCGAGACGGTCGAGCAAAGCGCCGCAATCCTGTCGCGCGCGCATTATCTCGATGCACCGGTCGATGCGATCCTGCGCGCGATCACCGATCGCATCCGCGTGGTGCCCGGCGGCGAGCCGGTCCATTATCCCGACTTCATGTTCCAGTATCGCGAGGCGGCGAACTTTCCGTGGCGCAGCCAGGCGGGCTGGCTTTATGCGCAGATGGTGCGTTGGGAAGGCCTGTCCTTCTCGCCTGAAGACGCCGCGACCGCGCAGGGCGTGTTTCGCCCAGACCTGTACCGCGCCGCGCTCGCGGGTTCGGGCGCCCCCCTGCCCGGCGCCAGCTCCAAGCTGGAGGGCGCATTGGTCGAGCCGATCGGGGCGGGATCGACGCAAGGGCGATTGGTGCTGGGCAGCGACCGGTTCTTCGACGGGCGGGCCTTCGATCCCGACGATATTCCCGGATATCTGGCGAGACTGCCTTAAAATTCCTTCCCGTGGTGGGAAGGATGATTTTGCTGCATTTGCGAAAGCCTCTTGCGTACGGCCAGCGAATCAGGCAACTTTCGATTCGTCCGGCAATGGCGTCGGGCACGAGATAGCAGCGAATGCCGCTCCAACGGCGGGGTGGCACGCTGGCGGAGGCGGGCCCGGCCCGTTCCCCGCTTGGAGGCAATGAAGCCGCCAGGATGCGACCCGTAAAGGGCCCCGCGTCCTGGCGGCTTTTTTCGTTTTGGGCTCGGGAGCCCACGGAGGCGGCACGATGGCAACGGCGTTCTGGGACGACACCAAAAGCGAGACGGCGGCAGAGGACAGCGGTTTCTGGTCGAGCGGCCATACGCCGACACTGATCGCGGCATTCCTCTATTTCGACCTGGCCTTCATGGTCTGGGTCCTGCTGGGCCCCCTCGCCCCGCAGATCGCGACCAGCCTGGCGCTGACGCCCGCGCAAAAGGGCGTGATGGTCGCGGTGCCGACATTGGCAGGCGCGATCCTGCGCGTGGTCAATGGGTTGCTGGTCGATCGGATCGGTCCGAAGCGCGCGGGCGCGATCAGCCAGATTATCGTGATCGCGGGCCTTTTCTCGGCCTGGATGCTGGGCGTAAGCAGCTTCGGCGGCACGCTGGCGCTGGGTGTCATCCTGGGCTTCGCAGGGGCGAGCTTCGCGATCGCGCTGCCGCTCGCCAGCCGCTGGTATCCGCCCGAGCATCAGGGCAAGGCGATGGGGCTCGCCGGCATGGGCAATTCGGGCACGGTGCTGGCAGCACTGTTCGCACCGGCGCTGGCCAAGCTGTTCGGCTGGAACGCCGTCCTCGGCCTGGCCTGCCTGCCGCTGACCCTCGTCTTCTTCGCCTATGTGGTGATGGCCAAGGACGCACCCGGCGCGCCGAGCCCACGCCGTCTGGTCGAGTATCTCGCGCCGCTGAAACAGGCCGATGCGTGGTGGTTGATGGGCTTCTATGCCGTCACGTTCGGCGGGTTCGTCGGCCTCGCCGCCAGCCTGCCCATCTATTTCACCGACCGCTTCGGGCTGACGCCGGTCCAGGCGGGTTACGCCACCGCCGCGTGCGTCTTTGCCGGGTCGCTGGTACGACCAATGGGCGGGGCGCTGGCCGATGCGGTCGGCGGGGTAAAGGCATTGATGGCCGTGTTCGCCGCCGCCGCGGTCACGCTGACGGGCGTGGCGATGGTCGACGGGTTCGCTGCCTCGCTGGCGCTGTTCGTCCTCTCCATGCTGGCACTGGGCGTCGGCAACGGCTCGGTGTTCCAGCTGGTGCCGCAGCGCTTCGCGGCCGAGATCGGCGTGATGACTGGGCTGGTCGGCATGGCAGGCGGGATCGGCGGCTTCTACCTCGCCTCGTCGCTCGGTTTAGCCAAGCAGTGGACGGGCAGCTTTTCGGGCGGGTTCCTGATCTTCGCCGCGCTGGCCCTGGTCGCGCTGGCGGGCCTGATGCTGGTGAAGACCCGCTGGCGCCGCAGCTGGGGCGCAGCCGAGGGCGTGCGGATCTGATGCTTTTCCTCTTCGACGGATCGAACCGATGAAACATGAAGTCGTCACACCTGCGAAGGTCGATAACCGCGAGCATCTCATCGTGGTCGGCAACGGCATGGCCGGATGCCGCGCGGTAGAGGAACTGCTGGCCCGCGATCCCGCCGGTTACCGCATCACCATCTTTGGTGCCGAACCGCTGGTGAACTACAACCGGATCATGCTGTCGCCGGTGCTGGCAGGCGAGAAGACGTTCGACGAGATCGTCATCAACGGCCTCGACTGGTACGCGGATAACGGCATCACCCTGGTCAGCGGCGATCCCGTCACCGCAATCGACCGGGCGGCGCGGACGGTCACGGCGAAAAGCGGCACGGTGTTGGACTATGACCGGCTGCTGATCGCGACCGGCTCCGACCCGTTCATCATCCCGGTGCCCGGCCACGACCTGCCCGGCGTCATCAGCTTTCGCGACATGAAGGATGTCGAGCATATGCTCGCCGCCGCCGAGCGAGGCGGCAGCGCGGTGGTGATCGGCGGCGGCCTGCTCGGGCTGGAGGCGGCGCATGGCCTGTCGCTTCGGGGCATGAGCGTCACCGTCCTCCACCTGATGCCCACGCTGATGGAGCGGCAGCTCGACGAGGCGGCGGGCTGGCTGCTGAAACAGGCGCTGGAGGCGCGTGGCCAGACCGTGCTGACCGGCGCCGACACCGCCGAGATCGTCGGCGACGGCAAGGTGGAGGCGATCCGCCTGAAGGACGGGCGCGAAATAGCCGCGGATCTGGTGGTGATGGCGGTCGGCATCCGCCCCTCGGTCGCGCTGGCCCGCGCCGCCGGGCTGGAGGTCGGGCGCGGGATCAAGGTGGACGACCATATGGTCACCTCCGACCCGCGCATCCTGGCGGTCGGCGAGTGTGTCGAGCATGACGGACAGGTGTACGGCCTGGTCGCGCCGCTCTGGGACATGTGCCGCAGCCTCGCCGATGCGCTGACCGGCGCGCCTTCCGGCTACCGCCCCACCGCCACCGCGACCAAGCTGAAGGTCGCCGGGCTCGACGTTTTCTCGGCGGGCGATTTCGGCGGCGGCGACGGTGCGGAGGACATCGTGCTGCGCGATGCCAGCCGCGGCATCTACAAGCGCGTCGTGGTCAGGGAAGACCGCATCGTCGGCGCTGTGCTGTACGGCGACACCGCCGACGGCAACTGGTATTTCGATCTGCTCAAAAAGGGCGAGAGCGTCGGCGACATTCGCGACGCGTTGATCTTCGGCCAGGCCTTCGCCTCGGGAGGGGGGCAGGCGGACCCTAAGGCGGCCGTTGCGGCGCTTTCCGACGATGCGGAAATTTGCGGCTGCAACGGCGTGACCAAGGGCAAGGTCTTCGCGTGCATCGACGGGGGCGCGCACAGCCTGGACGCGGTGCGGTCGGGTTGCAAGGCGTCGGCCAGCTGCGGCTCGTGCACCGGCATCGTCGAGAGCCTGCTCGCCCTTCGCTTGGGCGGCGAGGTCGAGGCGGGGCCCAAGACGATGTGCAAATGCACCAGCTTCGGCCATGACGATGTCCGCCGCGAGATCGTCGCGCAGGACATGAAGTCGATCCCCGAGGTGATGCAGAAGCTACACTGGTCGACGCCGGACGGCTGTTCCTCCTGCCGCCCCGCGCTCAACTATTATCTGCTCTGCGCGCTGCCCGGCGAATATCAGGACGACCAGCAGAGCCGCTTCGTCAACGAACGCATGCACGCCAACATCCAGAAGGACGGCACCTATTCGGTCGTGCCGCGCATGTGGGGCGGGATCACCAGTCCCAAGGAACTTCGCGCGATCGCCGATGTGGTCGAGAAGTTCAACGCGCCGATGGTCAAGGTCACCGGCGGCCAGCGGCTCGACATCTTCGGCATCAAGAAGGAGGATCTGCCTGCCGTCTGGGCCGATCTGAACGCGGCCGGGATGGTCAGCGGCCATGCTTATGGCAAGTCGCTTCGCACCGTGAAGACCTGTGTCGGCTCCGAATGGTGCCGCTTCGGCACGCAGGATTCGACCGGGCTGGGCGTCAAGCTGGAGCGGGCGACCTGGGGCTCGTGGATGCCGCACAAGTTCAAGATCGCGGTGTCGGGCTGCCCGCGCAACTGTGCCGAGGCGACCATCAAGGACTTCGGCGTAGTCTGCGTCGATTCTGGCTATGAACTCCATGTCGGCGGCAATGGCGGGATCAAGGTCCGCGCCACCGACCTGCTCTGCAAGGTCGCGACGGAAGCGGAGGCGATGGAGATGTGCGCCGCCTTCATCCAGCTCTACCGTGAGGAAGCGCGCTATCTGGAGCGGACCGCGCCGTGGATCGAGCGGGTTGGCCTTTCCTATATCCAGTCGCGCCTGCTGCCCGATGCCGAGGAGCGGGCCGAGTTGGCGCAGCGCTTCTTCCTCTCGCAGCAATTCTCGCAAGAAGACCCCTGGGCCGAACGCGTCGCCGGGGCCGAACGCGAAATCCATGCGCCGATGGCGCGCTTCCAGCCGGTGGGGGAAATGGCATGATTGGCGAGTGGCTCGATATCGGCTGGGTCGAGGAAATTCCCTTGCGCGGCAGCCGCACCGTGCAGGTCGAGGGCGGTAACGACATCGCCGTCTTCCGCACCGGCGAGAATAGCGTCTTCGCGCTGCTCGACCGCTGCCCGCACAAGCATGGGCGGCTGAGCCAGGGCATCGTCCATGGCGGCGCGGTGGCGTGCCCGCTGCACAACTGGCGAATATCGCTCAGCACCGGCGAGGCGCTGGACGAGGACAAGGGATGTACACCGACCGTGCCGGTGAAAATCAGTGGCGGGCGGGTCCTGATCTGCCGCGCCTCGACGCTAAAGGCAGCGGCGTGAAGGCGATGCGACTTTCTCCCCTCCCCTTCAGGGGA
>NZ_LDTE01000001.1 GCF_001476905.1 Sphingomonas sanguinis | reverse complement strand
GGCGGATGGCGACACGCGCATCCTCCCCGACGATATGCCCGCCGAGCAAGGCGCGGGCGGATCGATTGGCGAGGATGACCCGACCCTTCTCGATCAGCAGCACCGGCTCTACGATGGCGTCCAGCGCTTCTTCGAGAAGGGGGGACAGGGCGTCCTCCTCCTCGGCCAGTCGACCTTCGTCCTGTTCATCGGCGACGCCTTCGCTCGCGACCAACGCCGCCGCGATGCCGCCGACTAGCGTGATGATCGCGGGGCCCGGCCCGGCGCTCAGAAACACCACCAGCGCGGCCACGACAGCCACGATCACCGCCCATAAGGTGCGAACGCCGAATCCCATGGGGTGTCGATGTAGCGGTCGATGCGTCGCCTGTCTTCCTTGCGCCCTCGATATGATCCAGCTTTTGGCCAGTTTTGGGAAGCTTAAGCCTTTGCTCAGCGTCTTGTGGCAGGGCGACGAATATGGGACATCGCGATTTCATGGACGACACGCCTCCCGATCAGGGGCCGCTCCCCGAGGAGCCGGCCGCCGCTCCCGCTTCCAGCGTGACGAGCCGCCGGATGCTGATGCTGGGCGCGGTCGGAACCAGTGCGGTCGTCGCGATCCGCCCCGCGATGGCACAGGCGACGGGTTCGATTCTGAACTGCCAGATCCCGGTTCCCGGCCCAGGCGATGCGGGCAAGTATATCGCCAGCGATGGCTCGCTCGCGCCGCCCAGCCTGCTGGGCCCGCTCCTCGGCTATGGCCCCTTTCCGCCGCCCCCGCGCCCCTTTACGGGCGAGGAGGTCCACAAGGCGATGTATGAGGGGGCCAATCTGCCCGGTGCGACGTACAAGAGCAGCCAAGCCTATCTCGCCTACATCAGGAAGCTGAAGATGGGGCAGAGCGGCTATACCTGCTTCCTGTCCGTGCAGAATCCCCGGACCTGATCGCATGGCCGGTCCGCGCTACCGCGCGGCGGAGGCGGCGCTGCTAATCGTCGAGCCGCTCGATATCTTCACGGCGATCTTTCATCGCCCGTCGGGCATCACCCATCTGCTGAACGAGCCGGCGCCCCAGATCCT
Organism: Sphingomonas sanguinis; assembly: GCF_001476905.1. Classification (GTDB taxonomy): domain Bacteria; phylum Pseudomonadota; class Alphaproteobacteria; order Sphingomonadales; family Sphingomonadaceae; genus Sphingomonas; species Sphingomonas sanguinis_B. Next base: position 196,660 of record NZ_LDTE01000001.1, on the reverse strand, counting down.
TGAGGTGCTGGCGGATGCACCGCTCGATCGGGACGAGTTGTTCGCGCGGCTGGCGGCGGAATATGAGCTGGGCGACGCGCAAGGCGACGGCATGGCGATGCTGCGCGCTCGGCTCGACGAATTGGAGGCGGCCGGGCTGGTCGACCGGTTGTGAGGCACTGCATTTTCCTTCAGGTCGGGCCGGTGGGCTTCCGCATCGGATCGGACTGGCGCGCGCCGATCGCCGCGATGGATGCACTCTACCGCGACTATCCCCGCGCGGAGTTTGCCGATTACAGCGTTCGGCTGGAGGCAACCTCCTTCTGGCGGCGATGGGTCAGGCCTTCGGTGCGCACGACGGGCGATTATCACCTGCCCGACGCCGCGCCCTTGCCGCTGGCGCAGGGGCTGCTTGCCGCCGAAATGGGAATGAACCTGCAAGTTGCGCTGGGGCATCGCCGCCACTTGCTGCTCCACGCGGCGGTGGTCGCGCGGGGAGACCAGGCAATGCTGCTTAGCGGCGTATCGGGCGCGGGCAAGTCGACGCTGGCGCTGATGCTGTCGGAGCGCGGCTGGCGCTTTCTGGGCGACGAGTTCGCGATGATCGATCCGGCGACCGGCTGGGCGCATCCCTTCCCGCGTCCCATCAGCCTGAAGAACGAAAGCCTGGGCGTTATTCCTGCCGGGCGCCTGGTCGGCCCGTTGCTGTCCGGCACGCCCAAGGGAGAGGTTCGCCACGTCGTGCCCGACGCCGCCTCCATTGCCGCGATGACGCAGCCCGCGCGGCCCGCTCTGCTGGTCTTTCCGCGTTTCGGTCATCCGCTGGCATTGCAGGGTATGGCACCTACCGAGACGTTCGTCCGGCTGACCCAGGCATCGACCAACTATGTCGCGCTGGGCGAGGCGGGGTTTCGCACGCTAACCCGCTTGCGGGCGGAGGTGCCCGCCGTCGCGCTGGACTATCCCGATGGTGAGGCAGGCGTCGCCGCGGTGGAATCGATCTGGAGCGCCTTGTGAGCGCGATCGAAACGATGATCGCGCTGCTCCGCGCGCCGGAGCGGTCGCTGACGCTCGACCTGGCGCGCTGGACCGAGGTGGTGACGGTTGCTCGGGCCGAGACGTTGCTGGGTACGCTGGCGTACCGGCTGGAGGGGCTGGCGATTCCAGCGGTCGTTCAGCGGGTGCTGGAGGACGCCAGGGCAGAGGCGGAGGAGGTGCGCCGAACCGCCCTTTGGGAGGCGAACTGCGTCGCGCGCGCACTGGCCCCGCTCGGGGTGCCGGTGATCCTACTGAAGGGGACCGCCTTCGTCGCAGCGGGGCTCGCGGCCGGGCAGGGGCGTGGGATCGGCGATTGCGACATCCTGTTGCCGCGCGCGTCCCTCGATCACGCCGAAAAGCTGCTCCTGAACGCAGGCTGGGAGTGGGTGAAGTCGGACCCCTATGACGACCTCTATTACCGTCGCTGGATGCACGAGCTGCCGCCGATGATCCATAGCGAGCGGGATCGGATGGTCGACGTGCACCATACTATCCTGCCGCTGACCGCACGACCGACACCGGATGCCGGGTCGCTAATGGCTGCTGCCGAGCCGTTGGGTAGTGGCTTGGCGGTCTTGTGTCATGCCGACATGATCGTCCATGCCGCTGCGCATCTGTTCGCCGATGGCGACCTGAGCGGTGGGTTGCGCAATCTCTGGGATATCCATGCGCTGGTCGAGGAGCGTGGCGTTGAGGGGCTGGAAAAGCGGGCCCGGCACCATGGCCTGTCGGCGGCGGTCGCGCGGGCGATGCGTTTGAGCCATGCGCTATATGGGACCGACGTGCCCGAACCGTGGCGAGGCCTGACCGTGACTGACCGGATTTATCGCCGGAGACTAACGGCGCGGGACGGCTGGGGGCGCGAGCGAAGGCCGGTGATGTGCCTGGGCTTTTATATTCGCTCGCACGCCATCCGAATGCCGCTGCCCATGCTGGCGCGGCATTTGTGGATCAAGTGGCGGAAGGGGCGAGCCGTTCCAGCGTCGGAATGAGTTCGCCGTAACCATCGATGATCGCATCGGCGCCCAGCGCCTCCACCGGCTGGCTAAGGAAGCCGAAGGAACAGGCGACGACCGGAAGTCCGGCGGCGCGTGCCGCCTGCACGTCGAAGATCGAATCGCCGACAAAGGCCGCTGAGCCGCCGCCGCATTGTTCGACCAGCGCCTGGATCGGCCGGGGCGATGGCTTGGCGATGCCCAGCGTATCGCCGCCGATGATCGCGTCGAACCGTTCGGTCAGCCCGAGCGCGTCAAGGATGGCGCGCGCGAACCGCTCCAGCTTGTTGGTCATGATACCCAGCCGCACGCCCAGTGCGGCCAGTTCGTCCAGCGCGGCAAGCGCCCCGGGAAAAGGCGCGGTGTGGACTGCGAGATGCGCTTCGTAATAGTCGAGCAACTGTCGATGCAGCGTATCGAGCATCGCGTCGTCATAGCCGCCGGTCGCCTCCAGCCCATGCTTCAACATGGCCCGCGCGCCGCCGCCGATCATCGGCTTGACCGCCTCGACGCTCAGCGGCGCACGACCGATCGAGCCGAGCGCATGATTGACCGCCGCTGCCAGATCGCCGCTGGTGTCGAGCAGCGTGCCGTCCAGGTCGAAACCCACGATGGCGAAAGGAAAACCGTGCGATGAATTGACGTCCATGTCTCGTCCTGGTGCAGTCTCCTGCTGGCCTTGAACCGAAATCCGTGGCAGGCGCAACCACCATGACGAGACCAGTCGCCGCCATCATCCTCGCTGCGGGCAAGGGCACCCGCATGAAGTCGGACCTGCACAAGGTCCTCCATCCCATTGCCGGGCGGCCGATGCTGCTCCACCTGATCGACAGCGTGAAGCAGCTCTCCCCCGAGCGTATGGTCGTGGTGACGGGCGCCGGGCGCGAACAGGTCGAGGCGGCGGTCGCGCCGCTGGGCGTGGGCACCGCGCTTCAGGCCGAGCAGCTGGGCACCGGCCATGCGGTAGCGCAGGCGCGGGACGCGCTGTCGGGTTTCGACGGCGATGTGCTGATCCTCTATGGCGACGTGCCGCTGGTCGAGGCGCGGACGATGCAGGCGATGATCGACCGGCTGGGCCAGGGCGATCAGCCTGCCGCCGTGGTCCTGGGCTTCCGCCCGAGTGATCCCGCCGCCTATGGCCGGGTGATCGCCGACGAGTCGGGCCGGATCGACCGCATGGTCGAGTTCAAGGATGCCGATCCTGAAGAACGTGCCGTAACCCTCTGTAACTCAGGCCTGATGGCGGTGCGTTCGGTCGACCTGTTCGGACTGCTCGACCGGGTCGGCAACGACAATGCGGCGGGCGAATATTATCTGCCCGATATCGTGATGCTGGCGGCCGCCGATGGTCGCCACTCGGCGGTGATCGAGACGGGGGCGGGCGAAGTCGCGGGCGTCAACAGCCGCGCAGAGCTTTCGGTCGTCGAAGCCGACTGGCAGACGCGTCGCCGGGCCCGTGCGATGGCCGACGGGGTGACGCTGATCGCGCCGGATACGGTGTGGTTCTCGCATGATACGAAGCTGGGCCGCGACGTCGTGATCGAGCCCCATGTGGTCTTCGGCCCCGGCGTGCATGTCGCCGACGGCGTGACCATCCATGCCTTTAGCCATCTGGAGGGCGCGACCGTCGCCACCGGGGCGGATATCGGCCCTTATGCGCGTCTCCGCCCCGGCGCGGATGTGCGCGAAGGTGCGCGGGTCGGCAATTTCGTGGAGATGAAGAAGGCCGTGCTGGGCCCGGGTGCCAAGGCCAACCACCTGACCTATCTCGGCGATGCCGAGGTCGGGGCCGGGGCCAATATCGGTGCGGGCACCATCACCTGCAATTACGACGGGTTCCTGAAGTACAAGACGGTGATCGGCGAGGGGGCCTTTATCGGCTCCAACTCCGCACTGGTCGCGCCGGTGACCATCGGCGCGGGGGCGATCGTCGGTGCGGGGGCCGTGGTGACCAGCGATGTCGAGGCCGACGCGCTGGCGCTGGTCCGGGCCGAGCGCCAGACCAAGCCGGGCTGGGCTAAGCGTTTTCGAGACATGATGACGGCCAAGAAGGCCGCGAAGAAGGCTGGGGAGTAAGTTTATGTGCGGTATCGTGGGAATCCTGGGCGGCGAGGATGTCGCTGAGCGTCTGCTCGATGGGCTGCGTCGCCTGGAATATCGGGGCTATGACTCGGCGGGCATCGCCACCATCGATGACGGCGCGATCCAGCGGCGGCGCGCCTCGGGCAAGCTGATCAACCTGGCCAAGGAATTGGCGGCGCATCCACTGCCCGGCTCGATCGGCATCGCGCATACCCGTTGGGCGACCCATGGTGGCCCGACGACCAACAATGCCCACCCCCATGCCACCGATCATGTCGCGGTCGTCCACAACGGCATCATCGAGAACTTCAAGGCGCTGCGTGACGAGCTGATCGGCCGCGGCCGCGTCTTCACCAGCGAGACCGACACCGAAGTCGTCGCCCATCTGGTCAGCGAAAAGGTCGAGCAGGGCCTCGATCCCGTCGCCGCCGTCCGCGAAGTGCTGCCGCGCCTGCACGGTGCCTTCGCGCTTGCGATCCTGTTCCGCGACCAACCCGATTTGCTGATCGGCGCGAGGCTTGGCTCGCCGCTGGTCGTCGGGTACGGCGATGACGAGACCTATCTGGGATCGGATGCGCTGGCGCTCGCCCCGCTGACCCAGCGTATCGCTTATCTGGACGAGGGTGATTGGGTGGTCTGCACCCGCGAGGGTGCGCAAGTTTATGACCGTGATAACAATCCTGTCGACCGGCCGGTCACCCTGTCGGGCGTGACCGGCGCGCTGATCGACAAGGGCAATCACCGCCACTTCATGCAGAAGGAAATCTACGAGCAGCCGATCGTCGTCGCCCAGACGCTGCGCTCGTATCTCCAGCGTCTGGAGGGCAAGATCGCGCTGCCGATCCCCGAGTTCGACCTGTCGGGTATCAAGCGCGTCACCATCGTCGCCTGCGGCACCAGCTTCTATGCGGGCATGGTCGCCAAATATTGGTTCGAGCAGTTTGCGCGCGTGCCGGTCGACCTCGATGTCGCTTCCGAGTTCCGCTACCGCGCACCAGTGATGGAGCCGGGCGGCCTGATGATCGTCATCAGCCAGTCGGGCGAGACCGCCGATACGCTGGCCGCGCTGCGCCACGCCAAGGCCGAGGGGCAGACGATTGCCGCGGTCGTCAACGTGCCCACCAGCTCGATGGCGCGCGAGGCCGACTTGCTGCTGCCGACCCATGCCGGGCCGGAGATCGGCGTCGCCTCGACCAAGGCCTTTACCTGCCAGTTGAGCGTGCTCGCCGCGCTCGCCGCCAACCTCGCCAAGGCCAAGGGGCGCCTGAGCGCCGACGAGGAAAAGCAGATCGTCCGCCATCTCGCCGAAGCCCCGGCCGCGATCAACGGCGCGCTGGCCTATGACGAAGCGATCGAGGGCATGGCCGGGGCCGTCGCCAGCGCGCGCGACGTACTCTATCTGGGCCGTGGCACCGACTATCCGCTGGCGCTCGAAGGTGCGTTAAAGCTCAAGGAAATCAGCTACATCCATGCTGAAGGTTATGCGGCGGGTGAGATGAAGCACGGCCCGATCGCGCTAATTGACGAGCATGTCCCGGTCATCGTCATCGCGCCCTCGGGGCCGTTGTTCGAGAAGACCGTGTCGAACATGCAGGAGGTGCAGGCGCGCGGTGGCAAGGTCATCCTGATCTCCGACTATGACGGGATCGAGGCGGCCGGAGAGGGTTGCATCGCGACCATCACCATGCCCAAGGTTCATCCGCTGATCGCGCCGATCGTCTATGCGGTGCCGGTGCAGCTGCTCGCCTATCACGTCGCGGTCGCCAAGGGCACCGACGTCGATCAGCCGCGCAACCTCGCCAAAAGCGTCACGGTCGAGTAATCGCGGCCCCAACACTGACCATTTACGTCACATTAAGCGTCTCCGGTTACCATCGCTCCACCAATTGCTTGACGATGGAATGATGGTGACCGGATGCGTATTCTGATCGTTGACGACGAACCGGCGGTACACGACAGCTACGCATATTGTTTTTCCGGTCTTTCGGACGGCCAGCCGACTCGCCGCGATACGCTGGATGTGATGGCCGCCGAACTGTTCGGCGTCGCTGATCCGGCGACGTCGGAACCGGGCGATATTGCCCAGCGCCCGTTCCGGCCACATCATTGCCACCAGGGTCTCGATGCGGTCGCGGCGGTCGAGCAGGCACTGGCCGAAGGCAATCCCTTCGCGGTCGCCTTCATCGATATCCGGATGCCGCCGGGCATCGACGGGCGCGAGACGGCGCGACGCATCCGTGCGCTCGATCCGGACGTCCATCTGGTGATCGTTACGGGCTATTCCGATTTCTCGCCGACCGATATCGGCAAGGTCGCCGGGCCGCCGGACAAGATCTTCTACATCGCCAAGCCGTTCGAGGTCGCCGAGATCTCGCAGATGGCGCTCGCGCTCTGCCGCCGCTGGGACAATGATCGCGAACTGGCCGCGGCGCGCGCGATGCTGGCGGCGCAGGTCGTCACGCTCGAGGAAAAGACCGCCGAGCTGGCCGCGAACGAGAACCGGGCGATGCACATCGCCATGCATGACGCACTGACGGATGCGCCCAATCGCGTCGCCTTCCTTCGTGGAATTCAGGAGCGCGGGCGGCAACCGGGGCCGTTTGCGATCGGCATGATCGATCTCGACCGGTTCAAGCTGGTCAATGACACCCTCGGCCATCTGGCGGGCGACGAGCTGATCCGCGAGGTCTGTACGACGATCCAGCATGCGGCGCCCGACAACGCCCTTGTCGCGCGGCTTGGCGGCGACGAGTTCGGTCTGTTCTTCGACGCGAGCGACGAGGCCGAAGCGGTCGTCGCCTGCGAGCGGATCGTAGCGGCCTGCGCCGCCAGCTTCACCATATTGGGTCATGCGGTCCGGTGCGGCGCGTCCTGTGGGCTGGTGATGAGCGGCGAGGGCATCGAGCGCGACCCGACCGATCTGGTCCGCCAGGCCGACTTGGCGCTGAACGATGCGAAACGGGCCGGTCGCGGGGTCGTCCGCGTCTTTGACGAGCGGATGGACGAAAGCATTCGTGTCCGCCGCGGGATCGAAGCGGGGCTGACCAATGCCATCGCCCGGAACGAACTCAGCCTGACGTTCCAGCCGATCGTCGCGCGCGGCAGCCTCGATATAGCCGGGTTCGAGGCGCTGGTCCGCTGGACCACGAAGGAACATGGTGCGGTCAGCCCGGCGATCTTCATTCCCATCGCCGAGGAAAGCCATCTGATCCACGAGCTGGGTGACTGGGTGCTCGACCATGCGCTGGCCGAGTTGCAGCATTGGCCCGGCCAATATGTGTCGGTGAATTTCAGTCCGGTCCAGTTCCGGCGGTCCCATTTCGTCGCCCATGTCATCGACAGCGTTCGTCGCGCGGGCGTGGAGCCGGGCCGCGTGCAGATCGAGATTACAGAAACCGCAATCTTCGATGACGCCGAGCGCGCCGCGCATACGCTGTGCGAATTGCGCCGCCTGGGCTTCCGCATAGCGCTGGACGATTTCGGCACGGGCTATTCCAGCCTCTATAATATCCGCAAGTTCGCGCTCGACTGCTTGAAGATCGATCGCAGCTTCATCGACGGTATGGGACGCGAACGCGAATCCGCCGCGATCGTCCACTCGATCATTCATCTCGGCCGGGCGCTGGGCCTGGGCGTGATCGCCGAGGGGGTCGAGACCGAGGCGCAGGCCCAGGCGCTTCGTGTTGCAGGGGCCAGCCATCTGCAGGGCTACCTCTTCTCGCGCCCGGTCCGTGCGATGGAAGCCAGGGCACTGGCGGCGCGGCGTAACTTGCCGCTGCCGGGCAGCAACGTCTCCGAACTTCCCATCGCGGCAGGTGCCCGGCGCTGATCGCTGTGAAGCGCTTGCGGAAATGGATCGGCGCGCGGCTTCGCCCGCGCTCGTTGCGCGATACCATGGTGTCGGTCCTGACGGTCGCGGGCATTGCGGGCGCGATCGCGTTGGCCGCGCTGCTCGCCCTCGTCATTTCGCCCAGCTTTGCCGAGCTGGAGAAGCGGGCGACCGATGGCTATCGCCACCGCGCGCGGTTCGCCTTGAACGAATTTGCGGCCGGCAGCGAGGAGCTGGCGCGTGAACATGCGAGCACCTCGCAAGCTCCCACCGATTTGGCCCGCACCCTGTTCGCCGCCCATGCGGTCGATGCCGTCGCTTATCGGACGGCCGACCGCGCTGCCTGGGATGTGCGCCTGCGCGCTGGAGAGGAGGCGCCGGGAGCAGCGTCGCGCACGGCCGAGCTGTCGCGAGCGTTGAGCCGCCTTGATCCCGATCGCCTGATCGGTGGGGCGTCTTCGACCAAATTCTATCTGCCGACCGACCATGGTTTGATGGCGGTCGGTCTGGCCCGATCGGTAGCCGGGGCGGGGCATCCGTCCGGCTATGTGGCGGTCGCGCGCCATCTGACGGCAGGGCATTTGTCGGCGCTTCTCGGCAAGACCGCGCGGATCGTCCGCCCGCCGCTGGGGCAGGCCGACGCGGTTTCGGCCAGTTCGCGCATCATCGATATCGCGGTGCCGGTGCGCGGGGCCGATGGCAAGCCGGTCGCGACGGCCGCCTTCCGCGTCTCGCGTGAAGTCGTGTTGCTGGGACGACGCGTGTTGCTGCTGGCCGTGGCGGGATCGATCCTGCTGCTCGTCTTCCTGCTCCTGATGCTCCGCCGGGCGCTTGCCGCCTTCGTCCTGGCGCCGCTCGATCGGGTCGAACGGCATATGCAGCGGGTGCAGGCCTCCGGCGCGCTCCTTCCCTTTGAGGACAGCCGCAGCCGCGACGATGAGTTCGGTTCGCTCGGGCGCAGCTTCAACGCGATGCTAAACCAGTTGAAGGACCTGCGCGAACAGAACGAGATCCAGAGCTTTGCGCTGGGCCGGTCGGAAAGCGCCGTGGGGGTGTTGCACAATGTCCGCAACGCCCTGGCCCCGCTCGCGACCATCCTCAGCCATGGCATGGGCGCGAGGACCCTGCCGGACCGCGAGTTGATCGACCGGGCGCTGGCCGAATTGCGGCGCGACGACATCGATCCGACGCGGCGCGCCAAGCTCGTTACCTTCGTCGCGACCGCGCTGGATGCGGAGACGGTGGCCCGGGATGCGGTTCGCATGCAGCTGGAGGTCGGGCGCGATGCCATGCGGCAGACGCTGGAGATCATCGGCGCGCAACAGGCCCGCGCACATGAGCGGCCACCACGCGAACGCTGTGACGTGAGCGATATCGTCGCACGTAACGCGACGATCGCGCGCTATGCCCGTTCGGTGTCGATCGAGGTCGACTTCCCCGCTCGACCAGCGCCTGTGCTGGCCAATCGGGTGATCCTGAGCCAGGTGATCGGCAATCTGTTTTCCAACGCGGTCGAAGCAATCGTTGCCACCGGACGCGACCATGGCACCATCGCCGTCGAGATCATGCCGCCCAACGACGGTCGGCTATCGGTGCGGATCATCGATGACGGCGAAGGTTTCGAGCCGTCCCAGGCGACGCGGCTGTTCCAGCCGGGTTTCTCGACGCGGACGGAAAAGTCGGGTGGCCTGGGCCTGCACTGGTGCGCCAATTCCATGGCGGCGATGGGGGGCGCGTTGGAGCTGCGCAGCGCGGGGAAGGGGAGCGGTGCGGTCGCGATCCTGACGCTCGACGTCGATCCCGAACCGGGCCTTAGGATCGGCGAGCTGGCTGCCTGATCGTCAGAGCGGTAGCTCCGCTTGATCGGGACCCTGTTCGCCATCCTCGCGATCGATCAGACCCGACAGCGTAAGGCCGAGCAGCCGGACGCCCCCCGAAATCGGCAGCTGCTGGTCGAGAAGGTCCAGTCCGATCGCCAGGAATTGGGCACGCTCCGCGACCGGATGGCTGGTCGAGCGGGCACGCGTGATGGTTCGAAAATCGCTGTGCCGCAGCTTCAGCGTCACGGTCCGCCCCGCGACGCCACTTCGTTCGATCCGGGTCCAGGCGGCATCCACCACCCGCTCCAGCGCGGTCCGCAGCGCGTCGCGATCGGACAGGTCGTCCTCGAAGGTGCGCTCGGCCCCGACCGACTTGGCGATGCGCTGGGACCGGACCGGCCGATGATCGATGCCGCGCGCCGCGCCGTAGAGATAATCGGCATAGCTGCCGAAATGGCGCTGCAGGAACTCCAGCGGGCGATTGCACAGGTCCTGGCCCGTCAGAATGCCCAGCGCCTCCATCTTGCGCGCGGTCACCGGCCCCACCCCGTGGAAGCGCTTGACCGGCAGGCTGGCGACGAAGGCCGCGCCTAGGGCGGGCGGGATCACGCACATTCCGTCGGGCTTGTTCTGGTCCGACGCGAGCTTGGCGATGAATTTGTTGTAGCTGACCCCGGCCGAGGCGGTCAGCCCGGTCTCCGCCTTGATGGCCGCCCGGATAGCCGCGGCAACGGCCGTCGCCGATCCCAGCCCGGCGCGGTCCTCGGTCACGTCGAGATAGACTTCGTCGAGCGACAAAGGCTCGATCAACGCGGTATAGCGGGCGAAGATGGCGCGGATCTGTCCCGAAACCTCGCGATAGACGTCGAAGCGGGGCGGCACGAAGACGAGTTCGGGACAACGGCGCGCGGCCGTGACCGAGGGCATGGCAGACCGGACCCCGAAGGCGCGCGCCTCGTAGCTGGCGGCCGCGACCACGCCGCGCTTGCGTGACCCACCCACCGCCAATGGTCGCCCGCGCAAGCTGGGATCGTCGCGCTGCTCGACCGATGCATAGAAGGCGTCCATGTCGACATGGATGATCTTGCGGCCGTCATGGGCCGCCAATGCGTCTGTCGTCGATAAAGAAGAATTCGGCACCGCAGAGCTCATGGCGATCACACGGCCCACCGTCCGCGGGCCGACGGAAACGAAACAGGAACAATGATGGTGCGTCAACCCCTTGATGAATGGGCCCGATCCGGTCCATCAGATTAACCCACTTTTATGGGGTGCCATGTCATACGATCCGGGGACTATCGTTTGACGTATATACGATCCTTGGGCGCCGCGGCCCTGTTGCTGCTTCTGTCGATCCTGCCCGCTGGGGCCGGGGCCGAAAGGAGCGATCCTTGGGCGGCATGGCAATGGGCGACCTTTACGCGCCTGAGCGATTCCGTGGATCTGCCGCACGTCACGACCACGGCGATCACGCACGCCCGCGACGGTACGATGTGGATCGGTACGCGTGGCGGGCTGACCCGCTATGACGGGCAACGGGTGCGGAGCTTCAAGCAGCGCCTGTCCGATCCCTATTCGCTGCCTGACAATTATGTCCGCTCGCTGCTCGCGTTGCCCGATGGCAGTGTGCTGATCGGCACCAATGTCGGCGGCTTGGCGCGGTACGACGTCCGCACCGACCGCTTTCATCGTCTGATCGCCAAGGGACAGCGGACCGGAACCCGCATTTTCGACCTGACGCCCGATGGGGCCGGTGGCGCCTATGTCGCATCGGACGGGGGCGTTCATCATTACGATCCCCGCAACGACCGGCTCGATCCGATGGCGGCAGAGGCGATCCGCGATAGCAAAGGCGGAATCCAGGTCGTTTTCGCGGTCTTTCGCGACGCCGATGGCACTGTGTGGGCCGGAACGGAGGAAGGGCTGTGGGTTAGAGCACCGCATGCCGACCGATTCGTTTTGGTGCCACTGAGCGGCACCGCGCCGAAGGACGATATCTGGGCCATCCAGCGGGACCGGCAAGGGCATCTCTGGATCGGAACGGGGTCGGACGGGATTTACATGAGCCCGGATCGTGGAATTCGGCCTCGCTTTGTCCAGTTTCGCGCGCTGGCAGGAGAATCACCGCTGGTTGGCCACCGCACGGTGCGTTCGTTGCAGGAGGATCAGCAGGGCCGGATGTGGGCGGCGACCGACGGCATGGGCATCCTGCTGATCGATCCGGCGCACCATTATTCGGTCATGCCGATCCGCCATGTCGCGGCCAACCCACTGTCGTTGGCGGGCGATACCGTGCGCGACCTTGCGCTCGACGGATCGGGCGGCATGTGGGCGGCGACGGAACTGGGCGCGGCGCGAGGCCGGGGACCGGGTGGCGGCGTGCTGCAGATCGGAGCGGCGATGCCCGACCCTCGCAAATCGCTGTCCGACGACAATGTTCGCGGAATTCTGGTCGACCGCCAAGGCGTCATCTGGCTCGGTTTCAGCAAGGGGACGGTCGATGCGCTGGACCGGCAAACCGGTGTGGTACGGCATCTCCCCCTGCCGGGTTTCCATGGCGGACAGGACATCAAGGCGCTGATCGAGGCGAACGACGGATCGATCCTGGTCGGTGCTCGTGGCGTGGTGTCGATCGACCGCACGACGCTGAAGACCCGTGCCCTGGACGTGCCCGGTCTGGGCGACCTGCCGGTCATCTCCCTGGCCCAGACGCCCCAGGCGCTGCTGATCGGCACATATCGCGGTCTGTTCGTCCGCAACGGGGTCGACGGGCAAGTTCGCCGGTTCCAGCACGACCCATCCGATCCGCACAGCCTGCCCAACAATGAAGTCATCAACATCGTCGTCCGATCGCCGACATCGGCGCTGGTCGCCACGCCGTCCGGGCTCGGACTTTTCGACCTTCAGACAGGCCGCTTCACCAATTTTTCCAGCCGGGCAGGGCATTCCGCCAGCCTGCCGCAGGATTATGCCGGGTCGATCGTTCTCGCTGGTCGCGACATCTGGGTCGGGACCTATGGCGGCGTCGGTCTTGGCCATGCGGTCGCGAACGGATGGCGTTTCGACGCGATTACCGAGGCGCAAGGGCTGGCCGGCGACAATGTCGCCTCGCTGACGATGGACAGCCGCCGCCGGGTATGGGTAGCGAGCGCAGGCGGCATTTCGGTGATCGATCCGTCCGGGCACACCGTTCGCATGATGAGCCAGCGCGATGGTGGCACAACCAACGCTTTCAACCAGCGGGCCGTGGGAAAGACCCCAGACGGCTCGCTGCTGTTCGGCTCGCCCGACGGGTTGTTGATCCTCCAGCCGGATCTGCTGTTAACTCACCGCGAGCGGGTCAGGACCAGGGCGCTGATCATCAGCGCGGCTGAAATCGACGGTAGGGCGGTGACGATCGACTCGGCGGCGTCCGCGCTGACGCTGCATTTGGGCCGGGACGGCCGAACGCTACGGATCGGCTTTGCCTTGACCGATTTCGACGCGCCGGAGGAAATCCGCTACGGCTATCGGCTCGAAGGGTTCGACCGGGACTGGATGACCGTTCCGGCGCGCACGCCAGCGGCGGCCACCTATACCAACCTTCCCGCGGGCAGCTATTGGCTGGACCTGAAGGCCCAGGTGCCCGGCCTTGCGCCTCAGGTCATCACGCGGCGTTTCCGCCTGGTCGTCGATCCGCAGTGGTACGAAACCTGGCCTGCGCGGGTGGCGATGGCGCTGGGCTTCGTGCTGGGGCTGGCGGGGCTCGTCTGGCTGGTGACCACCGTGGTTCGCCGTCGTGCTCGGATGCTGGAGGCGATGGTCGAGAAGCGTACCAGCGAACTGCGCACCGCCAATGCGCAGCTCGACCGGCTGGCGAGCACCGATCCTCTGACCGGCCTCGCCAATCGTCGCACGCTGATGGCTGCACTGGAAGCCGCGCGCGAACGGGCGATGCGCGACGGTGAGGGCTTTGTCTTTGCGCTGCTCGACGTCGATCACTTCAAGCGGATCAACGATCAGTACGGACATAGCGCCGGGGACGAGGTGCTGGTGCAATTGTCCGTGCGGCTGCAGCGGGATGTGCGTGCCGACGACACGCTGTCGCGCTATGGCGGGGAGGAGATCGCGATCTTGTTCGCCAGCGCAGGCATCGATACCGCGATGGCGGTCGTCGAACGCTTGCGCCGGGACGTCGCCGCCAGTCCGATACAGGTCGGCGATCAGGTGATCGCCCTGACCATCAGTGCGGGCGTCGCGCAGTGGCAGTCGGGCGAGGACGTCGGCACGATGATCCGGCGCGCCGACGAAGCCCTTTACTGTGCCAAGCGCGGTGGGCGCGACCGGGTAGCGCGGGCGGCCTAGGTCTTGCGCGGAACCGTCGAAGGGGCGCAGGGGTGGCCTGTTCCATGACAGAGTCCGCTTCCCCTGACGTCGCCCGGTCACCGATTTCCCGCTCAGGCCGCCTGGTGCGGCAACAGGGGGCGTTTCTTCTCCAAGGCGATGACGGCACGCTGGTCGAACTGCGGCTGATGCGGGTGCCGGTCGATCATGTCGGCAAGCCAGTGACCGTGACCGGGCATATGCTGGCGCCCGGCCTGATGGAGGTGGAGGGCGTCCGGGGCGGCTGACGTCCGCCCTATGCTCAGTGGCTGGCGCCGCGCCGGGGGATCAGGTGCAGGACGCCCACGATGACTGCACCGACGATCAAGCCGACGATCGCCGATCCGATGGCGCCGATGATCCAGGCCACGGCTCCGCCCGCCACGGGCATCGCCTCGCCCGCGTGATGTGCGGTGTCGTGGATCAGATGGGGCAGGGTGGTCAGCCCGAACTCCTCCATGCCGTGGACGATGATCCCGCCGCCGACCCAGACCATGGCGGCGGTGCCGACCACCGCCAGCACGCGCAGGACCAGCGGCATGGCTTTCACCAGGCCCCGGCCGATCGCCTGTGCGGCGCGCCCCTCGCGACGGGCAAGATGCAAGCCGATATCGTCCATCTTTACGATGGCGGCGACCACGCCATAGACGCCGATGGTGATAGCGATACCGACCAGCGCGAGGGCGATCGCCTGGGTCCCGATCGACAGGTCGGGCAGTTCGGAGAGCGCAATCGCCATGATCTCGCCCGACAGGATCAGGTCGGTCCGGATCGCGCCCGAGACCTGCCGATCCTCCAGCACCTTGGCATCGACCGGGACGGCCTCGGCTGCGTCTTCATGGCTACCGGTCAGCGTCTCGAGGATCTTTTCGCTCGCCTCGAAGCAGAGAAACGCGCCGCCCGCCATCAGGATCGGGGTGATCGCCCAGGGCGCAAAGGCGCTGAGCAAGAGGGCGGCCGGGAGGAGGAAGATCAGCTTGTTGCGCAACGACCCCAGCGCGATCTTGCCGATGATGGGCAGTTCGCGCTGCGGTGCCAGTCCGACGACATAGCGTGGCGTCACCGCCGTGTCGTCAATGACCACACCCGCCGCCTTGGCGCCGGCACGCGCCGATGCACCCGCCACATCGTCGAGTGACGCCGCCGCCAGCTTGGCGATCGCCGCCACGTCGTCCAGCAATGCGACCAGACCACCTGCCATCGAAGCGTCACTCCCTTGAACCCTTTGGCCTGTGCCTAGAGCCTGTGTTGCTCCGATGCACGGGAAAATGACGGCTCCGTCATGTCTGCCACGCCGCGCCGCGCCATTGCTCGGCCAGGTGACCGAGCAGCGCAGGGACGGCTGCGGGCGCACCCAAGGCTGCGTAGATGGCCCAGATGCCGACCGCGACCGATCCTTCATAAGCGGGCAGCACTCGCACCAGCCGTCCGTCGGCCAGCGCATCGGCGACATCCCAGAGCGAGCGCAGCGCGATGCCGCCGCCCGCCAGCGCCAGTTCGCGGACCATTTCGCTGCTGTCGGTCTCGACCACGCTGTCGCCGGAGACGGTCGCGCCGGTCAGCCGCCAGGGAAACTGGCCGCGCGCCGCGAGCAGACGGTGCTGGCGAAGCGCGGCGATCGTGCCGGGCGTGCCCGCGCGGGCGAGATAGGCCGGGCTGGCGCACAGGATGCGGCGATTGTCGGCCATGCGATGCGCGCCGAGCCCTGTGGGCGGCGTGGCGGTGATGCGGATCGCCAAGTCGGCACCCCCGCCCAGCAGGTCGACATAATCGTCGCTCAGCTCGACCTTCAGCCTGATCTCGGGATAGCGTTCCAGAAAGGCGGGCAGGAAGGGCGCGATCCAGAGGCGACCGAACGAGGTCGGGGCACTGATCGACAAAGGCCCGGCGGGCTCGGCCGCTGTCTGGGCCATGCGCGCTTCGGCAACGCGGAGCCCGGCGATCAGCGGCCCGACCTCGGCATGGAAGGCAGCCCCCGCAGGAGTCGGGGACAGCCGCCGGGTGGTCCGATGCAGCAGCCGCACGCCCAGCCTCGCTTCCAACCGCGCCATACGTTTGGACACCATGGCGGGCGACAGGCGCCATGCTCGTGCGGCGGCGGCCAGGCTGCCTTCGCGAACCACATCGACGAACAGCGCGATATCGGGGTCCATTCGTTCCTCCTGCGATCGACAGCGGTTCGATTATGCCTACTGTCACGCGTAATAGCGATGGCCTATCATGGACCCGGACGTTTGAAGGAGAGACGCGATGATGCAACGCCACGGCCTTTCGATCGCGCCCGCGCTGGTCGCTTTTCTGGAAGATCGCGCCTTGCCGGGCAGCGGCGTCGATGCCGATCGTTTCTGGTCGGGCATGGCGGATATCCTCGCCCGCTTCGCCCCGGAGAATGCAGCCCTTCTGGCAAGGCGCGACGCGCTTCAGGCGCAGATCGATGAATGGTACGTCCAAGCCGGAGCGACCGATGGTGCCAGCCAGCGGGCTTTCCTGACCGAGATCGGCTATCTCGCGCCCGAGCCTGCCCCGTTCACCATCGCGCCGCGCGATGTCGATGCGGAGGTCGCCGAACTGGCCGGGCCGCAATTGGTGGTGCCGATGCTCAACGCCCGCTTTCTGCTGAACGCCGCCAACGCGCGGTGGGGGAGCCTGTACGACGCGCTATATGGCACCGATGCGCTTGCGCCCATCCCGACCGAGACGCGCTATGACCCGATGCGCGGCGCGGCGGTCATCGGCTGGGCCCGCGCCTTTCTGGACGATGCGCTGCCAGTCGAGGGCGGTTGGCAGGGCGTCTCGGACTTGGCCGAGGCTGTCAAAGCCCTGCGCGACCCCGACCAGTTTCGGGGGCGCAGCGAACGCGGCTGGCTGTTCCGCAACCATGGCCTGCATATCGAGATCATAGTCGATCCGACCCATACGATCGGTCGCACCAGCCCGGCGGGCATCGCCGACATTATCCTGGAGTCCGCGCTGACCACGATCTGCGACCTGGAGGATTCGGTCGCGGCGGTCGATGCGGAGGATAAGGTCGCGGGCTATGCCAATTGGCTGGGCCTGATCGACGGTACGCTAACCGCAGAGGTCGAGAAGGGCGGGCGGACGACGACCCGAAGGCTGGCGGACGACCGCGCCTATATTGCGCCGGACGGCAGTGCGTTCAGCCTGCCGGGGCGGAGTCTGTTGTTCGTCCGCAATGTCGGCCATCTCATGACCACGCCCGCCGTCCTGCTGCCCGATGGGTCCGAAGCACCCGAAGGCATTCTCGACGCCATCGTCACCAGCCTGATCGCGACGCGCCAGGGCCGCTCCATCTACATCGTGAAGCCCAAGATGCACGGGCCGGACGAAGCCGGTTTCGCCGATCGGCTGTTCGATGCGGTGGAGGATATGCTGGGCCTCGACCGGCATCGGATCAAGATCGGGGTGATGGACGAGGAGCGCCGGACGTCCGCCAATCTGGCCGCCTGCATCCATGCGGTGAAGGACCGGATCGTCTTCATCAACACGGGCTTCCTCGACCGCACCGGCGACGAGATCCACACCGCGATGCAGGCGGGGCCGATGGTGCGCAA
The DNA here is from genome assembly GCF_001476905.1 of Sphingomonas sanguinis. Lineage (GTDB taxonomy): Bacteria > Pseudomonadota > Alphaproteobacteria > Sphingomonadales > Sphingomonadaceae > Sphingomonas > Sphingomonas sanguinis_B. The sequence continues at coordinate 178,983 of NZ_LDTE01000001.1, read as the reverse complement.
GGCGGCGATGAAGGAATGCGACTGGATCGCGGCCTATGAGGATCGCAATGTCCAGATCGGCCTGGCCTGCGGCTTTGCCGGGCGGGCCCAGATCGGCAAGGGCATGTGGGCGGCCCCCGACCGCATGGCCGACATGCTGGCGCAGAAGGGCGCGCATCCGCAGTCGGGCGCGACTACCGCCTGGGTGCCGTCACCGACCGCCGCCACGCTGCACGCGACCCATTATCACCGGATCGACGTCGTCGCCCGCCAGCGGGCTCGAACTGCCGAACCGGTCGCGGCGCTGGAACGGCTGCTCACCCCGCCGGTCGCCACCGCGCCCGACTGGTCGGCAGAGGAGATCACGGCCGAGCTGGACAATAATGCGCAGGGGCTGCTCGGCTATGTCGTGCGCTGGATTGACCAGGGTGTCGGCTGTTCCAAGGTGCCCGACCTGCACGATATCGGCCTGATGGAGGACCGCGCCACGCTGCGCATCTCGTCCCAGCATATCGCGAACTGGCTGCACCACGGCGTCGTCACCGCCGATCAGGTCGAGGCGGCGCTGGCCCGCATGGCGGCGAAGGTCGACGCACAGAACCAGGGCGATCCCGCCTATCGGTCGCTTGCCGAAAACCCGGGCGGCTTGGCGTTCCAGGCAGCCCGCGCACTGATTTTTCAGGGGCTGAGCCAGCCCAATGGCTATACCGAGCCGCTGCTCCACCGCTATCGCCAGGCCGCCAAGCAGCCCCTGGATCAGATGGAGATGGCATAGTGCCGCTATATGCGCTGGACGACCACCGCCCCGATGTTCACGACACAGCCTGGATCGCGCCCTCGGCCGATGTGATCGGACAGGCGATCCTCGCCGAACAGGTTAGCCTGTGGTTCGGGGCGGTGCTGCGCGCCGATAACGGTGTCATCCGGGTCGGCGCGCGGAGCAATGTACAGGACGGTGCCGTGCTTCACTCCGATCCGGGCAGTCCGCTGACCATCGGCGCGGATTGTACGGTCGGGCACCTCGCAGTCTTGCATGGCTGTACGATCGGGGATGGCTGCCTGATCGGCATGGGCGCGACGGTGCTGAACGACGCGGTGATTGGCGCAGGCTCGCTGGTCGGTGCGGGTGCCCTCGTGACCGAGGGCAAGGTCTTTGCGCCCGGCAGCCTGATCGTCGGTGCGCCTGCCCGCGCCGTACGAACGCTGGAGCCCGGCGAGATTGCGCGGTTGCGCGGATCGGCCACCGGCTATGCCTCGCGCGCAGCCCATTATGCCGCACATTTGCAGCCACTCGGCGAGGATCGGCCCGGACCGGCCGTTGACGATGGCGTCGCACCTGCCTAGCCAAGCAGGGTGACGCCGCCCACCATCCTGATCGTCGAGGACGATCCCGCCCTTCGGACCCTGACCGCCCGCGCCTTGCAGGAAAACGGCTTTGCCGTGAAGCTGGCCAATGCCGCGCCCGAAATGTGGCAGGCGCTGGAGGTCGGGCAGATCGACCTGATCCTGCTGGACATCATGCTGCCGGGCACCAGCGGTATCGACCTGTGCCGCCAGGTTCGCCAGAAAAGTGCAGTCCCTATCATCTTCATCAGCGCCAAGGGCAGCGAGGTCGACCGGGTGGTCGGGCTGGAACTCGGTGCGGACGATTATCTCGCCAAGCCGTTCGGTACGCGTGAACTGGTGGCGCGCATTCGCGCCGTACTGCGTCGCGGCGGGCTGGAGAACACGCCGGGCGAGCGCGAAGCCGGGATATTGGGCTTTGACGGCTGGACCGCGAACCTGCCGCGGCGTGAACTGATGTCGCCCTCGGGCGCGCAGGTCGAATTGACGGGTGCCGAATTCGATCTGCTCGTCGCCTTTCTCGACAATGCCCAGCGGGTCGTCGCGCGCGAGCGGCTGATCGAGCTGTCGCGCGCGCGGATCGGCGACAGTTCGGACCGCAGCATCGACGTGCTGGTCAGCCGCCTCCGCCGCAAGCTGTCGGGGGCGGGGGGCGCGGCGCCGATCGTCACGGTGCGCGGTGTCGGGTATATGCTGAACGTGCCGGTGGAGCGGCGGTGATCCGCCCATCGGTCGGCCTGCTCGGCCGGATCGTCGCGATCCTGCTGCTGGCGGTGACGATCGAGTTCGCCGTCTCCACCTATCTCTACGAACGGGCCAGCCATGTCTCGGTCCGCGACGACGAAGCGCGGCGGCTGGCCGAACATCTGATCGTCGCGCGCCGCGTCCTGAACGAGCGGCCACCGATCGAACGTCCCGAAGTCGCCGAGGAGTTGACCACCGATCGGTACATCGTCAGCTGGTCTCCCGCCGCGCCACCGCGCCCCACCATCGCGCCCGCCATGGACAGCATGCAGCGCCAGATCGTCGACTGGGAACCGACCCTGGCGGCGACCGACATTCACCTGCGGCTGACCTCGCCCGGCCGGACCTCGGTGGTGTCGGGCGACCTGCGCCTCGACGACGGCACCTTGCTCAGCTTTCGGATGAGGGAGGGGGTGCGCACGCTCGACCTGGCGCTGGGTCGTGTGTTGCTCGCCCTGATCCCGGCCATTGCGCTGATGCTGCTGAGCGGTGCGTTGATCGGGCGGACGTTGCAGCCGTTGCGGATGCTGGCGCGGGCGGCGGACAAGCTGGGCCGGGGGCAGGGCGGCCACGCCCCGCTGATCGTGCCGGAGCGAGGCCCGGGCGAGGTGCGCCATGTGACCCGCGCCTTCAACCGGATGCAGGCACGTATCGGCCGGTTGATCGACGAGCGTACCCGCGCGCTGGCGGCGGTGGGCCACGATCTGCGCACCCCGCTTGCCCGGCTTCGCCTACGCGCCGATGCGATCCATGACGACGAAGTGCGCGAGGCGATCGGCACCGATATCGAGGAGATGGAGGCGATGGTCTCCTCGCTGCTCGCCTTTCTGGGCGGGGAGGGCGATGCCGAGCAGCCCGAGCTGACCGACCTCGCCATCCTCTGCGCCAATCTGGCCGATGATGCGGCCGACCATGGCCGTGACGTCCGCTATGTCGGACCGGATCACCTCGACTGCCGGTTGCGCCGGTTCGGGGTGAAGCGTGCGCTGACCAACCTGGTCGAGAATGCGCTCCATTACGGCGATCACGCCACCATCACCTTGCGCGCCGAGCCCGGCGACGATGTGCGCATCCGCGTCGAGGATAATGGGCCGGGCATCCCTGAGGAGTCGCTGGAATTGGTGCTGGAGCCGTTCGTCCGGCTCGATACGGCACGGCGGCGGGACACGGTGGGCTTCGGCCTGGGCCTGTCGATCGTCGCGCGGGTCGTCGCGGCGGAGGGTGGGGAATTGACGCTGGCCAACCGCCCCGAAGGCGGGCTCTGCGCAGAAATTCGACTTCCTCACTGCCGGACATGATTTGTCACGGTTTCGCTGCACGACAGCAAAACTCGATGCGTATTACAGTTCGCAGAGGTTGGCGCCGGGCCCCACCCCCTCGGGGCACGGAGCCACCTCACCGTTTTGATGTTCGCCCCTGAGTCGTTTCCGATAGCGGGCGAACAGAGCGTCTGGCCAATCATTCGGGAGGTAACCGATGACGATGGAGTTCGATTTGACCGCACTGGAATTGCAGGGTGCCCTGCTCGTGCTGGCGGTGATCATCACCTTCGCCGCCATCGAGGGCTGGAAGGCTCGCTAACTCCCTCACAAGTTCTACGCGTTTCGCAAGGACTCCCCTGCCGCCCCCCTCCGGCATGAGTCCGACCGGAAAGGGGTAGGCGGCCCGGCTCAGGGCTGGGTCGCCTGCTCCATAACTGCCAACCGGCCCTGGATCGCAGCGACCAGTTGGGTCGCCGTATAGGGCTTGGTCAACAGTGCGGCTTCCATATTCGCCGCTTCCGCCGCCATGCCGCCGTCACCCGTCGCAAAGACGATCGACAGCGTGGGCCGCAACTGCCTTGCCCGCCCAGCCAGTTCGACGCCCGACTCGCCCGGCAGGTTCAGGTCGGTTACCAGCACATCGATCTGCGCCGTCTGAAGCGCGGTCATCGCCTCTTCGGCGGTCACGGCATGGACGACGACGAAGCCCGCATCCTGCAGGGTCTCGGCCGTGCTCATACGGATCAGATCGTCATCCTCGACCAGCAGGATGGTACGGCCATCATGCAGCGGCTGGGGGCGAACTTCTTCGACGGGTGACTCGGAGCGGGTGGACGGAGCCTCGCTGGTCGCCATGCGCCGCTGACGCTGGTTGGCCAGCACATGCCGGAACTTCCGCGCCAGCGCTTCGCGAGTATAGGGCTTGGAGAGCAGCTCCACCCCCCGGTCCAGCCGTCCGCCATGGACGATCGAATTCTCGGTATAGCCCGACGTAAACAGCACCGCGATATCGGGCAGACGCTCGCGCGCCTTGCGGGCAAGCTCGGGGCTCTTCAACGTCCCGGGCATCACGACATCGGTGAAGAGCATGTCGATCGGGATGCCGCTTTCGATGACGTTCAGCGCACTCTGCGCATCCACCGCCTTCAACACCCGATAGCCCAGGTCGGACAGTAGCTCGACGACGGTCGCGCGCACCTCGGCATCGTCCTCGACGACCAACACCGTTTCGGTCCCGCCGGTGATCGGGCCGGTATCGACCGCAACCTCGACATCCTCGGCCTCCATGGCGCGGGGCAGATAGAGCTTGATCGTGGTGCCGTGGCCGACCTCGGAATAGATCTTCACATGGCCGCCAGACTGTTTGACGAAGCCATAGACCATCGACAGTCCCAGCCCCGACCCCTTGCCCTCGCCTTTGGTCGAGAAAAAGGGCTCGAAGACCTTGTGGATGATATCGTCCGACATGCCGCTGCCAGTGTCGGAGACGGCCAGCATGACATATTGGCCGGGCGTCACCTCATCATGGGTTCGGGCGTAATCGTCGTCGAGATGCGCATTGCCCAGTTCGATGGTCAGCTTGCCCTGGCCTTCCATCGCATCGCGTGCGTTGATGGCCAGGTTCAGCAGCGCATTTTCGATCTGCGCCGGATCGATGAAGGTGTTCCACAAGCCACCGCCGACGATCGTCTCGATCTCCACGCCCTCGCCGATCGCGCGGCGCAGCATGTCGTCCATGCCCTGGACGAAGCGGGTGACGTTGACGACCTTGGGCTCCAGCGCCTGGCGCCGACCGAAGGCAAGCAGCTGTGCCGCCAGCTTGGACCCGCGCGAAACGCCCGCCATCGCATTGGCGACACGCTGTTCGGCGCGGTCATTGCCCGCAACGTCCTTGCCCAGCAGCTGGAGGTTGCCCGATACAACCTGCAACAGGTTGTTGAAGTCATGCGCGACACCGCCGGTCAGCTTGCCGATCGTCTCCATCTTCTGCGCCTGGGCCAGCTTCATCTCGGCCTGCCGACGCTCAGCGATCTCCTCGATGACGCGGCTTTCCAGCGTCTCGTTGAGCTGACGCAGCTGCGCCTCGGCGCGTTCGCGGTGATGGACCTGGCGCGCAAGGATGGAGGCCTGGTCGCGCAGCGCCTGTTCTGCGGCGCGCTGCTCGGTGATGTCGGTATGGACGCCGACCCATTCGATCAGTTCGCCGTCCGAACCGATGATGGGCAAGCCGCGGATGGCGAAGGTCCGCCATTCGCCGTCATGGCGACGGACGCGATGCTCGTGGATGAACATGCCCTTCGCGGCGACGGCTTCGTTCCAGGCGACGACCGAGGCTGCGGCATCGTCTGGGTGGACCGCGTTTGCCCAACCGAAGCCCTGATATTCCTCGCGAGACTGGCCGGTGATCGCGGCCCAGCCGGGCTGTTCCCCGATCATGCGGCCATCGGCGCTGTTGGTCCACAGCACGCCATGCACTGCATCCATGGCCGCACGGAAACGACGATTGCTGCGCTCGACCGCTTCCGAATGGCGCATCCGCTCGTCCACGTCGAAGACCAGGATGTGGAAGCCGATGACCGTCCCGTCGTCGCCCCGGCGGGGGATGTAGCGTGTCTCGGCCCGGCGGCGGCTTCCGTCCCGGTGGTGCATGTGGACGTCCGCCACCACCGTCTCGCCCGCCAGCGCCCGGTCGATCAGCGGTTTGCGCTCGCTATAGTCATCATCGGTCAATATATCGCCGATGCGCTGCCCCAGCATGCCCTCTGGGTCGACACCGAGAAATTCGCGGTAATAGTCATTGGCGAAGCGGTAACGCTCCTCACGATCGACGAAGGCGACCAGAACGGGCAGCGAGTCGGTGATGATCCGCAGTTCCGCTTCGCTCTCGGCCAGACGGCGCTCGGCGGCGACGCGACCGGTATTCTCGACGACCGTGCACATCACGCCGCCCACATCGCCACGTTCGAGATAGACGGGCGTGTAGTAGAGGTCGAAGACTACCTCTTCCTCGACACCCGCGCGCGTCACGATCAGTTTCTGGTCGCGAAAAGCGATATCCTCGCCCCGGAAACCGCGCTCCAGAATGTCACGATTCCAATCCCAGATTTCGGGCCAGACCTGCTCGACGCGTCCGCCAAAGGCCGCAGGATGGCGTGGCCCCGCGACGCTGCGATAGGCGTCATTGTAGAGCATGACATGATCCGGTCCCCACATCAGGACCTTGGCGATCGGCGAATGCACGATATTGGCGACCGTGGTGCACAGGACACCGGGCCACTGGCCGATGGGGCCGAGCGGACTGTCTGCCCAATCGCGGTCGCGGACCAGTTGTCCACACTCGCCGCCACCGACCAGCCAGGTCGCCGGATCACCGAACGAACTGTCCGCCCGCATCCGGTCGATCGCGGCGATCAGCAGGGCTTGCTCGTCGGCAAATTCGCCTGCTTCAATGGCCTGGGCAACATATCGGTCGAGCTGCGGCGGGAGCGACAGCATGCGCGACAGGGGAGTGGTCATAGTCTGACGCATGAAAAAGCTACACCATCAAGTCAATCGAACAACGGGCCAAACGCCGCGAATTCTGTCTTCTTTCCGTATCACTTATATCATGAGCGTCCGGTTAAGGGCTGCGGATGATGCGGTTCCAGGATCAGGGTCGAGCCCTCTACCCGCCAGCTTTTAAGCCGCGACAGGAAATTCATTCCCAGCACATCGGTATCGCCAAAGGCGGGCGAGATGACAACGGGTACGTCATCGGCGCGGATGGTGCCGATGCGCAGCGAGTCGATCTGCGCGGTTTGGGCGCGGATCATGCCGTTGGCGGTGTTCAGTATGACCGGGAAGACAGGCTTGGCCGGGCGCAGTCCGACCGCCTGCGCGGTATCGGTCGACAGCGCTGTCAGCGTCGCGCCACTGTCGACCAGCATCCGTCGGCTGACGTCGCCGATCGTCACCCGCGCCCAGAAATGGCCATCGGGCGACATGCGGATGCGCACCGTATCGCCGACCACATTCTGATCCTGAAGATTGAGGACCTGCATCGCGCGCTGGATATAGGGATCGAATTGCTGACGCTGTTGCAGGACGACGATCAGCAGACCACCCAGGATGACCCAGCTGACCAGATTGAGCGCCACGCGCAACACAGGCACCCGGCGCGCCAGAACCACCGCCAGGATTGCCGCTGCGACCACGGCGGCCAGGGGCAGGGGGATGCCCAGATCGGGTATCATGAGAGATCGTTTCCTTCCGCCACCCGATATGGGTCGCGTGAAGGCGCAATCATAGTGGCGGCCAGCTGTCTGACGGCTGACCGCCCCCGGTGGGAAATCAGGCTTGCTCGGGTGCCCCCACTTCGTCGGCGCTGAAGCGCCGACCGCCATACCAGCGGCGGAAGCTGCCATCGGGCTGGCGGAAATAGCGAGCACCTTCGTGAAGAACTGGCGCGCCCAGTGACCGATAGGCTGCCCAAACGCCATAGACCATGGCGACCACCGCCAGGACCTTGATCCACTCCATCGACTCGCCCCTTATTTATTATGGGAGGCAGGCTCGTGATAAATATGGTGGAGATCAAGTAAATAAGTTGCTGCGTTGCGGGGTGAAGGCGCCGATATTTACACCGCATTGCATCAATTTGAACCGGGAAATGGGCGGCTGAGCCATGGCGAGCTGCGCAAACCGAAGCGTCTCGGCCGATCGGTGGCCTTGGTAATGCCGATCCTGGGCCCCGTCATAATGTCCGGCACCGTGTCCGTGTCTTCCAAAAGAAACGGCGGCCTATCGAGCGATGCCCCGTCCAGCGCCATGTCGATCCCGAGTGCTGCGCATAGCCGCCCCGGACCGGCGCACAATTCCCGTAGCGGGCGAGCGATGCCGCGCCGCGCCAGCATGGAATCGATGCCATGTTGCGGCTCGATCGCACGAATCAGGACTGCGCTGCCCGGCGTGCCGCACACGATGTTGAGGCAGTGGTGCAGCCCGTAGATGCGGTAGACATAGGCGTGGCCGACCGGTCCGAACATGGCCGCATTGCGTGCGGTTCGCCCGGCAAAGCTGTGCGAGGCGGGGTCGGCCGCATCATAGGCCTCCGTTTCCACGATGATCCCGCCCACGCCGCCGACCGTCAGGGTGACGCCGATCAGCCCCTGTGCAACGTCATCGACCGGCTGCGCGTAGAAGTCCGGCGAAACCAACGACATCGGTGCCGCTCAGCTACCCGTCTTAACCCAGAACCAAAGCGGCATCGGCCCAACCCGGTCGGCCAGACGGATTAGGCCCTCGCTGGTTTCCACTGCCGTATCGCGCCAGTCGATCACGCCATCCGCGCCGATCAACGGCATCACCCGTAGACCGAAGATGCAGGTCAATCGCTGATCGCCGTGCTGCCGTTCAAAGGCGATCACTCGGTCCCGGCCATAGCCGGTGACCGGCAGAGGGGTATAGCGGCCCTGGAGGAACAGGTCCGGAAAACGCCGCCGCAGGGCGAGCAGATCGGCGATGACTTTCTGCTTTGGGCAATGCCCATCGGCGAGCGCGGCTTCGCGTGCGGGATAGTCCACCGGCCGGCGATTATCGGGATCGACCAGGCTTAGATCGGCGAACTCCGTCCCCTGATAACAGTCGGGGATACCGGGTACGGTGTAGCGCAAGGCCACCTGGGTCAGGATATTCGCGTCGGCCGCCGATGCGATCCGGCGGAGCAAGGCGGTCATTCCTTTGCGGAAATCCTTCCCCTTTTCTCCGTCGATCAGCGCCTGCGCCAAGGAGTTGCACCGTTCTTCATAATCGGTGTCCGGCGCTTCCCAGGACGAGCGAAGCTTGGCCTCGCGGAGCGACTTTTCCTGCCACGCCGCGATCCGTGTCGAGAAGTCGCCGAGATCACCTTCGTCCGGCCAAGCGCCGACCAGGGTCTGGATCAACATGTACCAATCCGCCGGATCGACGCCCTCGGCGAGATCGACGGTCTGCCGCCACCAAGCCTCGACCTGCAGCCGCCATTCGTCGGGCATAGCGCTCAACACCGCCAGCCGGGCGCGGACATCCTCGCCGCGCTTATGGTCATGGGTGGCGGTGGTCAGCATCGCGCGGGGGAAGCGTTCGGCACGACCCTTCATGCGCTCGTGGAAGGCGGCGATGGACATGCTCAGGCGGCCTGCATCGAAACCGACATCGTTGCGAGAGAACAGGACGGCGTGGCGATAAAACGCCGTATCCTCGACCGCCTTGGCCGCGATCGGCGCGGAAAGTTGCTGGAGCCGTCGAACCGCGTCGGCCAGCAAGGCCCGGTCCCCTGGACCTTCGCCCGCGAGCCAGGCCAGTATCCGGTCGGCGACAGAACCCTCGCCCGGTGGCAGCAGCGGATCGACGCGGCGGCGGGCCTGTTCCCGGATGGCGGCGTCGCTGGTCGGAGCGTCGGGGCCATAGGTACGATAGACCGGAAACACCCAAAGCAGCCGCTCGATCGCGCGGCGCAGCATCGGTGTGGTGATTGCACCTTCAAGTGCACCGACCGATGCCGTCAAAGCGCTGAAGGCCCCGACACACTGGTCTAGTTGCCCTGCAAACTGCCATGCTAATAGGTCCTGCCGCGCCTGCACTTCCTCGGGCGCGAAGTGAGGGGATCGGCCGCTCAACTGCGCCCAGAGTTCGGCCAAGGGCCTTGTCCCCTCCGGCGCGTGGATCAGCGCGGAGACCTCTTCCATGAAATCATAACCGCTGGTGCCGTCGACACCCCAGTCCTGGCCCATCGGCTCATCGGCGGCGAGGATTTTCTCGACCACGATATAGGCGCGGTTCCCGTCGGCGCGCGGGATCGCGTCGAACCGCGCGCGCAGCTTCCGGCAATAGCCTATCGGATCGGTCAGGCCGTCGACATGATCGATCCGCACGCCGTCGATCAGACCTTCCTCATACAGTCTGAAATAGAGTGCGTGGCTCTCCTCGAACACATCGTCGTCCTCGACGCGAAGGCCCGCCAGATCGTTGATGGTGAAGAAACGGCGCCAGTTGAGCTCGTCGTTTGCCACGCGCCACGAGGCCAGCCGATAATGCTGCCGGTCGAGTAGTTTGGCGACCGGTACATCTTCGGCTCGATCCTGATCCTCGTCCCGCACCGGCAGGCGATGCTCGCCATAAGCGACGATCTCGGCGCGTCCATCCCGGCGTTCGACCGTAATCTGGCCGTCCGCCAGCACCTTGGCCAGTGGATCGCCCAGAATTGGCAGGACCAGCTTGCGCGACCAGTCGATGTCGAAGAATCGTGCGTATTGGCTGGCCTCGCCACGGGTAAGTACATCGTTCCACCAAGCGTTGCCGCCGCCTGCGACGCCCATATGATTGGGCACGATGTCGATGATGACACCCATGCCCAGCCCTCGGGCGGCCTGCGACAGCGCGCGGAACGCCTCTTCGCCGCCCAGTTCGGGATTAATTCGGGTCGGGTCGATCACGTCATAGCCGTGCATCGACCCCGCCGCCGCGGTGGTGATGGGCGAGGCATAGACATGGCTGATCCCCAGCCGGTCGAGATAGGGCAGCAAGGCCTCTGCCCGGTCGAAGGGAAAGTCTTTGTGGAACTGGAAACGATAGGTGGCGCGCGGCGTCATGGTCGGCGTCCTTGAAGAGGGATCATCGGGCGTTGAGCGTGGCGATGCGGGCGGCGACTGCCTCGCTCCGGCACGCTGCATCCCATGTGTCGGGCAGGCGACGTCGCCAGTTGGGATGCTCGTCGATGGTGCCCGGCAGGTTCGGCTGCTCCTCCAGGCCCAACAGGTCCTCGATCGGCACGATGGCGAGCGGGCAGGGGGTGGCCGCGACGGCTTTTATGGCGGCATCGACCACGGGCTCTGCTTCCGACGGCAGGGCTGTGTCTTCGCCAATCATGGCCCAGAGCGCCGCCTTTTCCTGCGCGCGGTGCTCGCTATCCTCGGAGGATACCGAGCGACCCGCGATCCTAGCCCGCCAGTCGAGGTCGCGACCGGTCCACCAGCCTCGGACGGTCGGAATGTCATGGGTGGCGGTCATCGCAATAGCCTGTGCGTCCCACTGCTCCGGTCGCGTGAACCGGCCTTCGGCATCCCGCTCGAACGGAAGCACCCGCATTCCGAGCATCCCGATGTCAGCCATCGTGTCCCGAAACCCCGGAGGCACGGTGCCCAGGTCCTCGCCGATCACGATGGCACCGCCTCCGTCATTGGCCCGCTGTGCCTCGATCCGCAGGATGCGTAGCAGGTCGGCAAAGGGCATCGCCAGATAGGCACCCTGGTCGGCCGGTGCGCCCTCCGGGATTACCCACAAACGGCACAGCCCAAGCGCATGGTCGATACGGATGCCGCCTGCGTGTGCGAAGACGGCGCGCAGCGTCTGGATGAAGGGTACGAAACCCAGTCGGCGGAGCGCGAAGGGGGATAGCGCGGTAATGCCCCAATTCTGCCCCTCCGGGCCCAACGGATCGGGCGGCGCGCCGATCGACAGGCCGCTCAGCAGCTCGCCCGGACGGCTCCAGCTGTCGGCTCCGTCGGCTGCCACGCCGATGGCAAGATCGGCGATCAGCCCGATTTCCATCCCCGCCTCGCGCGCGGCGGTCGATGCTTGCGCCAGTGCACGGTCGGCCCACCATTGCGCAAAGGCGTAGAAGGCGATCGCATCCTGATGCTCCGCCACGAAATGGGTCACCGCCGCTCCGGTCGGATCGTGATATTCGGACGGCCAACCTCGCCAGCCCTGCGCCTGATCCCGAGCGTAGAAATGCGCTTGCAACGCATCGAAACGGACCTGCGCTTCCAGCCGCTCGCCCTGTTCGTGCCGCCACCGGGCGAAGTCCGATCGGCTTTTATCGTCCAATCGGTCATAGGCCAGCCGGAGATCACGTAAGCGGTCGGGTGCCGCCGTTTTCCAGTCGATCAGCGACGGAGCCTCGGCCACCGGTTCTCCAGCGGGAGCGAGCCAGATGTTGCGGAACAGGCGGCTCGACGGAGCATAGGGGCTGAACCGGCTGGCATCGGCGGGGAAGAGGGCATGGACGGGACTGATGGCAAGGGCCGAAGCGCCGGACTGGCCCAGCGCCCGGGCGGCCGTCGCCAGGCTGGCGAAATCACCATAGGCCCCGCCGCCTTCCCGAAGCGACGGAATTTGCACGGCGCTGCCCCAGTGACGCCCCGGCGGCGGCGCGGGGCAGCGGGCAGCGGCGACCGCGACGGTGATGCTGTGGCCGCCTTGCTCCAGCCGATGATAGCCCCAGTCTGCTATGCCGGGGAGTACGCCGTCGTTCAGGGTGACCGACCGCACCTCGCCATTGTCGAGCGTCAGGTGCGCCGGTCCATCGCGCCACGTGCCAGGCAGTGCGATGGCCTGATCGAGCTCGCCGGAAACGAAAACCGGTTCGCCATGATCGATATCGAGCCGGTCGAGGATCGCCGCCAACGCTTCGTCCGAGACGCATTGCGCCTGTCCCTTGGCGTCCTGCCAATCGCGCGACAGCCCTGCTGCCTCGGCACGGGCGTGGAGGTCGCTCATGTGGAAATCCAGGCGGCGAAGCGGTCGTTCTCCCGGAAGATCAAGGTGCCGTCCTCCTGATCCAAAGGCAGCGGATCGGTGCCGAGGTCGATCAGGATCGTCAGCATGGCCCCGTCCGCCATCCTCCAGCGCGCCTTGACCCGTGCTTCGCCGCTGGCATCGGCCGACAGGCCGACCGCACCTTTCAGTCGAGGTACGATATGGACCTGTCGCAGGGTCAGCAGCTCGCGATACAGGGCCCGCCATTCGCCTGCCGCCGGTCCGGGTTCGGGAACGGACGCGTCGAACGTGCTGCGGGCATTCGGGTCGGGGATACGCTCACGCGCTTCGGGGTCGGCGAAGGCGTCGAACTTGGCGAATTCGCGGCGGCGGCCTTCGCGGACCGCATCGGCCAGTTCGTCGTGGAAGTCGGTGAAGAACAGGAAGGGGCTCTCGCTGCCCTCCTCCTCGCCCATGAACAGCAAGGGGATTTGCGGCCCGAGCAGCAGCAGCGCGGTCGCGGCGCGGAGCCGCTCGCGATCGGTCAGCCGGATCAGCCGCTCGCCCATGGCGCGGTTGCCCACTTGATCGTGGTTCTGAAGGAACGCGACGAAGGCGTTGCTGGCCAGGTCGCCCGATGGCTTGCCGCGGGGCTTGCCGTCATGGTTGGGCGAACCTTCGCCTTGGTAGATGAAGCCTTCCTTCAGACAACGTGCCAGCCGTTCCGCCGGGCGATCGGCGAAGTCGCCATAATAGGCGCTGGTCTCACCGGTCAGCAGGACGTGAAGGACATTGTGGAAATCGTCGTTCCACTGCGCGTCATAACATCCGGCCCGCAACCGTTCGGCATCGTTCTTCTCGTTTTCGAGAACCAGATGGACATGCCGCTCGGGTAGCGCCGCGCGGATTTCGCTCGCCATCCGGTCGAGAAAGCTGTCATTGGCGATCGCGTGAACCGCATCGAAGCGCAGCCCGTCGATGCGATAATCGCGCAGCCACATCAGCGCATTGTCGACGAAGAAGCGATGCACCGGATCGGCGTCGACCGCCACCGCGCCGCCCCAGGGTGTGTCGACATCCTGATGGAAGAAGGCGCTGGCATAGGCGTTGAGAAAATTCCCGTCCGGCCCGAAGTGATTATAGACCACATCGAGGAACACCGAGATGCCCAGGCCATGGGCGGTGTCGACCAGCGTCTTCAACTCGGCGGGCGAGCCATAGGGCTCGGCCACGGCATAGGGCAGCACCCCGTCATAACCCCAGTTGCGGGTGCCGCCAAAGGCGTTGACCGGCATCAGCTCGATCGCGGTAACGCCCGATGCGGCGATGGCGGGCAGCCTATCCCGAATACCCTCGAACCCGCCCAACGTGCCCGCATGAAGCTCCAGGATGACCATCTCTTCCCAGGGCCGACCGCGCCATTCGGTCGCGTTCCAGGCGAAACGTGGATCGACCACCACGCTCCAGCCATGGACACCACCCGATTGCAGCCGGGAGGCCGGATCGGGCACCGCCAGTTCGGCATCCAGTCGATACCGATAGCGCGTGCCTGCCGACGCCGGCGCCGTCGCGGTGAACCAGCCGGCACCGTCCCGCTGCATCGCCACGGAAGGCGCGCCATCGATCTCCAGCGTCACCGCCTCTCGGTCGGGTGCCCAGAGGCGGAAACGGGTGTCGGCGCCGTCGCGCAGCTCGGGGCCCCAGGCAGTCATGCCTCGATCGCATCCTGCCAGGTGATCAACACGGCGCTTTGCGGCCCGACCTCATAGCTGTCGCCGATCTCGATCTCGCCCTGTTCGGGCTTGGCACTGTCGATCAGGACGGTGCGTGCGGCATGGGGCGGGGGCAGGGTGAAGGTGATCGGATCGGCCGAGGCGTTGAGCAGGAGCGACACCGCCTCGACCCAGCCATCTTCGGTCGCGATCGCGCGACGCATCATCAAGGCGCGGCCTTCGGGATTGTCCCAATCCTCGGGGCTCAGTCGCTCGCCACGTTCGTCCCACCATTCGATATCGTTGATGCCATGGCCCGGCGTGTCCTGCCCATAGAGAAAGCTCGGCGCGCGCAGCACGACATAGCGCCGCCGCAACTCGGCCAGTCGCGCGGTGAAGGCGATCATAGCCTCGCCTTCCTCCGAGGCGGCGGCCTTCCAGTCGAGCCAGCTGATTTCGTTATCCTGGCAATAGGCGTTGTTGTTGCCGTGCTGCGTCCGACCGAATTCGTCGCCCGCCACGATCATCGGCGTGCCCAGCGAGGCGAGCAAGGTCGTCATCATCGACCGCATCACGCGACCGCGTGCGTCCTTGATGCCTTCATCGTCGGTCGGCCCCTCGGCGCCCCAATTGCGCGAGTAGTTTTCCGAATGGCCGTCGCGATTGTCTTCCTTGTTGGCCTCGTTGTGGCGCTGCTCGTACATGACCGTATCGGCCAGGGTGAAGCCGTCATGCGCCGCGAGCATGTTGAGGCTGGCCCAAGGCCGCCGTGCCCGCCGGTCGAACAGATCGCCCGAGCCCGCCAGCCGCGCCGCCAGATCGCCACGCTGGCCGGGATCGCCACGCCAATATTTGCGCACCGTGTCACGATACTTGTCGTTCCACTCGGAAAAGCCGGGCGGGAAATTGCCGAGTTGATAACCGCCGGGTCCGACGTCCCATGGCTCGGTCAGCAGCTTCAGCCGGCCCAACACCGGGTCCTGGCGCAGCACGTCGAAAAAGGCCGAACCCGGATCGAAGCCATCCGCCTCGCGCCCCAGGGTCAGCCCCAGGTCGAAGCGGAAGCCGTCGACCCCGAAGCTGGTCGCCCAGTAGCGCAGCGAGTCCGCCACCATCTGGATCACCCGCGCCTTCGACAGGTTCAGCGTGTTACCGGTGCCGGTGTCGTTGATCGTGTAGCGCGGCTGATCCTGCACCAGCCGGTAATAGCTGGCATTGTCGAGCCCACGCCACGACAAGGTCGGGCCCTTTTCCGATCCTTCGCAGGTGTGGTTGTAAACCACGTCGAGGATGACCTCGATCCCCGCCTTATGCAACTTGTGCACCGCGCGGCGCAGTTCGTCCTGGGTATCGGTCGCGAAATAGGCCTGCTCGGGAGCGAAGAAGCCTAGCGTGTTATAGCCCCAATAGTTACGCAGCCCCTTTTCCTGCAGGAACCGGTCCTGCGTGAAGCTGTGGATCGGCAAAAGCTCGATCGCGGTGACGCCGATGCGCTTCAGATGCTTGATGACCGCGGGATGGCCGAGCCCGGCATAGGTGCCCCGCTCACGCGGCGGCACGAGCTCCATCAGCTTGGTCAGACCCTTTACATGCGCTTCGTAGATCACGGTTTCGGACCAGGGCGTGTTGGGCTTCACGTCGCGCGACCACTCGAAATGATCGTCGACCACCACTGCCTTGGGCATGGCGGCAGCACTGTCGCGCTTGTCGAAGCTCAGATCTTCCTTCTTCGACCGGATCTGATAGCCGTGCAGCGCGTCGGTCCATTTGATCTCACCGTGCAGCTTGCGGGCGTAAGGGTCGAGCAGCAATTTGTTCGGATTGAAGCGGTGCCCGGCCTCAGGCTCGTAAGGCCCATGCGCGCGGTAGCCATAGAGCAGGCCCGGCCCGACATCGGGGAGATAGCCATGCCAGACCTCATCGGTGCATTCGGGCAGGGTGTAACGCTTCAGCTCGCGCTTGCCCTGCGAGTCGAAGATGCACAGCTCGATGCGGTCGGCATTGGCCGAGAACACGGCGAAATTGACGCCCTCTCCATCGAAGCTGGCGCCCAGCGGATAGGCGGAGCCGGGCAGGATCTGGTCGGGCAATTCGGTCAAGAAATCTCTCCGGCAAAAGTCGAATGACGATCCGTGAAATGGTGCCTTGCGAAAGGCGCAGTCATGTTGAGGGGCGTTGCCCCGCCAATGGACGTCAGGCGGGTTTGGCGGCGCGCGGCTTGCGCGTCTTGGGCTTCGCCTCCGCTGCCCCCTTTACATCGGTCTTCTCGACGGGCGTGGCCTTTCTCGAGCGAGTGGAGGTGGATTTGGGCTCGGGAGCCTTCACATCTGCATTAGGACTGGCGAGTTCGCGCTCGGCCATCTCCCAATGCTCGCGGTCGCGCCCGTGCGGCTCCCCCTCGGCCTGCCAGATGCCGTAAGCGCGCGCGCGAAGCTGTTCCTGCCTGTTATCCACCGTCGACTCCCTGCCGTGACATCAACTGTCATCGCCAGCGTAACGATTATGGGAGAGATTATGCTCCCCCATAATCGCGTTGATGCGCATCAATTCCCGGTGGGCGATTTCGCCTTGACCTGTTCGGGGGCTCGGACCGCAGACAGGGTCTGGCGCTGGCTGGCCGGATCGATGCGGCGGGTGCGGGTGAAGGGCGGCAGTTCGACGCGGCTGCCCGTCTCCATCACCTTTACGATCCCCTCGATCACACGCAGATCGGACAGACCTTCCTCGACATCGGGCTCGGGATCTCGGTCATTCAGGATGCAGTCGGAGAAATAGCGCATTTCGCCGCCGAACTGGTCGGTATGCTTGAACGCCTCATGGCTCTGCTTGTCGCCGATCGTGACGTCATGCTCGATCCCCGACTGGAAACCATAGGCCGGGCTCATATGAATCGAGCCCTTCATGCCCGCCACGATCAGGCTGTCGATATTGTTCATCGCATAGCTGACCGTGAAGCTCGCCAGCTTGTCGCCCGGCATCCGCAGGACGACGGCGAAGGTATCGTCGAGGTCGCCCAGGCCAGCGCTCGGCTGGCGCGTGGCGACGGCACTTTCGACCGCGACCGGCTCCGCCCCGAACAGATAGCGGATGGCGTTGATGGGGTAGGGCGCCATGTCGAAGAGCGGCCCGGCTTCTAGCCCGTGCTTGGCACGGTGATTATCGGGGTCCAGTTTCTGCCCGAAGCAGGATGTGAAGCCGACCAGTTCACCCAATTCGCCGTTCCTGATCTTCTCGATCGCCGCCAGCGTGCCCGGCTCGAAGTGCAGACGATAGGCCGTCATCAGCTTGGCGGTGGAGCGGCGCTCGGCATCCTGAATGGCGCGGGCCTTCTCGCTGGAGACCTCTAGCGGCTTTTCGCACAGTACATGGATGCCCGCGTCCAGCGCCGGAATGGCGAATTCGGCATGTCGCCAATTGGGGGTGCCGAGATAGATGGCGTCGCAGACATTCGCGGTCAGCAGCTTGTCGAACTCATCATAGGAATAGACATGCTCGACGCCATATTTCTTGGCGAGCAGACGTCCCTTCTCGGCGTCGCCGGTAACGATCGCGGTCAGCTCCGAATTGCCGGTATGCTCGATGCCGGGCAGCATGGCCGACTGGGTGATGTCGCCCGCCCCTACGACTGCGTAGCGGACCTTCTTCGTGCCGAAACCGAATGCCGATGCCAGGCTCATGGCGATGCTCCCAAATGACGTAACGGATGCTGCAACGCGCCAATCCGACGAAGGTCCCACGGAGATTTAACGGGTCTGGCGAGTTTTCAGCCGCCTAACCTGTATCAGTGGAGCGCTTGCCACCGTGTCTCTTCCCGACCAGCATGCCGATCCGCTGCGCGATGCCGAAGGATTTCTCGACCTCGAAAACTATGCCGCGCTGGGGGACGGGCGTAGTGTCGCGCTGAGCGGGGCGGACGGGACAATAGACTGGTGGTGCGTACCCAACATGGATTCCGCGCCGCTGTTCGACCGGCTGCTGGATGGGGAACGGGGCGGGACCTTCGCGATCACGCCGGTCGAGCCCTTCACCGTCGAGCGGCGCTATCGCACCCACAGCAACGTACTGGAGACGATCTTCACCACCGCCAGCGGCCGGGCGAAGCTGGTCGAGTCCCTTAACAGCGGCCCGGCCGGGCGGCTTCCCTGGGCAGAGCTGGCGCGCCGGGTGGAGGGGCTCGACGGGTTCGTCCGCTTCGCCATCACCCTGCGGTTCAGCCGCCGGGCGGACACGGTCAGCCCCTATTTCGCACCGGCGGGCGGGCATAATGTCTTTCATGTCGACAGCGTGCTGGGCGTGTTCCGTCACTGTGCGCATGTGACCATCGATCATGTCGAGGATGGGCTGGTCACCGGCACGGCGTCGGTGGGGCCGGGCGACCGCGCGCGCATCGCGATCATCGCGGGCGAGGACGAACCGCTGGTCTGCCAGGATATCGAGCAGATCGACGCGCGGATTGACCTGTCGGACGATGAGTGGCGGCAATGGACCAGCGGGCTAAAGGTGCCCGAACTTCACCGCGACCGTATCCTGCGCAGCGCGCTGGCGTTGAAGCTGCTGCTCTACTCCCCGACCGGGGCGATCACGGCGGCGGCGACCACATCCCTGCCCGAGGGGATCGGCGGCGAGAAGAATTACGACTATCGCTACGCCTGGGTTCGCGATGCCGGCTATACGATCAAGGCGTTCCTGCGCATCGGTGCCCATGCCGAGGCGAAAGCGGCCTTCACCTGGCTGCTCAAGCGGTTGGGGGAGGGCATGCCGCAGGTCTGCTACACGCTGAACGGCCAGCCCGTGCCCGAGGAGCAGGAAATCGCTGTCGGTGGCTATCGCGGGTCCCGGCCGGTCCGTGTCGGTAATCTGGCGGGCGGCCAGCACCAGCACGGCATCTATGGCGACATCTTCGAGACGGCGAGCCGCTTCGTCGCCTGTGGCAACTTCCTCGACACCTCCAGCGCGGAGACGCTGTCGCACTTGGCGGACGACTGCGCCGATCGGTGGCGGCAACCCGATGCGGGCATCTGGGAGCTACCCGAGGAACGTCATTACACCATGTCGAAGATCAGTTGCTGGCAGGCGCTGGCGCGGGCGGTCGAACTGGCCGATGAGGGGCAGATCCCGACGACCTGCCGCGACCGCTGGGCGCGCGAACGCGATCGGATCGAGGCGTGGATCGGCGAGCATTGCTGGTCGGAGGCGCGCGGTGCCTATCTGATGCACCCCGACAGCGACTCTCTGGACGCCAGCCTGGCGCTGGCGGTGCGCTTTCGCTTCGATGGGCAGGACCGGTTGGCCCGCACCCTCGACGCGCTCGACCGGGAATTGGCGGCGGGGGCCTTCCACTATCGCTATTCGGGCGTGCATAAGGAGGAAGGCTGTTTTCTCGCCTGTACCTTCTGGATGATCGAGGCGCGTGCAATCCTCGGCCAGACCGAGGCCGCGCAGGCCGCCTTTGACGCGGCGACCGAGGTGCTCGATAGCCGGGGCGCGGGGCTTTACGCCGAGATGATTGATCCGAAGACCGGCCATTATCTGGGCAACATGCCACAGGGACTGACCCATTTGGCCGTCATCCAGGCAGCGGCGACATTGGCGGGCGAGGAATTGTGACGGTGGCGGAGCCACGTACAACTTGCTAGCAGCGCCTCAATGAGTGTCGTCTCCTCCGATCCGAAGCTGGCCTTTCTGGAAGGTGGAGGGGAGGCGACACGACTGATCCTCGCACGGGATTGGACTGGGCACCCGATGGGGCCGCCGCAGGATTGGCCCGAATCCTTCCGCATTCCTTTGAGCCTCGTGCTCAACTCGCCCGAATCGATGATCCTGGCCTGGGGGCCGGACCTTCATTTCTTCTTCAACGAGACGTATTTTCCGCTGCTGGGCCCGCGCCTGTCCTGGGCGATGGGGGCGCGCTTCGACGAGGTATGGGCCGATGCGCTGGAACAGGCGCGGCCGATCATCGACGATGCGCTGGCGGGCCGGACCCAGCGCTTCGTCGATCTGCCCTGGAAGCTCGATACCGACCGGGGCGAGGCGCATACTTTCTGGTCCTTCTCGTATTCGCGCGTGCTGGACGGCGAAGGCAAGGTCGCCGGACTGTTCATCTTCACCAACGAGACGACCGCACGCGTCCATGCCGATGCCGCCCTGCGTGAGAGCCAGGCGCAATTGTCGCAAGCGCTGGAGGAGTTGCGCGGGCTGAACGTCACGCTGGAACAGCGGATCATCGAACGGACTGCCGAGCGCGACCGGATGTGGGACGTGTCGCCGGACCTGCTGACCGTGATCGATCCCGAAGGGACGATCCGCCGGATCAACCCGGCGTGGCGGGTTTTGCTGGGCTATGAGGCGACCGACCTGATCGGCCGGTCGGTGATGGATTTCATTCACGCCGACGATCGGGAGGGGGCGCGAGCCGCGCTGCGCACTTCACTGGAAGGGGGCGTCCCGCGGATCGAACTCAGGATGCACCATGCCGAGGGCCATGACGAATGGATCGCCTGGGTCGGCGCCTCCAGCGAATTCGAAGTCTTTTCGGTCGGTCGTCACATCACCCAGCAAAAGGCTGCCGAGGAGGCGTTGCGCGCCACCGAGGAACAGCTGCGCCAGGCACAGAAGTTGGAGGCGATCGGCCAGTTGACGGGCAGTGTCGCGCATGACTTCAACAACCTGCTCACCGTCATTCGCGGTTCGATCGACCTGCTCCGCCGCGCCGAATTCCCGGCTGAGCGTCGCCAGCGCCAGATCGACGCCATCGCTGACGCCGCCGATCGCGCCGCCAAGCTGACGGCGCAATTGCTCGCCTTCGCGCGCCGCCAGCCGCTGACCCCAGAGATCGTCGATGTCGGGGACAGCATAACATCGCTGGTCGATATGATCACGACCCTGTGTGGTCCGGGCATAGAGCTGGACGTCGATCTGCCGGAGGTGCCCTGTCGCGCGCATGTCGACCGCAGCCAGCTCGATACCGCGATCGTCAACATGGCGGTCAATGCGCGGGACGCGATGGCGGGGCAGGGGCGGCTGACCATTCGGGTGAAGTCCGAGGCCGAAGCAGTGAGCGAGCGTCAGGTACGGATTGCGATAACCGATACCGGCGAAGGTATTCCGCCCGAACGTCTCGACCAGATTTTCGAGCCCTTCTTCACCACCAAGCGGCTGGGGGCGGGCACCGGCTTGGGCCTCAGCCAGGTGTTCGGCTTTGCGCGCCAGTCGGGTGGCGACGTCCATGTCGTCAGCGAGCCGGGCGAGGGGGCGACCTTCACTCTCCTTTTGCCGCAGGTGGACGGCCTGCCGGTCAGTGAAGGGCGCGTGGCGATGGCGACAGGCCACAAGCGCGCCGAGCACCGCGTCCTCGTGGTCGAGGACAATATCGAAGTCGGTCAGTTCGCGGTCGAGGCGCTACAGACGCTGGGATCTCATACCGTCACGACGACCAACGCGGCCGCCGCGATGGAGGAGTTGAAGACCGGCGCGGATCGGTTCGACCTCGTATTCTCCGACGTCATGATGCCCGGCCAGTCGGGCATCGATTTCGCGCATGAGATCAGCCGCCTTTATCCCGAACTCCGCATCCTGCTGACCAGCGGCTATAGCCAGGTCATCGCGGATGAGGGCAGCCATGGCTTTGCCCTGCTGCGCAAACCCTACACTTTGGCGGAGCTCGCGCAGCAGATGGACCGGCTGTTCGACCAGTGATCCTGGCTGGGACGATCAGTCGAGATCGTTCTCGCTGACGACGACCAGCGACTGGGTCATGTCCCGGGCGAGCGCGGTCTGGGCCGCTTCCAAAATGTCGTCGCAATAGCGCTCGAACAGTTCCACGGCGTCGCCATCCGGCACGTCGCCGCTCAACGCTTCGAGAAGGTCGTACTGGGCCGCGAACTGATATTCCTCGCCGTCCAATTCCCCGACGAATTCGACCTGCCGGTCGGACACATTGTCCTCGATCGTGCCCGCAACCACTGTCAGCGTATCGTCAGCCATATCTGCCCTTTCCTGTTACCGCGTCGGGGACGCCGCAAACGCGCGGCGGTTCCATGGCGCGGCGTTATTTGACTCGGTGCCAGCGCTGTTCCTTGCAGCCCAATCGCCCGAACAGGCACCCCTCGCCGACGAGCGTGCGGGCGTCGATCTGGGTGATCGTGCCTTCCACCTCGCGTCCGATATCGGGAATGAAGACCGTTCCCGCCCAGCGGCCGGGTTCTTCCTCCTCGAAATCGGTGAACAGGGGCGTGCCGACGAGCCGGGGCGAACCGCCTCGCTCCGCATCGGCCTTGGCCTGTTCGCTGGCCCAGACGACGGTGCCGCACATCAGCTGCGCGTCGCGTCCGCGACCACAGGGCGCGAAGCGCACCTGCACCGTGTTCGAGGGATTGGCCCAGGTTCCTGCCGGAACCCGTGCATCCGCTGCAATTGCGAAAAACGTGCCGCCCGCAAATGCCATGGCCATCGCGGCCTTGCGTCCTATGCCTGTCTTCATAACGCCTCCTGCCCGGCCTGATACGCGGCTAGGATGAATGTAGGATGGCGCATGCCCAAAGCAAAACGGCCGACGGGTCGCCCCGCCGGCCATTTCGTTCCTAAAATCGCGTAGACGCGTTACGATGCGCGCTTGGCGAGTTCCTTGTTGATGCCCAGCGCGGCCAGCGTGCCGACAGCACCCGACAACAGATAGACACCGACCGACAACAGTCCGAAATTGCTCGACAGCAGCAGCGCGGCCAGCGGCGCGAAACCCGCACCCAGCAGCCAGGCCAGGTCCGAGGTGATCGCGGCACCGGTATAGCGACGCAGCGGCGAGAAGCCCGAGTTGATGACGCCCGACGACTGGCCGAAGCCCAAGCCGAGCAGCAGGAAGCCGAGCACAATATAGATCGTCTCGCCCACGCCGCCCTGGCTCAGCAGCTGCGGCGCGAAGCCCGCATAAGCGGCGATGGCGGCGGCCGACGCGCCCAGCAGGGTACGGCGACCCACCCGGTCGGCGATCTTGCCCGAGGCGAGAATCGCGATAACGCCGACGATGCTGCCGACGATTTCGATCATCATGAAGTCCTGCGGGCGTTCCTTGTTGAACAGCACGACCCAGGACAGCGGGAACACGGTGACGATGTGGAACATCGCAAAGCTGGCGAGCGGCGCGAACGCACCCAGCAGGACGGTGCGGCCTTCGGCACGGATCGTCTCGCCGACCGGTGCGGGCTGAAGCTCGCGGGTCTCGAACAGGCGCTGGAATTCCGGCGTCGCGACGATACGCAGGCGGGCGAACAGCGCCACGACGTTGATCGCGAAGGCCACGAAGAACGGATAGCGCCAGCCCCAGTCCAGGAAGTCGGCGGTGCTCAGTGTCGTCAGGAAAAAGGCGAACAGGCCGTTGGCGACCAGCAGGCCCAGCGGCGCGCCCAGCTGCGGGATCATCGCGTACCAGCCGCGACGACGCTCCGGGGCGTTCAGCGACAGCAGCGAGGGCAGGCCGTCCCAGGCGCCGCCCAGGGCCAGACCCTGCATGATGCGGAAGATGCCGAGCAGCACGGCCGCCGACGTGCCGATCTGCGCATAGCCGGGCAGGAAGGCGATCGCCATGGTCGAGCCACCGAGCAGGAACAGCGCGATGGTCAGCTTGACCCCGCGACCCAGGCTGCGGTCGACCGCCATGAAGATGAAGGTGCCGATGGGCCGGGCGATGAACGCCAGCGAGAACAGCGCGAACGAGTAGAGCGTGCCGGTCAGCGCATCGACATAGGGAAAGATCAGCGACGGGAATACCAGCACCGAAGCGATGGCGTATACGAAGAAGTCGAAGAACTCCGACGTGCGCCCGATAATGACGCCGATGGCGATATCGCCCGGCGCGACATGGTGCGGCTCGCGGGCATTGACCAACTGCGCGTCCCGCTCAAGGGGCGTCGAGGTCGATGCGGTTAACTCTGCGCTCATCGGCTGCCAGTCCTGACTTCTTACCTGTACCTAAGGCGGGCCGGTTGCGATGCAAAAAGACCGCACAGGACCGCCATTCTGCTGCGCCTATGCGCCTTTCGGCGGCCGGGGGGGATTGGACAAACTGTCCAATGTGCGCAGGTGCAGCAAAGGCGTAGCGGCGCTTTCCATATGTCTCATTCGTCGAGCCTTGCGCGCCTGCGCCCTCTTCGCTGGGCCGCCTTGCCCCTCCTGGCCATGCTGGGGGGATGCGACGCGGTCGTGCTCAACCCTGCCGGTGACGTCGCCGTGCAGCAACGCGATCTGGTGCTGATCGCGACGGCCCTGATGCTGCTCATCATCATTCCGGTGATGGCGCTGACGGTGCTGTTCGCGTGGCGCTATCGCAAGAGCAACACCGAAGCCGAATATGATCCCGAGTTCGACCATTCGACGATGCTCGAACTGGTGATCTGGTCGGCCCCGCTGCTCATCATCATCTGCCTGGGCGCAGTGACGTGGACCAGCACGCACCTGCTCGATCCCTATCGCCCGATCGAGCGGACCGCACCTGGGCAGCCGGTCGCGGCGGGCGTCAAGCCGCTCGAGGTTCAGGTCGTCGCGCTCGACTGGAAGTGGCTGTTCATCTATCCCGAGCAGGGCATCGCGACGGTCAACGAACTGGCCCTGCCGGTCGACCGGCCCGTCGAGTTCCGCCTGACCGGCACCTCGGTGATGAACGCCTTCTACATCCCCGCCATGGCCGGCATGATCTACACCATGCCCGGCATGGAGACGAAGCTGCACGCGGTCCTGAACCGCGAGGGCACGTTCAAGGGGCTGTCGTCGCACTATAGCGGCGCGGGCTTCTCGGGCATGAACTTCCCTGTCTACGCGCTGCAGTCGAACGGCTTCGACCAGTGGGTGGACAAGGTTCGCGCGTCGCAGGCCGGACAGGGCAAGGGGCAGGGTCAGCTAACCCGCGCGGCCTTCCTGACCGTCGAGAAACCGAGCGAGTATGTGCCCGCCATGTACTTCAACGGCGTCCAGGGCGGCTTGTTCGATCGTGTCGTCAACCGCTGCGTGGCGGACAACACGCCGTGCATGTCGGACGTGATGATGCACGACCGGATGACCGGTGGCGGCGATCCGCACAAGATGAAGGTCGGCGAGGGTAATCCGCCCGTCAACAATACCGGCCCGATGCATGGGGATCGGACCAAGGGTGCGCTCGAAAAGTCGCCCGAGGAAATCGAGGTCTCGCCGCATCAGAGCCTGGAGCCCACGCCGTCGAACGGCGCGCAGGATGCCGGTGAGATGAAGAACCGCCGCATGTCCTTCCTTTCCATCCCGCAGACCCCCGGCCCGCAGACCTTTGGTCATGCCGGTGCGGGTCGCGGCTGAGGCACGCCATCATGGAAAACATCATAAAGACCATCTTCGGACGGCTATCGATCGAATCGTTGCCGATCCACGAGCCGATCGTCGTCGGCACCTTCCTGGGTGTCGCGGTCGGCGGCATCGCGGTGCTGGCGCTGATCACCAAGTTCAAGCTGTGGGGCTATCTCTGGAAGGAGTGGTTCACCACCGTCGATCACAAGCGCATCGGCATCATGTACATGGTGCTGGGCATCGTGATGCTGCTGCGCGGCTTTGCCGACGCGCTGATGATGCGCGGGCAGCAGGCCATCGCCTTCGGCGATAACCAGGGCTTTCTGAACTCGCATCACTATGATCAGGTGTTCACCGCCCACGGCGTCATCATGATCTTCTTCGTGGCGATGCCGATCATCACCGGCCTGATGAACTATGTCGTGCCGCTCCAGATCGGTGCGCGCGACGTGTCCTTCCCGTATCTCAACAATCTGAGCTTCTGGATGACGGCGGGCGGCGTGGTGCTGGTCATGGCCTCGCTGTTCATCGGCGAGTTTGCGCGGACCGGCTGGCTTGCCTTCCCGCCGCTGTCGGAGCTCGACTTCAGTCCCGATGTCGGCGTCGACTATTATATCTGGGCGCTTCAGGTTGCCGGTGTCGGCACGACCTTGTCGGGCATCAACCTGATCGCGACCATCATCAAGATGCGCGCGCCGGGCATGACCATGATGAAGCTGCCGGTGTTCTGCTGGACCTCGCTGTGCGCGAACGTCCTGATCGTCGCCAGCTTCCCCGTGCTGACCGCCACGCTCGTCCTGCTGTCGCTCGACCGCTATGTCGGCACCAACTTCTTCACGAACAATCTCGGCGGCAACCCGATGATGTACGTGAACCTGATCTGGATCTGGGGTCACCCGGAGGTCTACATCCTGATCCTGCCGCTGTTCGGCGTGTTCTCAGAAGTGACCTCGACCTTTTCGGGCAAGCGTCTGTTCGGCTATACCTCGATGGTCTACGCCACGATCGTCATCACGATCCTGTCGTACCTGGTCTGGCTGCACCACTTCTTCACCATGGGTTCGGGCGCCAGCGTCAACTCGTTCTTCGGCATCACCACCATGGTGATTTCGATCCCGACGGGTGCGAAGATCTTCAACTGGCTGTTCACCATGTACAAGGGGCGCATCCGGTTCGAGCTGCCGATGATGTGGACCATCGCGTTCATGCTGACCTTCTCGATCGGCGGCATGACCGGCGTTCTGCTGGCTGTTCCGCCTGCCGACTTCGTGCTGCACAACTCGCTGTTCCTGATTGCCCACTTCCACAACGTCATCATCGGCGGTGTGCTGTTCGGCGCCTTTGCCGCGATCAACTACTGGTGGCCCAAGGCCTTCGGGTTCAAGCTCAACCAGTTCTGGGGCAAGGTGTCGTTCTGGCTGTGGGTCATCG
The DNA here is from genome assembly GCF_001476905.1 of Sphingomonas sanguinis. GTDB lineage: Bacteria > Pseudomonadota > Alphaproteobacteria > Sphingomonadales > Sphingomonadaceae > Sphingomonas > Sphingomonas sanguinis_B. The sequence goes on along the minus strand of NZ_LDTE01000001.1, from coordinate 151,712 downwards.
GCTTCTGGGTCGCCTTCACGCCGCTCTACATCATGGGCCTGATGGGCGTGACGCGTCGCCTCCATCACTTCGACGATCCGTCGCTGCAAATCTACTTCGTCGTCGCGCTGCTCGGTGCGCTGATGATCGCGGGCGGCATCGGGGCCTTCCTGGTTCAGATCGGCGTGTCGATCTGGAAGAAGGAAGAACTGCGCGACGTGACGGGCGATCCCTGGAACGGCCGCACGCTGGAATGGGCGACCTCGTCGCCGCCGCCGGACTACAACTTCGCGTTCACGCCGGTCATCCATGAGCTGGATGCCTGGTACGACATGAAGGACAAGAAGGCCGAGGCGCCGACCGAGGGCTATCGTCCGATCCACATGCCGAAGAACACGGGCACCGGCGTCATCATCGCCGCCCTTTCGACGGCCGCCGGGTTCGGCATGATCTGGTACATGTGGTGGCTCGCCGCTTTTGGCCTGATCGGTGTCGTCGTCGTCGCCATCTGGCACACGTTCAACTATGACCGCGACTATTACATTCCCGTCGAGGAAGTCGTGGCTACGGAAAGCGAGCGGCGTCGTCTGCTCGGGCAGGGAGCCTGATCCATGTCGACCGACGTTCTGAGCGCCGATCCGGCCAAGAACCCGACCTATTATCTGGTCGAGGACGAGGATCATCATCACGAAGGCGGTGGCTCGACGGCCATCGGCTTCTGGATGTACCTGATGAGCGACTGTCTCATCTTCGCCATCCTGTTCGCCACCTACGGCGTCCTGGGCACCAGCTATGCGGGCGGGCCGACCCCGCGGGAGATTTTCGAGCTTCCGCTGGTCGCGCTCAACACATCCATGCTGCTGCTGTCGTCGATCACCTATGGCTTTGCCATGATCGCGATGGAGAAGAATCAGAAGTCCAACACGCTGATCTGGCTGGGCATCACCGGCCTGTTCGGTCTCGCCTTCCTGTCGATCGAGCTCTACGAATTCGCCAACCTCATCCATGAGGGCGCGGGTCCGCAGCGTTCGGCCTTCCTGTCGTCCTTCTTCACGTTGGTCGGCACGCACGGTCTGCACGTCACCTTCGGTTCGATCTGGCTGGTCACGCTGATGGTGCAGGTCGGCCGCTTCGGCCTGATCGAGGCGAACAAGCGTCGCCTGATGTGCCTGTCGATGTTCTGGCACTTCCTGGACGTCGTCTGGATCGGTGTTTTCACCTTTGTCTATCTGCTGGGAGTTCTCCGTTGAGCGCTCATAACCCCCATGGTCATGGCGACCACGCCGACCACGGCCATGATGCCCATGCGCATGGCGATACCCACGGTCATGGCTCGCTCAAAGGCTACATGATCGGCTTCGTGCTGTCGGTGATCCTGACGGCCATTCCGTTCTGGGCGGTCATGACCGGCGCGCTGGGCGATACCCAGACGACCGCTTTGGTCATCATGGGCCTGGCCTTCGTCCAGATCGTCGTCCACATGATCTACTTCCTCCACATGAACACCAAGTCGGAGGGTGGCTGGACGATGATGGCGCTGGTCTTTACCGCCGTTCTCGTCGTGATTACGCTGAGCGGATCGATCTGGGTCATGTATCACATGAACACCAACATGATGCCCGACATGGCCGCCCAACTGGGCGGTGGCATGTAATGACGGATGCTGGCGTCGGCGGAGGGCGGCGCGGCCGCTCGCCGCTGACGCTGGCGATCCTGACCGCGATCGGGCTGGCCCTGGTTGCGGGGTTTGTTTCGCTCGGCGTCTGGCAGTTGCAGCGCCGGGCCTGGAAACTAGACCTGATCGCAACGGTCGATGCGCGCCTCCGTGCCCCGCCCGTCGCGGCGCCACCTTCGGCCGACCAGTCCGACGTCTATCGTCGGGTCACCGCCCAGGGCCGCTTCCGCAACAATCGCGAGACCTTCGTTCAAGCGGTGACCGAGCGCGGTCCCGGTTACTGGGTGCTGACGCCACTGGTCGGGCCGAATTTCACGGTGCTCGTCAATCGCGGTTTCGTCCCACCTGAGAAGCGCCAGGACCATAGCCGCCCCGAGGGACCGGTACGCGTGACGGGGCTGGTCCGCGTGACCGAGCCGGGCGGCGGCTTCCTCCGCTCAAACGACCCTACCGCCGATCGCTGGTATTCGCGCGACGTCGTGGCCATCGCCGAGGCGAAGCGGCTGGGACCGGTCGCCCCCTATTTCATCGATGCCGACGCCAGCCCCAATCCGGGCGGCTATCCGGTTGGCGGACTGACCGTGGTGGCGTTTCGCAACAGCCATCTCTCGTACGCGTTGACATGGTTCGCGCTCGCGCTGCTGACGGTGGTCGGCCTTTTCATACTGTGGCGGCGAGGGCGCGAATGACCTCGGGCGAGCCGCCCTTCCTGCCCTTTACGATGCGCCCGCGTGAGCCCGATCCGACGGCGGGCACCGCGAATATGCGCCAGCTCATCCACCTGCGCTGGATGGCGGTGGCGGGGCAGCTGGTCACGATCCTGTTCGTCAATCGCGTCATGGGGGTTCAACTTCCCGTGCCCGCGATGATGGGCGTGCTCGTGATGGCGGTGGCGATCAACCTGCTCAGCCATGTCCGGCTTCGCTTTCACCGGATCACCAATACCGAACTGCTGTTCGCGCTGATGTTCGACGTCGGTACGCTGACGCTCCAGTTGTTCCTGGCGGGCGGGGCGACGAACCCGTTCATTTCACTCTACCTCATTCAGGTCGTGCTGGGCGCTGTGTTGCTCGAGACATGGTCGGCCTGGGCGTTGGCGGGGATTACGGGCGTATGCTTCGGCCTGTTGTCGTTGCACCATCGGCCGCTCAGCTTTCCGCCCTGGTTGTTCGGCGACATTGCCGGACTGCATACGCTGGGCAACTGGCTGGGCTTTGCGCTGGTCGCAGGGCTGCTCATCCTGTTCGTCACCCGCATCAGCCACAATCTGCGCCGCAGCGCCGCGCGCCTCGCCGATCTGCGGCAACAGGCGTCGGAGGAGGAGCATATCGTGCGTATGGGCCTGCTCGCCTCCGGCGCGGCGCATGAGCTAGGCACGCCGCTCGCCAGCCTGTCGGTGATCCTGAGCGACTGGCGACGCGTGCCGAAGCTGCGCGATGATCCCGAACTGATGGGTGAGATCGCCGAGATGCAGGCGGAGGTGCAGCGGTGCAAGGCGATCGTTACCCGCATCCTGCAATCGGCGGGCGAACCACGCGGCGAGGCGGCGGAGCTGTCCGAGGTCGGCCGCTTCATCGATACCATCGTCGATGAATGGCGACAGAGCCATACGCAGGTGACGCTCGATTATCACCGCACCGATGACGATGCCGCGATCGTATCCGACCCGGCGATCAAGCAGGCGGTGTGGAACGTCCTCGATAACGCGGCCGAGGCGTCCCCCGCATGGGTAGGCTTGAGCGTGACGCGCGAGGGTGGGGCGGTCGCCGTACGGGTCACCGATTGCGGTCCGGGCTTTACTTCGGCCACCCTGTCGCAGGTCGGCCGCCCCCAGCAGTCGACCAAGGGCGAGGGGCATGGCGTCGGCCTGTTCCTGGTCTCGAGCGTCGTCCGCAAGCTGGGCGGCCGGATCGAGGCGACGAACCGCCCGGAGGGTGGCGCGGTGGTGACGCTGACCCTACCTTTAAGCATGATCGGCGTATCGGATCGGGAGTAGGATATGGACGACGAACGCACGTTGGTGATCGTCGAGGATGACGAAACCTTCGCCCGGACCCTGCAACGCTCGTTCGAGCGGCGTGGCTACCGCGTGTGGGTCGCGGCCAGCCCCGACGTGCTAGTCGCCGTGCTGCGCGAGACCACGCCGCGTTACGCGGTGGTCGACCTGAAGCTGGGCCAGGCCTCGGGCCTTGCCTGTGTCCAGACGCTTCATGCGCATGATCCGGGCATGTTGATCGTCGTGCTGACCGGTTTCGCCAGCATCGCCACGGCGGTCGAGGCGATCAAGCTGGGCGCCTGCCACTATCTGGCCAAGCCGTCGAACACCGACGACATCGAGGCGGCCTTCCACAAGGCGGGCGGCGACGCGACGACCGCGATCACCGACAGGCCGAGTTCGATCAAGACGCTGGAGTGGGAGCGGATCAACGAAACGCTGGCCGAGACGAACTTCAACATCTCGGAAACCGCGCGGCGGCTGGGGATGCACCGCCGGACGCTGGCGCGGAAGCTGGAGAAGCGCCACGTCCCCTGACGCGGCGCTTTCCCCGATCTAGCGGCGCTTTTCGGCCGCGATCCAGTCGGCGATCTTCTTCTCCAGCACCGGCATCGGCAGCGCACCGGTGTCGAGCACTTCGGCATGGAAGCGGCGGGGATCGAACTTCGCGCCCAACTCCGCCTTGGCCTGCGCCTTCAACCGGCTGATCGTCAGCTGGCCGATCTTATAGGCCAGCGCCTGGCCCGGAATGGCGATATAGCGCTCGACTTCGGCGGTCGCGTCGGTCCGTGCCATGGGGGAGTTGGCGAGCATATATTCGATCGCCTGGTCGCGCGTCCAACCCTTGGCATGGATACCCGTATCGACCACCAGCCGCATGGCGCGCAGCATCTCGTCACTCAGGCCGCCCATGCGCTGATAGGGATCGGTTTCCATGCCCAGCTCGGGCCACAGCGTCTCGGCATAGAGCGCCCAACCCTCGGCATAAGCGGTGTTGCCGCCGAAGCGCATGAACGCGGGCAGGGCGGCATTTTCCTGTGCCAGGCTGATCTGGAAATGATGACCCGGCACCGCTTCGTGCAGGTACAGCGTCTCCATCTCCCACATGTAGCGAGAGGGCAGGTCGTAGGTGTTGTAGTAGAAGACCCCCGGCCGCGTGCCGTCGGGCGTGCCGCCCTGGTACGAGCCGCCTGCGTCGGTCTTTTCCTTGAAGGCCGGAACGGGGCGGATTTCGAGTGCGGTTTTGGGGATCAGGGAGAATTGCTCGCGAATACGCGCGTCGATGCGGCGTCCGATCGCTTCATACCCTTCGCGGAGCTGCGCGGCACTCTTGGGCGCGAATTGCGGGTCGGTGCGCAGGAAGGTGAAGAACTCTGGCAAGCTGCCCTTGAAGCCGACCGCCTGCTTCTGCACCTCCATCGCCTTCAGGATGCGCGCGACTTCGGACAGGCCGAGCTGGTGCACCTCGTCCGCCTTGAGCGGCAGGGTCGTGTTTTGCTCGATCAGATAGCTATAGAGGCGGTCGCCGCCCTTCATTCCCGAAAGGCCAACGCTATCGCGCGCGGCGGGCAGGTAGGTGTCGGCCAGGAAAGTCCGCATCCGACGCTCGGCGGGGAGTATGACGTCGCGGATCTGCGTCGCATAGGCGGTCTTCAAGCGCGCCTGCTCGGCCGCTGGAATGCTGGCGGGGAAGCGCTTCACCGGGCCATAGAAGGTCGAGTCCTCGACGGGGCCGGCCAACAGATTGTCAAACTGCGCGATCATGTTGCGCACGACCAGCTTGGGCTGCACAACACCGCTGGCCATGCCTTGGCGGAAGCGGACGATCGCTTCGTCGAGCAGGCGGGCATATTCGACGTTGCGCTTTAGATTGTTGTCGTAATCGGCCACGGTGTTGAACGGCGCGGCGCCCTGACCCGAGGCGAATTCGGGATAGAAGGTCTGGATGCCGTAGAAATGGTCCATCGGCCGCACGATCGTCAGCGCGACAAGCGCCGGGTCGAGTCCCTTCAGCGTCGTCTGCGTCTGCTGCTGGAAGACGTCATAGGCGACCTGATTGGTCGGCGTCAGCGCAGCCCGGTTGATCTGGCCCAGGTCCTTCAGGTCCTTTTCGGCCGCCGCCCGCTCGGCGTTGATATAAGCATCGGAAAAGAAATCACCGATCCGATCGGCACGGCGCATGTCGCCACGAAACAGCCCATTGATCGGATTGCGCGCCAGGCTGGCTTCGTCGCTATCGTGGAAGAGCCGCTTGAGCCGGGCATCCTCCTTGCCCTCACCGGGCTGGGGTGCGGCGATCGGAGTCGCTTGGGCAAGAGCGAGGGCAGGCGTGGCCGACACGGCCAGAACTATGGCAAGGGAGAGAAGGCGCAAGCGGGTATCCCGACAGGAGAAACAATCCGACCTTGGTAGAAAGCCCTTTCCCCGCCCGCAAGCCGTTCAACGAAAAGAGCCCTGCGATCCCGTCAGGATCGCAGGGCTCTGATAAGCCGCCAAAAATGGCGATTTAGACGGTTGTCTTGTTCGTGGCCGCCTTGGCAGCGGCCGACCCGGCATTGCTGGCGGCCTTTACGACATTGTCAAACAGCGAACGCGCGCGATCCTTGGCATTGTCCTTGGTCAGGCCCGCTTCTTCGAGCTCACGAAGGCCGGTTTCGCGTGCGGCCTGCGTTGCCTGGCGGATCGTTTCGCCCAGCTTCTTGCCGAGCGGGGTCAGCACTTCCTTCTCCCGCGCCGAACGCGGGATGAGCGCGCCGGCGATGACGCCGACCGCAAGGCCGCCGACCAGGATGCCGAGCGGGTTGGCTTCGATCGTGCGCGCGGTCTTGTGCGCCAACTCGCCCGCCTTGTTCTTGGCGTCGTGCAGCGCCTGCGATGCGGTTTCGCGACCATGGTCCAGCTTTTCGCGGAGGCCGTCGGTCTGCTGATTGTGATGGGTCTCGGTGGTCATGGCCAACATCCTTCTGGGCTGTGCCGCCGGGGGACTCGTCCCGGCGCGCCAAATCAGCGTTTGCGTTTGAACAGGCGGGCGATCCGCCGACGGTTGAGCAGCAACCCCAAGACCGCGACACCGCCTGCCACGGTGGCTGGGTTGTTCTTTGCAGTCTCCAAGCCCGAACAGGCGGCGGACATACCGGCTTCCTTCGCCTGGGCGGCCAGCGCCTTCGGCTCCAGGCGCGCCTGGATGCGCGAGGCGGTCTGGTTCATCCGCTCGCGCGCTTCGGCTGCGCGGGCTTCGGCTTCGGCGACGGTCATGACTGGCCCCCCGACAGACACGACCTGCCGACCATCGCCAGAACACCTGCGACGATCAGCACGGCACCGATCACGATCAGCGTTGCCGCAAACGGCCCGGTCGACGGGGCCAGCGCAAAGATCAGGCCGACCAGCAGCGCGATCAAAGCCGAAAGGCCGAGAACCGCCGCCACGCCGAAAAAGATCGCCGCACTGCGATAACGACCGATCTTGTCGGTCGCCCGCGCCTTGGCGAGATCGATCTCGGCGGTGATGAAGGAGCGCCCGTCATCGACCAGCTGCGACACCAACGAGGTCAGCGTCTCCGGCTCCGGCGTGGCCGCCTTCAGGGTCTCGGCGACCCGGGTCACGCGGCGCCATCGACCGACTGGCGGGTTTCGATGCCCGACTGAACGACGCGGGCCAGCACGAAGCCGAGCGCCGCGGCAACGCCGATCGCGACCGCCGGGCTCTTGGTCACGAAGGCGCGCGCGTCGTCGAGAAGCTCCTCGACATCCTTGTCCTTGATCGCGCCCGACAGCGACGTCACGGTGTCGGCGGCCGACCGCGCATATTGGCCATATTGCTGACCCAGCTTCTCATCGACCTGCACGGCGGCATCGTTCAGCATCTGCGCGACCTGATCGAGCGCGGACCCCGCCTTGGCCTTGCCATCGCCCGCCAGCGCATGGATCTTGTCGACCGCCTGCTGCTGCACTTTGGTTGCGCCTTCCTTCACCTGCTGCTTGGCATCGGCAAGCCCTGCCTTCGCCCTAGACGCCTCGGCCTCGCTATCAAAAGCAGCGTTGGGGGCAGCGACCTCCGGGGCGACGGCGGTGTTTCCAGCGAAGCTCGGCGCGTCGCTATTGGCGGCGGGAAATGTGCTGTCGGTGTCAGCCATCGGAAAACCCTTTCCATTTGGCCCGGGTGAACGGGCGGTTTTGCCTCTTAACCCCGGCAACGGAACCACGGTTCCATGCTTTTCCCGCAATTGCCCTTCGCACAGTCACACGATAGAGCCGCGCCGAGACCTTCAAGGCTGATGTAGGAGCATCGTTACGTGACCGCAATCATCGACATCCACGCGCGTCAAATCCTGGACAGCCGGGGCAACCCCACCGTCGAGGTGGATGTGCTCCTCGAAGACGGCAGCTTCGGGCGTGCCGCCGTGCCGTCGGGCGCGTCGACCGGCGCGCATGAGGCGGTCGAGAAGCGCGATGGCGACAAGAGCCGCTGGATGGGCAAGGGCGTCGAGGCGGCCGTCGAGGCGGTCAATGACGAGATCACCGACGCGATCCTGGGCATGGATGCCGAGGACCAGGCCGATCTCGATCGCACGATGATCGAACTGGACGGCACCGAGAACAAGGGCCGCCTGGGCGCGAACGCGATCCTGGGCGTCAGCCTGGCAGCGGCCAAGGCGGCGGCAGAGGCGCGCGGCCTGCCGCTTTACAAGTATGTCGGTGGCGTCTCGGCGCATCTGCTGCCGGTGCCGATGATGAACATCATCAATGGCGGCGAACACGCTGATAACCCGATCGATTTCCAGGAATTCATGATCATGCCGGTCGGTGCGGCGAACATCATGGAAGCGGTCCGCTGCGGCTCGGAAATCTTTCACACGCTGAAGAAGGCGCTGCACGAGAAGGGCCTGGCGACCGGCGTGGGCGACGAGGGCGGCTTCGCCCCCAACATCGCCTCGACCAACGAAGCGCTCGACTTCATCATGGCCTCGGTCGAGAAGGCCGGGTACAAGCCGGGCGACGACGTGATGATCGCGCTCGACTGTGCTGCGACCGAATTCTTCAAGGACGGCAAATACAATATCTCGGGCGAGGGCAAGATCCTGTCGAGCCATGAGATGGCCGAGTATCTGGCGAACCTGACCCGCCAGTATCCGATCCTGTCGATCGAAGACGGCATGGCCGAGGATGATTGGGAGGGCTGGAAGGCGCTGACCGACATGATCGGCGACAAGGTGCAGCTGGTCGGTGACGATCTGTTCGTCACCAACCCAAAGCGTCTGAAGAAGGGCATCGAAGGCGGCTATGCCAATTCGCTGCTGGTGAAGGTTAACCAGATCGGCACTCTGACCGAGACGCTGGAGGCCGTGTCGCTGGCGCAGCGTTCGCGCTACACCGCCGTCATGTCGCACCGTTCTGGCGAGACCGAGGATGCGACCATCGCCGATCTGGCGGTCGCCACGAACTGCGGTCAGATCAAGACCGGCTCGCTGGCGCGTTCGGACCGGCTCGCCAAGTATAACCAGCTGATCCGCATCGAGGAAGAGCTGGGCGATTCGGCACGTTATGCCGGTCGCGATATCCTGATCCGCGCTTGAATTCGAAGGGCGACGGTACGATTATGGGAAGCGTGACCAGAAAGACGTCGCCCTTTATCCGCACCATGCAGCGGGCTGCCTTGCCCGCTCTGGGGCTGACGATCGTTGCGTTCTTCGGGGCCTATGCGGTGCTGGGGCGCAACGGCCTGCTCGCTTATGGCGAGTATCAGCGTCAGCTGGTGAAGCGCGAGCATGACTACGCGGCGCTCGACAAGAAGCGGACGGTGCTGAAGAACCGCGTTGCGCTGCTCGATCCCGACCATGCCAATCCCGATATGGTGGACGAGATGGTGCGCAAGGAACTGAACGTCGCCCACCCGGACGAGGTGATCGTTCCCCTGAAATGAGAAAGGGCGGCCCGGTTAGGCCGCCCTTTTCGTTTAACGACCCAAGAAGGTCAGGAGGTCGTCGGTCAGACGATCGCTGTGCGTCACGTTCAGGCCATGCGGCGCGCCGTCATATTCGACGAGCTGCGCCTGGGCGATGCCCTCGGCCGCCGCACGACCTGCCGCATCGATCGGCACGGTCTGGTCACCGGTGCCATGGATGATCAGCGTCGGCACCCGGAACGCCGGCAGATCGGGCCGGAAGTCGGTCTGGCTGAACGACTCGGCGCAGGCGAGGGTCGGCTTGAGCCCCGCCTGCATCGCGACGCTCGTCGCCCAGTCGAGCACCTCATCGCTGACGGGGCTGGAGATATAGCCGACGCCGAAAAACTGTTTGAAGAAGGTATGGCGCAGAAAGTGCGCCCGGTCATCGCGCAGGCCTTGGCCGATCTGGTCAAACACCGACTGGTCGGTGCCGTGGGGATTGTCGTCGGTCTTCAGCATGTACGGCACGACCGATGCGATCAGCCCGGCCGCGATCACGCCCTTGCCGTCGTGGCGGCTCATATAACGTGCGACCTCGCCACCGCCCATCGAAAAGCCGATGACGGCGGCATCCTGCGCGCCCGTCGCCTCCAGCACATCGGCCAGATCGTCCGACAGCGTATCGTAATCATAACCCGACCAAGGCTGGCCCGAGCGACCGAACCCGCGCCGGTCATAGGCGATCGCGCGAAACCCTGCCTCGGCCAGCGCCAGCATCTGGGCGTCCCACATGTCGGCTGACAGCGGCCAGCCATGGAGGAGGACCACCGGGCGCCCCTCACCCCAGTCCTTGACATAGATATCGGTGCCGTCGCGCGTCTTTACATATGGCATGGTCTGCTCCTGCACGGTGCTGCGGTAATGCGCGGGCTGAACGGGCAGGCTCGCCAAGCCGTTCCGTCCGTGGTGCGGCATCACATCGCCACGAAGCGCATCGATTTCAGGGACTTCCGATAGGGCCGATCAAGGGCGCAATATTGCGTCGCCCGTGGTTGCCAGCGACGCGTGACAAGGTAACATGCCCTCCATTCGCGAATGGGACGGAGCAGAACGAAAATGCGGGGATGGCGTGGACTGCTGGCGGGCACGATGCTGGCCGGACAGCTTGCGGCGGGGGCTGCCATGGCGCAGACCGGCGCGATGACCGACAATGATCCCTATATCTGGCTGGAGGACAAGGACGGCGCCAAGGCGCTGGCCTGGGTCGAGGCCGAGAATGCCAAGACACTGCCGCGACTGCAGAATGATCCGCGCTACCAGACCTTCTATGGTGAGGCGCTGGCCATCGCGTCCGCGAAGGACCGTATTCCGATGCCCGGCCAGCTCTATGGCCGCATCGTCAATTTCTGGCGCGATGCGGATCATCCGCAGGGGCTGTGGCGCTATACAACAGAGGCGGACTATGCCTCGGCCAATCCCAAATGGACCACGCTGCTCGACCTCGATGCGCTGAGCAAGGCGGAGGGCAAGAAATGGGTCTGGAAGGGCCTGACCTGCCTCAGCCCCGAGGATCGCCTGTGCCTGATCGCGCTGTCGGAGGGCGGCGAGGATGCGATCGAGTATCGCGAATTCGATATGGAGACGGGGCAGTTCGTGCCGGGCGGCTTCCGCCTGTCGACCTCGAAGCAGGGCGCGAGCTGGCTCGACAAGGACACACTGCTGGTCAGCCGTGACTGGGGGCAGGGGACGCTGACCAAGTCGAGCTATCCCTTCGTCGTGAAGATGGTGAAGCGTGGCCAGCCGCTGGAGCAGGCGACGGAAATCTATCGCGGTGCGCCGACCGACGAGCTGGGCACCTATGCGGGTGTGCTGACCGATGCCCAGGGGCACCGGGCCGTGGTCATCGAGCGGCGCAAGACCTTCTTCGGTGGCGACAAGCTGTTGTGGACGCCGACCGGCGGGGCCAAGCCGATCGCTATGCCCGCGCGCGCCTTCCCCTCGGGGCTGGTCGACGGCCGTGTGATCTTCCAGACCAGCGACGCCTGGGGCGAGCATCCGGCCGGTTCGGTGGTCTGGGCACCGCTGTCAGAGCTGGAGGCCGGGACGATCACCCCGCGCACGCTGTTCACGCCCACCGATCGCCAGGCGGTCGAGGGCGTGTCGACGACCAAGGATCGGGTGGTCGTGACCTATATCGACAATGTTCGCGGCCGGGCGAGCGTCTTTGCGCCGACAGCAAGCGGCTGGTCGGCCTCGGCGGTTCAGGTGCCGGACAATATGGCGGTCGACGTGGTCAGCACCAGCGACCGCTCGGACATCGTGTATCTCTCGACGGCGGGTTTCACCACACCGACCGTCCTTTCCCGTTTCGATGCCAGCCGCCCGGCCGCGCCGCAGGTGGTGAAGACGCTGCCCGCGCGCTTCGATGCGACCGGCACGAACGTCCATCAATATGAGGCGACCTCGACCGACGGGACGAAAATCCCCTATTTCGTCGTGCTGCCCAAGGGGGCCAAGCTCGACGGGACGACACCGACGCTGATGACCGCCTATGGCGGGTTCGAGGTCGCACGGCTGCCCAGCTATCTCGGTTCGACCGGCAAGATCTGGACCGAGCGGGGCGGGGCCTATGTCCTGGCCAATATCCGCGGCGGCGGCGAGTTCGGGCCGAAATGGCATGACGCGGGCCGCAAGACCAAGCGTCAGGTCATCTATGACGACTTTGCGAGCGTGGCGAAGGACTTGTTCGCGCGGAAGATCACCAATCCGCAGAAACTGGGCATCTATGGCGGCTCGAACGGCGGCCTGCTGATGGGTGTCGAACTGACCCAGCATCCCGATCTGTGGAAGGCAGTGACGATCCAGGTGCCGCTGCTCGACATGGTTCGTTACCAGAAGATTGCGGCGGGCGATTCGTGGAAGGACGAATATGGCTCGATCGACGTGCCGGAAGAGGCCGCGTTCCTGCGCAAGATTTCGCCCTATGCCAATATCCGCCAGGGTGTGACTTATCCCGAGCCCTATATCTGGACGACGACCAAGGACGATCGCGTCGGCCCGCAACATGCGCGCAAGTTCGCGGCGCGGCTGGCCGAATATGGCATCCCCTATCTCTTCTACGAAGATACGGCGGGGGGGCATTCGGGCGACGCCGACATCGCGCAGGGTGCACGCTTGAGCGCGCAGCAGATGGTCTATTTCGCGCAGAAATTGATGGATAGCCCCAAGCGCTGATGAGCGCAGGCCGGGCGGTGGCGTCGCCCGGCCTTTTCGCCTATGACGTATGCGGCAATATTCCTCTTGCTGCATTGCGGCAGGATGGGCAAATGCGGGGCATGACCGATATGTCGACGACCGAGCGCCGTCCGGCTGAGCCGGCGGCAGGCGCTCCCGCCATCATCTTTGAAGCGATCGTCAAGATGCAGGCGGTATCCGCCATGTACAATCGCGGCGAGGTGGTGCTGGCGCCCCATGTGATCTTCACGCGCCATGACGAACTATATGTCGACGCGACCACCATCGAGCGTGACGGGAAGCCGCCGCGCGAGGAAAAGATGGGGACGTTCAAGCTGGCCGGGCTGGGCTCGCTCCGCCTGACGCCGCGTCGCTTTGCCGCCAGTGCACTGTTCGAGCGCGATGCCGAGAAATATCAGAACGCCGCGCTGATGATGATCGAGCCGGCCTGAACCCAGTCGTAGGACGCCGCCCGCACTCAGATGCGGGCGGCGTTCTTGTCATCAGCGACAGCGGACCTGGTTCTGGTCGATCGACCGCCCGGCCAGTGCGCCACCGGCCGCACCGAGCAGAGTCGCGATCGTGCTGCTACGCCCGCCGACCAGATTGCCCAGGATACCGCCCGCCGCGCCACCGATGATCAGGCCGGTGGTGCCGTCCGAACGCCGACAATAATAGCGGCCATCGGTCCCGGCATAGACCCGGTCCTGCGGCTGGAGCACGCGCTCGCGATATTGCGAGCCTTCGCGATAATCGCCGACCGGATCATAATAGGGCTCTGCATTGCGGTCATAGCCGTCGGCGGGGACCGGCGGCGCGACGCGGTAGCCGCCGGGACCGGGGCCCGGAGGGGGAGGGGGCGGCGCATAGCCATCATCGCCATAATCGCGACCCATGCGCGACATGTAGAGGTTCACCTCCTGGTGATAGAGCTGATACTCACGGTCGAACCGCGCCTGCGCCGCGCGGAAGCGAGCGTCGTCGGCCGCGCTCTGCGCACTTGCGGGTATCGCCGTCATGGTGACGGCGGCGGTCATCATTGCGATGGTCAGATGACGAAAGCCCATCGATCCTGTCCCTCCATAGCCCGGATAATCGGGTATAGGGGACCGATACGGATGCGAACTGATATGGTTCCTGAACGGGCGATCCAGTCCTTCCCCTCATGAGGTGGGGCAAGAACCGTCTTCCGCCTCACCCTTTCGTGACGAAGCTGTCCATCACCCGTTTGCGCCCCGCCTGCTCGAAATCGATCTCCAGCTTGTTGCCCTCGATCGCCGCGATGTCGCCATAACCGAACTTCTGATGGAACACCCGTTCGCCGACACTCAGATCGCCACGGCCCTTCTGCCCCAAGCCGACCGAGGGCGAGCGCGACTCGACGATGCGGGCGGGACGCGCGGGCTGGGCAGTCTGGCCCGTCGCGGCACGCTGCCAGCCGGGACCGCGCCCCGTGCCGCGCGCGACATTGGCGAAGGGGTCGGCATGTTCGGACCAGTTGGCACGCCACAGGCTTTCGCCGCCGGTCATGCTGGTCTCGCTCTCGATATGCTCGGGCGGCAGTTCGCCGACGAAGCGGCTGGGCAGGCTGGAGGTCCACTGGCCGTAGATGCGACGATTGGCGGCATGGAGGATGATCGCCTTGCGCCGCGCCCGCGTGATCGCAACATAGGCGAGGCGACGTTCCTCCTCCAGGCTGCGCGTGCCGCCCTCGTCGATGGCGCGCTGGGATGGGAACAGTCCTTCCTCCCATCCCGCCAAGAAAACCGTGTCGAATTCCAATCCCTTGGCGGCGTGGATCGTCATGATCGTCACCTCCGGCTCACGCTGGTCGCCGTCGCGGTCCATGACCAGCGCCACATGCTCCAGGAACGCGCCGAGCGACTCGTAATCCTCCATCGCGCGGACGAGTTCGGACAGGTTCTCCAACCGCCCCGCCGCCTCGGCCGACTTTTCGTTCTGGTACATGGCGGTGTAACCGCTCTCATCGAGCATCTGCCGTGCGAGTTCGGCGTGCGGCAGGTCGCGCGCCATATCGCGCCAGCGGGCGATGTCGCCAATCAGGTTGCCCAGGCTGCGCCGCGCCTGCGGGGTCAGTTCGTCGGTGTCGAGGATACGAGCAGACGCGATGGTCAGCGGCAAGTCCTCGGCACGGGCGAGCTGGTGGATCTTGGCCAGCGCCTTGTCGCCCAGGCCGCGCTTGGGCACGTTGACGATCCGCTCGAACGCCAGATCGTCGGACGGCTGGTTGACCACCCGCAAATAGGCCAGCGCATCGCGGATTTCGGCTCGTTCGTAGAAACGGAACCCGCCGACGATCCGGTACGGCATGCCGATGGCGATGAACCGGTCCTCGAACTCGCGGGTCTGGTGCGACGCGCGGACGAGGATGGCGATATCGCCATAGGAGGTGCCGGAGCGCCGCGCCGACTCGATCTCTTCGCCGACGCGGCGGGCTTCCTCCGGGCCGTCCCACACGCCGAGCACCCGGACCTTCTCGCCGACGTCCAGCTCGGTCCACAAGGTCTTGCCCAGCCGCCCGCCATTATTGGCGATGACGCCGGACGCCGCGCCCAGGATATGCGGGGTCGAGCGATAATTCTGTTCCAGCCGGATGACCTTGGCGCCGGGAAAGTCCCGCTCGAACCGCAGAATATTCTCGACCTGCGCACCGCGCCACGAATAGATGGACTGGTCGTCGTCGCCGACGCACGCGATGTTCTTGCGGGCCTGAGCGAGCAATCGCAACCAGAGATACTGGACGCTGTTGGTGTCCTGATACTCGTCCACCATGATATAGCGGAAGCGCTGCTGATAATGCTCCAGCACGTCGCGGTGCGTCTTCAGGATGGTGAGCATGTGGAGCAGCAGGTCGCCGAAGTCGCAGGCGTTCACGCTGCGCAGCCGTTCCTGATACTGACGATAGAGCTCAGCTCCTTGGCCATTGGCATAACGCTCAGCCTCGCCCGCATCGATATCGGCCGGGACCAGCCCCTTGTTCTTCCACTCGTCGATCAGGCCGCCGAGCGCGCGGGCGGGAAAGCGCTTCTCGTCGATGTCCGCCGCGACGATCAGCTGCTTGAGCAGGCGCAGCTGGTCATCGGTATCGAGGATCGTGAAATTGGATTGCAGCCCGACCAGCTCGGCATGGCGGCGCAGCATCTTGGCGCCGATCGCATGGAAGGTGCCCAGCCACGGCATGCCCTCCACCGCATCGCCGACCAGGCGACCGACCCGCTCGCGCATCTCCTTGGCGGCCTTGTTGGTGAAGGTGACCGACAGGATTTCGGACGGCCACGCCTTTCGCGTGTAGAGCAGATGCGCCAGTCGGGCGGTCAGCGCCGCCGTCTTGCCCGTTCCCGCCCCCGCCAGCACAAGGACCGGGCCGTCGGTCGTCAACACCGCCTCACGCTGCGCCGGATTGAGGCTGCGCAGATACGGATAGTCGGTCGACAGCGCGGCGGGATCGGAGGGGGAGACGGTCATCGCGAACAGTTAGGGAACGTTTGCAACCGGGGCAACCACCCGCGTCATCGAAGACCGCTTGTTTCATCGCGGGACTCGTCATCATGACGACTTGTTCACGACGCGAAAGCGACATGCGCCGCCCCTAATGGCGCGGCGTGCCGACGAGCATCGGGGTGCCGCAGCGGTTCCCACGACGCCGCGACGGGCACGTCCCGATGCAGGAGCAACACCCGATGAAAATCTTCACGGCGGCCGCCTTTGCGGCCTCTCTTTTCGCGTCTGTCGCTGTTCATGCCGAGGAGCGCGAAACCGTCTCCATGACCGTTCGTCACGGCGATCTCGACCTCCGTCGCGCCGATCACCGCGCCCAGCTCGACGCGCGTATCCGTCGGGCGGCGATGATCGCCTGCGGAACGGTGACGGCCGACCTGCGCCAGAATGACGACATCGCCCGCTGTCGTCGCGAGATGACGGCCGATGCGGCGGTGAAGGTTGCGGCGCTGTCGGCGTCGCGTGTCCAGCTCGCAAGCAATCACTGAGATCGGTCTTTCCGCACGACTGGGCGACCCTCCAGGGCACCCGGTCGTGTTCGGCCGCCGGTCCGTGCTGGACCGATCGTCATCAAAATGTCACTCGAAGGGCGCAACGGATCATCACCATGACAGCTCAAGCGCTCGCCGGTGGCCAATCCGAATCCCGCACTCGCGGACCGCGTCTCGACGCCGGACTTCATCCGATGGGGCGGTGGCTCTTTGCCGCACTGCTGGTCGGCGGCCTGCTCTATGCGGGCTATAGCGTTGCGATCGACACGGCGCGCGTCGGCGAGCCCATGGCGATGGGTGTCTTCGCCTTTCTGGGCCTCGCCCTGCTGATCGCGCTCGGCTTCGAGTTCGTGAACGGGTTTCACGACACCGCCAATGCGGTCGCAACGGTTATCTACACCCACTCGATGCCAGCGCCTCTGGCCGTCGTCTGGTCGGGTTTCTTCAATTTCCTCGGCGTCGTAACCTCGACAGGCGCAGTAGCCTATTCGATCATCACGCTGTTGCCGATCGACCTGATGCTGCATGTCGGTTCGGCAGGCGGGTTTGCGATGATCTTCGCGCTGCTGCTGGCCGCCGTGTTGTGGAACCTCGCGACCTGGGCAGTGGGGCTGCCCAATTCGTCGAGCCACGCGCTGATCGGCTCCATCCTGGGCGTGGGGCTCGCCAACCAGCTGCTGTCGAACATCCCCGGCACCTCAGGCGTCGATATGGCGCAGGTGCAGAAGGTTCTGTCGGCGCTGTTCTTCAGCCCGCTGATCGGTTTCGTCGGCGCGTTGATGCTCCTCCTCCTGATGAAGCGCTTCCTGCGCGACAAGCAGCTCTATCGCGAGCCCGAGGGCGATACGCCGCCGCCGCGTGGCATCCGCGCCTTGCTGATCTTCACCTGCACGGCAGTCAGCTTCGCGCATGGCGGCAATGACGGGCAGAAGGGCATGGGCCTGATCATGCTGATCCTGATCGGCTGCGCGCCGACCGCCTATGCGCTCAACCGCACGCTGCCCGAAAGCGCGATGCCTGCCTTCGTGCGCAGCGCCCATGTCGCCGCCACCGCCTATGCCGCACACGGGACGCCCGGCGCGCTGTCGGTCGATCGTGCCCGCGAGGCGGTGGTCGACGGCGTTCGTACCAAGGCCATCGACAAGCCGGAGGTCTATGCCGGCCTGTCGGTCCTGTCGCGCGATATCGGCGAGCGGATCGAGGATTACGGCACCTTCAGCCGCGTGCCCGCTGCCGTCGTGCCGAACCTGCGCAACGACATGTACCTCGTCCTCGACACCACCCGCATGGTGACCAAGAGCGAGGGGGCCAAGCAGCGCTTTACCGCTGCCGAGATCGAGTCGCTCAACGGCTATTCCGCCTCGCTGGAACGCGGCACCCGCTATATCCCGCTCTGGGTCAAGGTCACCGTGGCGCTGGCGCTGGGCCTGGGCACGATGGTCGGCTGGCGGCGGATCGTGGTGACGGTCGGTGAGCGGATCGGCAAGACGCACCTGACCTATGGCATGGGTGCCGCGGCCGAACTGGTGACCGCCGCGACGATCTTCGGGGCCGAATATATCGGTCGTCCGGTCTCCACGACGCACATCCTGACCTCCGGCGTGGCGGGCGCGTCGGTGGCCAATGGCGCGGGGCTGCAGTTTCGGACGATCCGCAACATGCTGCTTGCCTGGGTCCTGACGCTGCCCGCCGCGATGCTGTTGTCGGGCACGCTCTATTGGCTGCTGCTGCAATTCGCGGGTGCGGTCGCGGGCTGAAGCGGATAAATCGGGCGGCAGGGTCTTTACGCGGCCCGCCCGCTTCTGCACGAGCAGGGGATGACCCCAGCATCCCCCGTGTCGCATCGTCATATCCTGCTCGCCAGCCTGACCGGCACGGCGGTCGAGTTCTATGATTTCTATATCTATGCGACCGCGGCGGCGCTGGTGTTCGGCCCGCTCTTCTTTCCGGCGTCCTCGGCCACGGCGCAATTGCTGCTGTCCTATGCGAGCTTCGGGCTGGCCTTTGTCGCACGGCCGGTCGGTGCCATCGCGTTTGGGCATTTCGGCGACCGGGTAGGGCGTAAGTCCACCCTGGTCGTCAGCCTGATGCTGATGGGCGGCTCGACCGTCGCCATCGCTTTTCTGCCCACCTATGCCCAGGCCGGATGGATCGCACCGCTGCTGCTTTGCCTGGCCCGGCTGGGGCAGGGCCTCGGCCTGGGCGGCGAGTGGGGCGGCGCGGCGCTGCTCGCGGTCGAGAATGCACCGCCGGGCAAGCGCAACACCTGGGGCATGTTTCCGCCGCTGGGTGCGCCGGTCGGGTTCATCTTGGCCAATGGCTTCTTCCTGATCCTGGGCCTGATCCTGACCGACGACCAGTTTCGCGCCTGGGGCTGGCGTCTGCCTTTCCTGGCCAGTGCGGTGCTGGTAATGCTGGGCCTGTGGGTGCGGCTGCGCCTGACCGAGACACCCGATTTCGCCGAAGCCAAGCAAAGCGACGCACTACCCCGCGTGCCGATCGCCACGCTGCTCAGCGGTCATGGCCGTGCGCTGCTGGCGGGGACGGGCGGGGTCATCGCCTGTTTCGCCATCTTCTACCTGGCGACCGCCTTTGCGCTGGGTTACGGCACCACCGTGCTGGGATATCCGCGCGAAGCGTTCCTGGGTGTTCAGCTGGTTGCGATCCTGTTCCTCGCGCTGGGCGTGATCGTCTCGAGCGTCATGGCCGATCGGCGCGGTGCTCCGGCGATGCTGAAGCTTGGGTTTGCGGGCTGTGTGCTCATCGGGATCGTCATGGGGCCGATGCTGGGATCGGGATCGCTGGCCGTGGTCTTCGTCTGGCTGGCGATGGCGCTGTTCGTGATGGGGTTCGCCTATGGCCCGCTCGGCGGCTGGCTGCCTGCGCTGTTTCCGGCGGGGGTGCGCTATACCGGCGTGTCGATGACCTTCAACCTGGGCGGCATCATCGGCGGGGCGCTCGCCCCCATTGCCGCCCAGGCGCTGACCGAGCGAGGCGGGCTGAACTTTGTCGGCGGCTATCTGGTCGCCGCCGGTCTGCTCAGCCTCGCCGGAACGGCCTTGGTGCGGGGCCGCGCGCTCGTTCAGCCCTGACGCAACAGGGTCAGCCGCGCCTTGCCATGGACGCGGGAGGCGTCGACGGTAAAGCCCGGCATGGTGATCTCTTCCTGCTTGGCGGTTTCAATACTGATCCAGGTGCCTGCACCGACCCAGCCGAGCCGAGCCAGCTTGTCGAGCGCGACGCTGCCCGCGCCGGTGCCATAAGGCGGGTCCATCAGGATCAGGTCCAGCGGCGCGCGTGCCGGCCCCAGCGCCATCACCGAGGTCGCGCGCACATCGCCCTGCGCCTCCAGCTTGGCGAGGTTCGCGCGAAGGGCGTCGAGCGCGGCCTTGTCCTGTTCGACGAACAGGCAGGACGCCGCCCCGCGCGACAAGGCCTCGATCCCC
Organism: Sphingomonas sanguinis; assembly: GCF_001476905.1. GTDB lineage: Bacteria > Pseudomonadota > Alphaproteobacteria > Sphingomonadales > Sphingomonadaceae > Sphingomonas > Sphingomonas sanguinis_B. Next base: position 131,486 of record NZ_LDTE01000001.1, on the reverse strand, counting down.
AGCGCGCCGGAACCCGCAAAGAAATCGCCGACCGCCAGTCCCTCGAAATCGCCCAGCCGCGCGGTCAGCATCGAGAACAAGGCCTCCCGCGTCCGATCGGCGGTGGGACGGGTGACATCACCCTTGGGCGCGACCAGCGGGCGGCCCCGCCATTGTCCGGCAATGACGCGCATCAGCGATTACCTCCCGGCCGACCAGGCCGCGAGTCGCGGCCACTGGGCCTGCCGCCGCGCGCACCCGGCTTGGCCGGACCACCGGAGCGGCCAGACGGACCTTGCCCGCCGCGCGATGGCCGCGCCGGACGATCGCTGCGATCATCGCTGCGAAACGGGCGGTCGCCCGATTTGGCGAAGGGCTTGGCGTCCGACCGAGGACGAGCGGAACGGTCACTGCGGTCATCGCCGCGAACCGGCCGCTCGCCGGACTTGGCGAAGGGCTTCGCCTCTGACCGAGAGCGGCCGGGGCGGGCCGCATCGCCATAGGCCGAGCTGCGCCCGGCATCTTCGCGACGGGGACGGTCGGTGGCGCCGCCACGCGGTGGCCGCGCGGGACGCTCGGCGCGATCGTCGCTGCGGAACGAGCGCTCGCGTCCCGGGCCGGGCCGATCACCCGTGTGAGCCTTGCGCTCGGGGCGTGGACGGTCGGGGCGAAGCCCGTCACGGCCCGTGCTGCGATCCTGCCGCTTCGGTACGCCACCATCGACGGGCGCGTTCCGTGCAGGACGATCGCTGGCCGTCCGCGCCGGGGGCGCCCGGAAGCCGGGCTTCACCTTCGGGGGCTTGATCGCGTCGGCCGGAATGCCGCCTTCCAGCGTCCGGCGGAATTCGACGATATCATATCCCTTGACCTCGCCGATTGCGCCGACCGGCAGGTCGTCGAGCAGGAACGGGCCGTAGCGAAGCCGGATCAACCGGCTGACCTGCAGCCCCAGATGTTCCAACACGCGGCGAACCTCGCGGTTCTTGCCTTCGCGTAGGGTCATCTCGATCCAGACATTGGCGCCCGTCCGCCGCTCCAGATTGGCGTCGATCTGGCCATAGCGGATGCCGTCGATCTCGATCCCGTGGATCAGCTCTTCCAGCTCCGCCTGGGTGATGTCGCCGTATGCGCGGGCGCGATAGGTGCGCTCGACGCCGGTCGCGGGCAATTCCAGCTGCCGTTTGAAACCGCCATCGGTGGTCAGCAGCAACAGTCCCTCGGTATTGAGGTCGAGCCGTCCCACCGGCATCAGGCGCGGCAGCCCCTCGGGCAGACGATCATAGATGGTCGGGCGCCCGGCGGGATCGTGCTCGGTAACGAGCAGACCGGTCGGCTTGTGATAGAGGAACAGCCGGGTCGGCTCCGGCGCGGCGACGGGCTGGCCGTCCACGGTGATGCCGTCGAGCGTGGAAAGCAGCGTCGCGGGCGTGTCGATCGTCGTGCCGTTCAGGGCGATCCGCCCCTCGGCGATCATCCGCTCGATCTCGCGACGCGACGCGACTCCGGCCCGGGCTAGCAGCTTGGCGATACGTTGATCTGATGTCATGATCGACGCTGATACAGACGCAATGCGCCAAAGGAAATTAATTGCGTCGTTTCGCCGCAACGGCGCGTTACGGCAATCAGAACGGGGCAAGAAAGACGGGCCGGTACAGGGATGAGACTCTTCGGGCGAAAGAAGCGACAGCTCGTCAAGCTGCTGGTCGTCGAAGACGAGCCGCTGGTCGCGTTCGATAACGAACACGCCCTGACCGATGCCGATTACGAGATCGTCGCGACGGTCGACCGGGCCAGCAAAGCGGTGGCCGTGATCGAAAGCGGCGTGGCGATCGACCTGGTGCTGGCCGATGTGCGGCTGGCCGACGGTAGTGGCATCGACGTCGCCCAGGCCGCGCATGGCCGCGACATCCCGGTCCTGTTCATCACCGGTACGCCGCCCGACGGGGCCGAGCATCTGGCCGAGGGCATATTGATGAAACCCTATGGTTCGCGCGAACTGCTCGCCGCGATCGAAGTGATCGAGGAGCGGCGCGGCGGCCGGACACCTGCGCGCTTGCCCTCCGGTTTTCGGCTGTTTGCCCGCGCCTGAGGGCACGAACCCGACACCGCGCCCGTTGCCCGCATGGTCCAAGCCCGATAGGGTCCGGCCTTTGGTTCGATGCGGACGGATTTCCTTATGACGAGTGGGCGTTGGGTGGATGGCGTGCGGCCCTATGTCGAGCGGGCCCCGCTGGCCGCGCTGGCGCTGGGTATATCCTCCGCCTTTCCGCTGACGATGATCAACTCGACCCTGGCGAGTCGCCTGGCCGAAGCCGGGATCGAGAAGAAGAGCGTGACCGCCTTCGCGCTCGTCATCCTGGCCTATAATTTCAAATTCCTATGGGCCTGGATCGTGGAGGGCGTGAAAATCCCGCTGCTCCATCGCTTGGGCCAGCGCGTGTCATGGCTGTTCGTGGTCGCGGTGCTGGTCTGCGTGGCGGCAGTAGGGCTGGGGCTATCCGATCCCAGGGTATCGCTGGCGCAGACCGCTTTGGCGGCGATCGCGCTAGGGATTGCGGGCGCGACCTTCGACATCGTGATCGACGCCTATCGCATCGAACTGCTCGAGCCGCGCCAGCTGGGCGTAGGCGCCGGCATGAGCCAATATGGCTGGCGTATCGGATCGGCGCTGGTCGCCTCACTGTCGCTCGTCATCGCGACCCGTGCGGGTTGGAGCGTGGCCTATATGGTCAGTTGCGCCTTCGCGCTCCCAGCCGTGCTGACCGCGATCGTCATGGGCGAGCCCGAACGGCATCACGAGATTACTGCCAAGCGCCCAGGCGAAGGCGTCGTTCGTGCGGTGATCGGTCCGTTCGCCGAATTCTTCCGGCGGCGGGGTGCTGCTATCATCCTGGCCTTTATCCTGGTGCACAAGATCGGCGACACGCTCGCTAACCTGACCTTCCGGCTGCTGTTCAACGATCTGGGTTTCAGCAAGGACGAGATCGCCTTCTACGATGTCGGCGTCGGTTTCTGGGCGCTGCTGATCGGCGTGTTCGTTGGCGGCGTGATCTATGCCCGCCTGGGCATGAAGCGTTCGGTCATCATCAGCCTGGTGCTGATGGCGGTGTCCAACCTGTCCTTTGCCGGACTGGCGGCGCTGGGGCATTCCAATCTGGGCATGGCCGGTGCGATCGGGTTCGAGAATTTCTCGAGCGGGATCGGCGGCGTCACCGTCGTCGCCTATTTCTCGGCGCTGACCGACTTGCGTTTCACCGCCGCGCAATATGCGCTGATTTCGGCGGCGGCGAGCATCGTCGGCCGTATTCTGAGCGGCACGACGGCGGGGGCCCTGGTCGAGCGCTTCGGCTATGTCGACTTCTATATACTGACGACCATCGTGGCCATGCCGGGCGTGGCTCTGTTCTGGTGGATGGCCCGTTCGGGCCTGGTCGACCGCTCGATCGGCAGTGCGGGCGTCGAGGGGGAGGGCGACGCCCGGCAGGAGGCGACGGTCAATAACTGATCGGTCGCCCCTCATCGGCAAAGGCGGCGCTGACCGCTGCCGCGCTGGCAAGTACACCATCGATGCGCCGCACGCCGAGCAGGTCCGCCATCAGGAAGCGGGCTTTGTCGGGGGCGACTTCCATCTGCGCCAGGATGGTCATGAGCGCCGCCTCCGCTGCCGTCATCCGGCCGCAGCAACAGGGCGCGATCGCGATTTGGCCCGTCGCGTGAGCGGCCAAGTCCGCCATCAGCGCGCGCATCAGCACCAGCGGTCGCCGGAAATCCTGTCCGAACACGGTGAACAGCGTATGCGCTGCCCGCGCATCGGCCAGACCATGCGCGCCCATCCGGCGAACGGCGAACAGCGCGATCCGGGCATGGGGGCAGGCCGGCAGCATGTGTGGAAGAGCGGCGGAAAGGGTCTGGGTTTCGGCCATCGGCTTGGGACTCCATGATTATGAGCCCCATGCTAATTCCTCGCTATTGATAGTCAATCGCAAATAAATGATCCGGCGGCTATGTTTGGCCACATCAATCCGGCGCTTCGTCGTTCTGCTCCAAAATCTGACCTGCGAGATAGAGCGACCCGGCGATCAGCACCTGGGCGGGGCGACCGAAGCGTTCGGCAATGACGTCCAACGCCGCCGCCGGATCGTCGGCCGACAGGGCGTTCATCCCCAGGTCTCGCGCCTGCTGCGCCAGCGCGTCGGGTGCATGGCAGGCATGATGCGGAACCGGCACCGTCACCACCAGATCGACCATCGCGCCCAGCCGCTGGAGCACGGGCCCGGCTTCCTTGTTGGCCAGCATACCCAGCACCAACCCACTCGGCCCCTGCGACCGCCACCGGGCCATGGCCCGCGCTACCGGCGTAGCCGCCGAGGGGTTATGCGCGCCGTCCAGCCAGCACCGACTGCCGTCCGGCAACCGGGCGGTGAGCGGCCCGTGGCGCAGCAGCTGCATGCGGGCGGGCCAGCTTGCGCGCGTGGCGGCGGCTTGCAGGGCCTGGTCTGGAACGGACACGGTCGATTGATGCCGGATCATGGCAACCGCCAGCGCCAGGTTGCGGGACTGGTGCGACCCGGACAAGGCCGGACGGGACAGGGCAAGGCTGCCCTGGCGATCCTCATAACGGATGCCGGCCTTCGTCACGCTGCTCAACCAGTCGCGGCCTCGCGCCAAGACGGGCGCACCCGCTGTCGCAGCGACGGCCTCGATCGCGTCGCGCAACGGTCTGGCATAGTCCATCGTGACCAGCGGGGTGCCTGGCTTGGCGATACCCGCCTTCTCGCGAGCGATGCCGGTCAGGCTGCGGCCGAGAAACGCCTCATGGTCGATGCCAAGTGCGGCGATACCGCAGACGGCCGGGGGCGGCAGGATGTTGGTCGCGTCCAGGCGACCGCCCAGCCCGACCTCGATGATCGTCGCGGCCGCAGGGGTGCGCGCGAAGCACAGAAAGGCAGCGGCGGTCGTCACCTCGAAGAAGCTCGCCCCAATTCCCTCGGCTTGCGCGAGCACCTCTTCCAGCACCCCTGCCAGCGCCCCATCGTCGATCAGCCGCCCGGCGACACGAATACGCTCGTTGAAGCGAACCAAGTGCGGGCTGGAATAGACATGAACGCTCTGCCCCGACGCTTCGATCGCGGCGCGCAGGAAGGCGCAGGTTGACCCTTTGCCGTTGGTGCCCGCAACATGGAAGACCGGCGGCAGATGATGCTGGGGATCGCCCAACCGGGCTAGCAGCGTCGTGATCCGCTCCAGCCCCAGCACATCCGCACCGGGCGACAAGGCCCAAAGCCGGTCGAGTTGCGCCTGGACGGCCGGATGATCGGAGCGGGCATGATCGGGCATCGGTCGATCCCTGTGGGCAGACAGACAAGAGGCGGACCTCGCGGCCCGCCTCATAATTCCAACTCTTATGAAAAGCGACGGATCAGGCCGCCTGACGCGATCCCGTCAGATAGCCGATGACGGTCGCCAGACGCTCGCGCAGGTCGCGGCGGTGGACGACCATGTCGAGCATGCCGTGGTCCAGATAATATTCCGAGGTCTGGAAATCGTCGGGCAGCTTTTCGCGGATCGTATTCTCGATCACGCGACGTCCGGTAAAGGCCAGCGTCGCCTTGGGCTCGGCGATCTGCACGTCACCCAGCATCGCATAGGCCGCCATCACGCCGCCCGAGGTCGGGTCGGTCAGCACGACGATATAGGGCAGGCCCGCATCGTGCAGCATCTGGATCGCGACCGTGGTGCGCGGCATCTGCATCAGGCTGAGAATGCCCTCCTGCATGCGCGCGCCGCCCGAGGCGGTGAAGATGACATAAGGGCAATGGTCCGCGATCGCCGCTTCCACGCCGCGCACGAACGCCTCGCCGACGGCCAACCCCATCGAGCCGCCCATGAAGGCGAAGTCCTGCACGCCGACCACGACCTTATGGCCCAGGATGGTGCCGCGCGCATTGACCAGCGCATCCGTCTCGGCGGCGTTGGTGCGGGCAGCCTTCAGTCGGTCGGCGTAGCGCTTGGAGTCGCGGAACTTGAGCGGGTCTTCCGGCACCTTGGGCGCGGGCAGCTCGTTGCAGCTGCCCTCATCCAGCAGATGGCGGAAACGCGCCTTGGGCCCGATGCGGTCATGGTGATCGCATTTCGGGCAGACATTCAGATTGTCTTCCAGTTCCTTGGTGAAGACCATCTGCCCGCATCCCTTGCACTTGTGCCAAAGATTGTCGGGAGTCTCCTTCTTGACGACGAAGGGGATGACGTTGCGGACGCTGTTGAGCCAGCTCATGCGAGTTCCTTGCGGGCGTCGGCCAGGGCCGACGAGAGAGTTTCGATATAGGCGCGGACCGGCTCCGGGGCCCCCGCGCCATGTTCGCCGACCAGATCGACGATGGCGGAGCCGACGACCACGCCGTCCGCCACCCGACCGATCGCCGCCGCCTGTTCGGGGGTACGGACACCGAAGCCAACCGCGACGGGCAGAGGCGTCGCCACCTTCAGTCGCGCGACCGCATCCTCGATCGAGGCCTGCGCCGCCTGTTGCTGACCGGTGATCCCTGCGACCGAGACATAATAGAGGAAGCCATCGGCACCCGTCAAAATCGTCGGCAGGCGCGCGGCGTCGCTGGTCGGAGTGGCCAGGCGGATCGAGGCAATGCCCTTCTCGCGCAGTGCGACGCCCAGCGCATCGTCCTCTTCGGCGGGCACGTCGACGCAAATCACGCCGTCGATACCCGCTTCGGCAGAGGCCTGTGCGAACCAGTCGGAGCCACGCACCGTCATCGGATTAGCATAACCCATCAGGACCAGCGGCACATTCGCATGACGCGCGCGGAAAGCCTTGGCGATCGACAGCACGTCGGCGGTACGGGTGCCTGCGCTCAGGCTGCGGATATTCGCCTTCTGGATCGCAGGGCCGTCGGCCATCGGATCGGTAAAGGGCATGCCCAGTTCGATCACGTCCGCGCCGCCCGCGACCAGCGCGTCGAGGATCGCGGCGGTGTCGCCGGGCGTCGGATCGCCTGCCGTCACGAAGGTGACGAGCGCGGCGCGCCCCGCTTCGGCACAGGCGGCAAAAGTGTCGGCGATGCGGCTCACATCTTCACTCCCATGGCGTCGGCGACGGTGAAGATGTCCTTGTCGCCGCGGCCCGAAATATTGATCAGGATGATCTGGTCGCGGTCCATCGTCGGCGCGCGCTTCAACAGACCGGCCAGCGCATGGGCGCATTCCAGCGCGGGGATGATCCCCTCGACCCGGCAGCACAGCTGGAACGCGTCCAGCGCCTCGGTATCGGTGATGCCTTCATAGACGACACGGCCGGTGTCGTTCAGCCAGCTATGTTCGGGGCCGATACCCGGATAGTCGAGCCCTGCCGAGATCGAATGCGCTTCGGCGATCTGGCCGTCCTCGTCCTGCAGCAGATAGGTCTTGTTGCCGTGCAGGATGCCGGGCTTGCCGCCGGTCAGGCTGGCGGCGTGCTGCGTGGTGCTCAGGCCATGACCCGCCGCCTCGATGCCCAGCATCGCGACCTCGGGGTCGTCCAGGAAGGGGTGGAACAGGCCGATCGCGTTCGATCCGCCCCCGACCGAGGCGATCAGCAGGTCGGGCAGGCGACCCTCGGCCTCCATGATCTGCGCCTTGGATTCGGTGCCGATCACCGACTGGAAGTCGCGGACCATCTCGGGATAGGGATGAGGGCCCGCCGCCGTGCCGATGATGTAGAAGGTGTCGTGAACATTGGCGACCCAGTCGCGCAACGCCTCGTTCATCGCATCCTTCAGCGTCTGCGCGCCGGACGTGACCGGGCGGACCTCCGCGCCGAGCAGCTTCATACGGAAGACGTTGGGCGCCTGGCGCTCGATATCGCGCGCGCCCATGAAGATGGTGCAGGGGATACCGAAGCGTGCTGCCACCGTGGCGGTGGCCACGCCGTGCTGGCCCGCGCCCGTCTCGGCGATGATCCGCGTCTTGCCCATACGCTTGGCGAGCAGGATCTGGCCGATGCAGTTGTTGATCTTGTGCGCGCCGGTGTGGTTCAATTCTTCGCGCTTGAAATAGATTTTCGGCCCCTTGCCCGCGGGCGCGCTGGCGCGAAGCGTCTCGGTTAGGCGTTCCGCATAATACATCGGGCTGGGGCGACCGACATAATGGGTCATCAGGTCGTCGAACTCGGCCTTGAACGCCGGATCGACCTGCGCCGCGCGATATTCACGCTCCAAGTCCAGGATCAACGGCATCAGCGTCTCGGCGACATAGCGGCCGCCATAGTCACCGAAATGGCCGCGCTCGTCGGGCTGGGCGCGGAAGGAGTTAAGGGCGTTCATGGTCACTTCCTTGGGCGTTGGCGGGGCGAGCCTGCAAACGATCCTGTCACTGATTTGTCGCAACGGCTTTAAGGAAGCCTGCGATCTTGTCCATATCCTTGACGCCCGGCGCGCTCTCGACGCCGGAGGACACATCGACCAACGGCGCGCCGGTGCGGCGGATCGCCTCCGCCACGTTACCGGCGTCCAGTCCGCCGGACAACGCCCAGCGCAGCGGATGGCGCACGCCGTCCAACAGGCTCCAGTCGAAGCGTAGGCCCATGCCGCCGGGCAGCGATGCCTCGTCCGGGGTCTTGGCGTCGTACAGGATCAGCGTGGCGGCCCCCGCATAATCACGCGCCTTGTCGACGTCGCCGCGCGCCTTGATCGCCACGGCGGCCCAAACCTCGCGATCGAACTTCGCGCGGATCGCGGCGACGCGGGCGGGGGCGGTACGGTGAAGCTGAATCGCGTCCAGCGTTCCGGCGCGGACCGCTGCCTCCAGCAGCTGGTCGTCGGGATCGACGAAGACACCGACCCGCTGAACGTGATCGGGCACCCGGCCCGCCAGCCCTGCCGCCACGTCGAAGGTCAGGTGGCGGGGCGAGGCCGGGAAGAAGACAAAGCCGACATGGCTCGCCCCCCCGCCCAGCGCCGCGTCGAGCGTGGCGGTCGTCGTCAGTCCGCAGATCTTGGCGGTGGTGGGCATGATCGTTTCCCGAATGGGAGGGGTCGAAAAACGTCTCAGAGCGTGGCGGCAATGGCCCGCGCGGCCGCGTCCGGGTCTTCGGCCTGGGTGATCGGGCGACCGATGACCAGGATCGAGGCACCTGCGTCCATCGCGGCGCGCGGCGTGACGACGCGCTTCTGGTCGCCGATCACGCCGTTCGCCGGGCGTACGCCGGGCACCACGAAGAAGCCCTTGGGCCATGCCTTCTTGACCGCCGCGACCTCTTCACCCGAGCAGACGATGCCATCGACACCGGACTCGGCCGCCAACTCAGCGAGGCGGCGAACATGATCGGCGGGCGACCCGACGACACCGGTGTCCGACAGATCATTGGCGTCGAGGCTGGTCAGCATGGTGACCGCGACGACCTTGGTGCCGACGGGAGCGGCGGCCTTGGCATCCTCCAGCATCGCGCGACCACCGCTGGCATGGACCGTCAGAATGGCGGGAGCCAGCGGCCCCAGCGATTGGACCGCCTTGGCGACCGTGTTGGGAATGTCGTGCAGTTTCAGGTCGAGGAAGATCGGCAGGCCGATATGCGCCATCTCCCGCACCCCGGTCGCACCGTGCGCGCAGAAGAACTCCAGCCCCAGCTTCAGGCCGCCGACATGGTGGCGGACCTTTTGCGCCAGCGCCTGGGCACGGGCGAGGTCGGGCGTGTCGATGGCGACATAGATGCGGTTACTCATGAGAAAATCAGACCGTCGGCTCGGTGGTGGGGGTGGTAGGCACGGGCGCGACATAGGCGCTCGTTTCGGCCGAAACGGCGGCGAGCGAACGCTCCGCCGCGCTCAGCCGCTGACGCAACCGCCAGCGTGCCGCATGCTGCCAGATCAGCGTCGGCACCAAGCCGAGCAGGAAGGTCAGGAACAGCAGCAGCGGCAGGTTCACGTCCGCCACCAGCCCGCCGACCAGCCGGATCGGCACGGTCGTCCAGTTCCCGATCGTGAAGGCTGCGGCCAGAAAGGCCAGCAAGCACCAGAACAGCATTTTCAGGAACTGCATGCGCTTCTCCGCGTAACCCGGTCCGCCGCCCCCTGACGAAGCGGGCGGACGTCGCCATGGGCTGGCGGTCTAGCCGCGTTGTTCGGGCATGACCAGCCTTCAGCCGATCTCTCGGCGAAGCGAGGCGATCAGCGGCGCGACGGCGGTTAGCCGCTCTTCCTCCTCGTCCAGGATGGCGAGGAAAGCGCGCCGCTTGAATGCTGCGACCGCACCGGGTTTCAACCGGATGGTCGAGGGCAGGGTGGAGATGGCGATGTCGATCATCCGCTCCGCGCCGTGCAGACGGCCCCAGAGATAGTCGTTCTCGCGGTAGCTACGGCTGAAGAACGCGCCGAAGGTCAGGAACTGGATGCCCTTCAGCGTTGCCTCCGCCCCGCCCGAGCGGATCGCGGTCGCGTCGTCGGGGGCGATGCGGTCCACCTTGATCGGATCGAACTCGTCCAGCCCTTCGCCCTGCAACAGCGGCAAGGTCGCCACGTCGAAATAGGGAAAACCCAGATAGGTCAGCAGCAAGGTCCGCCGGGCCGAACGCGGCAGCCCGGCGAAGGCGGCGGCCAGCCGAGCATCGGTCTCCCCGTCCAGCCGGATCAGGTCGAGCCGCGCCTCCAACTGGTCGAGCAGCGGCCCGCCATCGTCGCGGGCATGGCGAATATCGTGCGCCATGTCGGCATGGGCCGGGCCCTGCTGCCGCTCCAGAAATTCGGCCAGCATTTCGTAGATGGCGTCGCGCACGGGGGCCAGCTCGGCTTCGCTATGATCGGCCTCCAGCGCGGTCAGGCGACGGGCGAGCAGGCGGAGGCGACGAATGCGATAGCCGAGATCGAAGGCGCGTAGGAAGTTACGCGCGCCGTTGCTGGAGCCACCTTTGAAGTGGATCGTTTCCGCGCCGACATAGCGCTCTGCCATGGTCCGCTCGATCGTTGCGCGCAGGCGGCCGCGCCGCTGCGGCCCTTCGTCGCCGATCGCCTCGGCAAAGATCGTCGCCATGGCGTCGATGACGTTGGCGAGCTTCAAATGACCATAGGCGGCATAGCTGAACCCGGCCTTGGCCGCCGATGCCGCTTGCGCGCGCACCCGCCACGAGGCCAGCCGTGCGGCGGTCGGGCGATCGAGGAAGAAGGTGCCGCCGAACAGTTGCTCGATCTCGGCTTCCACATCCTCGCGGATGGCGGTGACGATCGCCTGCATCCGGTCGATCCGGCCCGAGCGCGCGGCGATTGCCTCCAGATTGTCGCGGATCGGCTGCTGACGGGGCAACTCGCTGATCGCGCCGATGATCGTCTGGAAGAAGCCGGGATGGCCGCCGCCGCCGGGCAGGCGGAAGTGCATGCCCGGAAAGGGATCGATATAGACGAAGCGTCGATCCACCTGCCGCCGCGCTGGACGGCGACCAAGCGCATCGATGGCGGGGCGGAAGGGGGCGTTGACGAGCACCGAACCGTCGATCAGCACCGCCTTGTCGGCGGCGCCCGCCGCATGGTGACGGGGAAGGACTCGGCGCAGAAACGCGTCGCGGCTGTCCCATTGCTGTTGCCGGCTCTCTAGCACCCGGTCCAGCTCGGCGACGGTGAAGGGCGGGAAGGCACCGGGGAAGCTCGACGTCGCACGCGCGGCAAATACCAGTTCAGGGATCGCCGCCAGCTGACCGCCGCCGCTGTCGGTGAAGTCGACGACCATGCGATGTTCGGTCTCCACCACTTCGCCCGGCGAATGGAGCTTCAGACGCTGGGGCTGGCCGGTGAAGTCGGTGACGGTGACGAACAGGTCCAGCGGCTGGCCGGGCGGCAACAGGCGCTTTCCCGCCGGAGCCGCCGCCATCCGGTCGAATGCCTCCAGCAGCTTGCCCGTAAAGGCATCGGCGTCGAACGGCGGCTCGAACCAGCGCGAGCGGACCAGATGGCCGAGCTTGTAGCGCACCTCGTCGCGGGTATCCTCGTCCAGCGCCTCGATCTTGTCGCCGCTGCGCCCCGCCGCCATCCAGGCGATGGGCAGGGCCCACATCTTGGAGAAGCGAGAGGTCGGCGCGGCCTCCGGTGCGATCAGCGACTCGATGTCCCCCGCCTCCAGCCACAGGTCGGTCAGCGGGTCGAGCGATTGGCCGGTCGACAGCGCCTGCCCCAGGAAAATGCCGTTGATCCCGCCCGCACTCGCCCCCGCAATGATGTCGGCGAGCACGCGAACCCGAACGCCGCCCCGCTCCGCCATCTCGTCCAGCAGGTCCTGATAGACGGCATCGACGGCGGACGCCGGCGGGTCGCCCTCGTGTGAGGCGCGGCTGGCGCGGACGATCCTCCAGATTTCCTTGGTGATGCCGTGCATGTACACGGCCAAGCTGATCCCGCCATAGCAGACCAGCGCCAGCCGCAGTTCCTTTTCGCGCATCAGCGAGGTGCCAAAGTCGCCCAGATGGGCAAATGGTCGGAGGCCTTGCGCGACATCGGCGTCGCATGGACCCCGCAGTCGGCTATGTGGAGGTCAGGCGTCACCATGATCCGGTCGAGCCGCCCGATGGGGCGTCTGGCATGGAAACTGGGGCCGGTGTCCGCCATGATGAACTCCCGCGTGAAATCCCGAAGGCACCCGGCGGAGCGAGTCCATTCGTTCAGGTCACCCATCATGACGGTGGGACGGGGTTCGACGCAACTCGCCAGATGCGACAGGATCGCCCCCGCCTGTCGCCTGCGCCAGAGGCCCGACAGGTCGAGGTGCATGCCGACCACACGGATGACGCCGCTTCTTGTCCTCAGGTCGGCCATCACTGCCCCGCGCGGCTCCAGCGAGGGCAGATGGATTGCCTCGAAATCCAGGATTTGCACGGTCTTGCGGACCAGGATCGTGTTGCCATGCCAGCCCATCGACCGGGCCTTCATGCCATAGACGATCGGCTTCCAGTCGCTGTGATCGTCGAGCAGGTGAAGCGGAATTACCCCTTCGCGCTCGCCGAAGCGACGGTCGGCCTCCTGCAGCGCAATGACGTCGGCATCGACCTCGCGCAGCACGTCCAGGATACGGTCGGGATTGCGCCTGCGGTCGGCGCCGATCCCCTTTCGGATATTGTAGCTGGCGACCTTGATCATTCCGCCACTGTAACGCAGCGCGGTGGTTTTGGTGCCAATTTCGATGGCGTGGACGGAAGGGAAATGGTGCCGGATGAGGGGATCGAACCCCCGACCTTCGGTTTACAAAACCGCTGCACTACCGCTGTGCTAATCCGGCGTTGCGGCCCCCCTAGCGTCAAGAGACACCGAAGGTCCAGCCCTCCGTTTGGGCGATCTGCGTCGTCAGCCCGGCCGGATGCCACAAATCCTGCCGAGTCGCGACGGTGCGCAGCCAGGCGGAAGTCAGGATCGCGTCGGTGCTGTGGTCGTCATACCGGTCCAGCGGGTGATGCCGTTCGCTGCCCAGCTGGGTCAGCGCGTCGTCCAGGGCCTCGGCACTCCGCATCTTGCTGCGGCCGCGGGGGCGACCGGCAGCGCGCGCGGCGATAGAGGTATAGATTTCGACCACCAGCGCGCCCTTCGCCGGAATGGAATCGAAGGGCCAGATCGCGACATGCCCGTCCAGCCGCCGCAACAGCCGCATTCCGGCAAAGCTGGCCTTCGCCACCTGAGACGCGCCGATCGCGTCATAGACGGTCGAGGGCTTCTTACCCCCATCCGCGGCGATCTCGCACGCGCGCCAGTGAAGGAAGTCGGCTTTGCGCCCATCGGCCGCCCCGAAATAGAAGTGCGTGCCCCGCCGCGCCTCTAGGAAGCTGCGCGCGCCCAGATCGGGATCGTCGCTGCTCTCGTCGACATAGGCCCAGAGCGCCCGGGCATCGGGCGTGGGCCTATCGCCAGGCAGATGCGCGCCGCGCGCGACGAAAGGCGCCGAAAAGCTGAAATCGAAACCGATCAGCAGAGGCTCATCGGCACGCTCCAATATCCAGTCCGCCACGCCCTGTCGTGACCAGGCTCGGCCCGGCGGCGGCACCAGCTCAGGTGCAGCATGCCCCGCTCCGCAATGCGCCATGCGGATGCCCGGATGCGCCGTCCCATGAGCCCCCGACCAGTCGATCGCGACGAACCCCTCGAAGCGCTCAGCCATCCCCATCCCGCAACGCGCGCCGCCGCTCGTCCCACCAAGCCATGCGCTCGGCGATCCGTTTTTCCAGACCGCGGCCCGAGGGGGTATAAAACTCTTGCGGCGGTAGCTCGTCGGGCCAGTAGTTGGCGCCCGAGAAACCGCCCTCGGCGTCATGATCGTATTGATAGTTCGCGCCGTAACCGATCTGCTTCATCAGCTTGGTCGGCGCGTTCAGGATATTGGCGGGCGGCATCAACGAGCCGGTTTCCTTGGCGGTCCGCCATGCCTGTTTCTGCGCCTTGTACGCGGCGTTCGATTTGGGCGCGGTCGCCAGATAGAGGCAGGCCTGCGCGATCGCCAACTCCCCCTCGGGCGAGCCCAGAAAGTCATAGGCGTCCTTGGCCGCAAGACACTGGGCCAGCGCCTGCGGATCGGCCAGCCCGATATCCTCGACGGCGGCGCGGGTCAGGCGGCGCAGCACGTAGAGCGGCTCCTCGCCCGCCGTCAGCATCCGCGCGAGATAATAGAGGGCCGCCTGCGGGTCCGATCCTCGGATCGACTTATGCAGTGCCGAGATGAGGTTGTAATGCCCCTCCCGGTCCTTGTCATAGACCGCGACCCGGCGTTGCAGGAATGCGGACAGCCCGGCGGGGTCGAGCGGTTCGGGCAGGTCGACCGCGAACAGCGTCTCCGCCTGATTGAGCAGGAACCGCCCGTCCCCATCCGCACTGGCGATCAGCGCATCGCGCGCCGCCGGATCGAGGGGCAGGGGACGTTCCATCTCGACCTCGGCCCGCTCCAGCAACTGGTCGAGCGCCGCCTGGCCGAGCCGGTGGAGGATCAGCACCTGCGCACGGCTGAGCAAGGCGGCGTTGAGCTCGAAGGAGGGGTTCTCCGTCGTCGCCCCGACCAGCGTGACGGTGCCATCCTCGACATAGGGCAGGAAACCATCCTGCTGCGCGCGGTTGAAGCGGTGGATCTCGTCCACGAACAACAGGGTGCGCTGGCCCAGACGGGCATGGTCGCGCGCCTCGGCAAAGACCTTCTTCAAATCCGCAACGCCCGAAAAGACGGCGGAGATTGCGGCATAGCGCAGGCCCACCTCGGCGGCGAGCAGTCGGGCGATCGTGGTCTTGCCGGTGCCGGGTGGCCCCCAGAGGATCATCGACGACAGCCGACCGGCGGCGACCATCCGCCCGATCGCGCCGCCCGCCCCGGTCAGGTGATCCTGCCCCACGACCTCCGCCAGCTGCATCGGGCGCAGCCGGTCGGCCAGCGGCGCGTCCGGTGACAGGGCAGGAGCGGCGGGGGCGGGGTCCATGCCCGCGAACAGATCGGCCATGTCCGCCATGTAGGGCACGAGGGGCGTTACGTCATCCTCTCACCCAAAGATATATCTTGGACGATCTTGACTCCGATCGCTCACGATATATCTTGATGCTATCAAGAAAGGAGTTGCACCATGCGACATCATCATCACCATCATCATGCCGGGGGGACGGATCGCGGCCATCGGCGGGGCCATTGGTCGTTCGGGCCGTTCGAGGTGAAATGGGACATCGAGCGCGAAATGGGCGGCGGTCGCGGCCGGGGCGGACGCCGTGGACGGATGTTCGACGGCAGCGAATTGCGGCTGGTCCTGCTCAAGCTGATCGCCGACGAACCGCGCCACGGCTATGACCTGATCCGCGAGATCGAAACTATGACCGGCGGCGCCTACGCGCCCAGCCCCGGCGTAATCTACCCCACGCTCACCCTGCTCGACGAAATGGGCTTCATCGAGGAACAGCGGTCGGAGGGCGCCAAGAAGCGCTTCGCCGCGACCGAAACCGGACGCAGCCATCTCGCGGACAATGCCGAGCAGGTCGAAACGCTGATCGCCCGCCTGAAAGCCCTGGGCGAGCACCGCGAACGGACCGACTCCGCACCCGTCCGGCGTGCGATGATCGGGCTGAAGATCGCGCTGGGCGAACGCTTCGGGCGGGGCGATGCCTCACAGGATATGGCTCACGAGGTCGCCGCGCTGATCGACGAACTGGCCCAGAAGGTGGAGCGGATGAAATGAGCATGTCCGTTGCCCGCGTGCCGACGCTTTCGGCCAGCCGCTACCTCCAGCAGCTCGCCAAGCATTGGAGCCACAAGATGGAGGTCGTCTTCACCCCCGAGGAAGGGACGATCACCTTCCCCAATGGATCGAAACTGGAGATGCGCGCGAGCAGCGACACGCTCGACGTGATCCTCAACGTGCCGGAGGACGGCGACGTCGCGCGGATGCGCGAGGTCGTGTCCAGCCATCTGGACCGGTTCGCCTTTCGCGAGGCACCGCTGACCTTCGACTGGCGCGAAGGCTAGGCGTCAGGCCCGGTCGGCGAACAGTGCGCGGTACGCATCGAGCACCGCGTCGTTGACCTTATCCCACCGGTAATCGGCGACGCGGGCCTGGCCTGCTGCGCTGAACCGGTGGCGCAAGGGAGCGTCGGTCGCGATCCGCTCCAGCGCGTCGGCATAGCCCATGATGTCGCGCGCCTCGACCAGATAGCCCGTCTCGCCATCCGCCACGAGGTCCATCGCGCCGGTCGCGTTGGCCGCGACGACGGGCACACCGGCGGCCATGGCTTCGGTCGTCACGTTGCCGAACGTCTCGGTGACGCTGGGGTTGAAGAAGATGTCCATCGACGCGACCGCCCGGCCCAGATCGTCGCCGGTCTGATAGCCTGCGAAGATCGCATCGGGCGTGGCCTTGGCGAACCAACCCTCCGCCGGGCCCTTGCCCACGATCAGTACTTTGTGCGGCACGCCGCGCCGCCGCAACTCGGCCAGCGCCTCGGCAAAGACGTCCAGCCCCTTTTCCTTGACCAGGCGGCCCAGGAACCCGATCGCGACCTCGTGATCGGCGATGCCGAGTGAGCGCCGCCATTCCAGGCTGCGGCGCGCAGGCTGGAACCGGTCATGATCGATGCCGCGCGACCAGATGCTCATCGGCGGCGTCACGCCCCAGCCGCGCAGCAGCGCGATCATGCTGGGGCTGGGTGCTACGATCCGGTCGAACTTGTTGTAGAAGCGGGTGAGCAGCCGGACGATCGCCTTTTCGAGAAAGCCCAGGCCGTAATAGGCCGGATAAGTCTCGAACCGGGTATGCACCGACGCCAGCGAGGCGACCCCCTTTTCCCGCGCCCAGCGCACCGCCGCATGGCCGAGGAATTCAGGCGCCGAGACATGGACGATGTTGGGCGCGAAGGCCTCCAGATCGGCGCGCACCTTGGCAGGTAGTCCGCGCGCCAGCTTGTAATCCGCGCGGAAGGGCAGCGGGATGGCAGGCACATCGACCAGATCACCGACCGGCGGAAAGGCTGGGGTCGAGGATGTCGGCGAATAGACGCGCACGGCGACACCCCGATCGAGCAGATGGCCGACGAGCAGGTTGAGCGTCTGGTTCGCGCCATCGCGCGTGTAATTATAGTTGCCGCTGAACAGGGCGACACGAAACTGGTCTGGGGTCATGGAATCCGCCCCATAGACGGGTGACGACGCAAAGACCACTCCTGCCCCGGCGCATCATATCCGTTCCATTTTCGTTCCGCTCCCGCTAGAGGTAGCGCCATGGCCAAAGTTCAGAAGCGCTATGTCTGCCAATCCTGCGGATCGGTGTCGTCCCGCTGGCAGGGGCAGTGCCCCGATTGCTCCGAATGGAATACCATGCTGGAGGAAGCGCCGGTCCAGCTGACCCCTTTTGCCGCCAAGCATAATCTGCAGGGCGGCGGGCGTGCGATCCAGCTGGTCGGGCTGGACGCCGACATTCCGCTGCCCGACCGGATGGCGACCGGCATTGCCGAGCTGGACCGGGCGCTCGGCGGCGGGTTCGTCGAGGGCTCGGCCACGCTGATCGGCGGCGATCCGGGGATCGGCAAGTCGACCCTGCTGCTCCAGGCCGCCGCCAAGCTCGCCCTGGCGGGCAAACCCGTCGCCTATGTCTCGGGCGAAGAAGCCGCCGACCAGGTGCGTCTGCGCGCGCGGCGGCTGGGACTGGGGCAAGCGCCGGTCCGGCTGGCGGCCGCGACCTCGGTCCGCGACATCCTGACCACCCTGTCGATCGGCACGCCACCAGCACTGCTGATCATCGACTCGATCCAGACCATGCACTCGGACCTGATCGAGGGCGCGCCGGGTACAGTCAGCCAGGTTCGGGCGTCGGGCCAGGAGCTGATCCGCTTCGCCAAAGAGCGCGGCACCGCCGTCGTGCTGGTCGGTCATGTCACCAAGGACGGATCGATCGCGGGGCCGCGCGTGCTGGAACATATGGTCGACACCGTGCTCGCGTTCGAGGGGGAGCGGAGCCACCAGTACCGCATCCTGCGCGCGATCAAGAACCGTTTCGGCGGCACCGACGAGATCGGCGTGTTCGCGATGCAGACCGAGGGGCTGACCGAAGTCGGCAATCCCTCCTCGCTCTTCCTCACCAATCGGGACGAGGGGGTTACGGGGGCGACGGTGTTCCCAGCGCTGGAGGGGACGCGGCCGGTGCTGGTCGAGATCCAGGCGCTGACCGTCCGGCTGGCATCGGGTGCCACGCCCCGGCGTGCGGTCGTCGGCTGGGACACGGGGCGGCTCGCGATGATCCTGGCCGTGCTGGAGGCGCGGTGCGGGCTCAGCTTTTCGTCGGCGGAAGTCTATCTCAATATCGCGGGGGGATACCGGGTGCAGGACCCGGCAGCCGATCTGGCGGTCGCCGCTGCGCTCATCTCGGCGCTGTCAGAGCGGCCGGTTCCGTCGGACGCGATCGTGTTCGGCGAGATCGCGCTGTCGGGGGAAATCCGATCGGTCGCACACGGCGGGCTGCGACTGAAGGAGGCAGGCAAACTGGGCTTCGAGAAAGCCATGGTGCCCCGAGCGATGACCTCCGAGGAAAGCGGTTTGCGGATGACCGGTTTCCGAACCCTGGCCGAGTTCGTTGACCATATGTTGGGTCGGGGGTAGCGAGGGGCTGAGGTCGTCACGTCCGCCCGTGCCGTCACGGGCGGCGCGACGACAGGATGGGGCTGAAACATTGGACCGGACGCATTGACAGCGCTTGATATTCTTGTCCTGATCGCCGTGTTCGGCGCCGCGATCCAGGGTTTCCTGCGCGGTTTCGTAACCGAAGTCCTCGCGCTGTTTGCCTGGGTCGCGATCGTCGCGGCTCTGAAACTGTTCCACATTCCGCTTGCCCAGGCGCTGACCGGTGTGGTCGGCACCGTATCGGGATCGGCCGTCCTGGCCTTTGCGCTGATCGTCGGCGTGACCTATCTCGGCGGACGGCTGGTCGCCCGCGCGATCGGCAGCCGGGCGCGGACCTCGATTTTGGGGCCGGTCGACCGGGCGCTCGGCTTTGGTTTCGGCGCGCTCAAGGGGCTGATCCTCGCCAGCCTCGTCTTCCTCGTCGTGGCCCTTCTGGTCGATACGGTCAGCGGTGGCCCGGCCCGCCGTCCCGAATGGATGGTCAAGAGCCGTACCTATAAGCTTCTGAACGCCACGAGCGCCGGGATCGCGGATTTCGTAGATCGCCGCCGTCGCGGCTTGCCGGTCTTCGGCGCCCCTACACCGGCCACCGACGCCGCCACCAACAGCGAGACGCCGTCATGACCGCGCCCCTCTACAATGCCGAAATTCTGCGGCTGACCACGGCCATTCCGCACGACCAGCGGCTGACCGATCCGATGGCGAGCGTGGAAAAGCGCTCGCCCATCTGCGGCAGTCGGGTGACGGTGGACATCGATCTGGACGAGGACGGCCGCGTCAGCCAGGTCGGAATGCTAGTCCGCGCCTGCGCGTTGGGGCAGGCGTCCGCCGCGCTGCTGTCGGCGCATATCGTCGGGCGCAGCGTGAGCGAACTGGCCGATGCCCGCGATGCCCTGACCGGCTGGCTGGCGGCGGGGCAGGGGGATGCACCCGACTGGCCAGGCCTGGAGGTTTTCTCGCCCGCCCTGACCTATACCGCACGCCACCCCTCGATCCGGCTCGCCTTCGAGGCGGCGGCCGAGGCCGCCGAGCAGGCATCCGGCGCGGTTGTCCGCTGATGCACAGCGAAGTCTCCCTGCTGCGCGATGGTGCGATCCTGCTGGGTTTCGGGCTGGCGTTCGTGCTGGTCTTCCGACGCCTGGGTCTCGGTGCTACGCTGGGCTATCTGGTCGCGGGCGCGGTGGTCGGCCCGCATGTGCTGGGCTTGGTCGGCGACGCCGAGTCGAAACTGGGCATCGCCGAGATCGGCATCACCCTGCTGCTGTTCATCGTCGGGCTGGAGTTGAACCCAGCCCGGCTGTGGCGGATGAAGCACGAAATTTTCGGGCTCGGCCTGATCCAAGTCGCGGCCTGTGGCCTGGCCATCACCGGCATCGTCCTCCTGGCGCATTTCTCGCTGGAGGCCGCGCTGGCGCTGGGGTTGCCACTGGCGCTGTCGTCTACCGCGCAGGTCCTGCCGATGCTGCAATCCTCGGGGCGGATGCGCACGCCCTTTGGAGAGCGCGCTTTCTCGATCCTGCTTTTCCAGGATCTGTCCATCGTCCCGCTAATCACCATCGTGGCGGCCATGTCGCGCAATCCGGCGGACCACACCGGCCCGCCGGGCTGGATATTGGCGTTGGAGACCATCGGCGCGATCATCGGCCTGATCGTGGCCGGACGCTTTTTGCTGCGCCCCTTGTTCCGCCTGATTGGCAATATGGGCGAGCGCGAGATGTTCGTCTTCGCCGGACTGTTCACGGTCATCGCCAGCGCGGCGGTGATGGAGTTGCTCGGCCTGTCGACGGCGCTCGGCGCATTCATCGCGGGCGTCATGCTTGCCGACAGCCCCTATCGCCATGAGTTGGAGGCGGATGTCGAGCCGTTCCGCTCGATCCTGCTTGGTCTGTTCTTCCTGGCGGTCGGCATGATGCTGAACCTGCCCGCCATTGCCGAGCGGCCGCTCTTCGTCGCGGTGATGGCCCTGGCGCTGATCGCGACCAAGACGCTGGTCATCATGCTGATCGGCCTGGCGTTCAAGATGAACTGGCGTTCCGCCTTCGCGCTCGGGCTGCTGATGAGCCAGGGCGGCGAGTTCGGCTTCGTTCTGTTCGCCCAGGCCCAGGCGGGTTATCTGATCGCACCCGAAGCCGCGAGCCTGTTCGGCGCGATCATCACCGTGTCGATGGCGACGACGCCGTTCCTGATGGCCGCCACAAGGCGTATCCGTGAGGAGCCGGTCATCACCCGCGGCGGCCAACGCGAGGGGCCGATGACCGATGGTGCCAACGCATTGATCGTCGGCTATGGCCGTTTCGGCCAGACTGTCGCCCAGATGCTGATCGCCAGCGACGTGCCCGTCACGCTGATCGACCGCGATATCGAGATGATCGACATCGCCGCGTCCTTCGGGGCCAAGGTCTATTATGGCGACGGCACCCGGCTCGACCTGTTGCGACAGGCGGGCGCGGCCGAGGCGGAGTTGATCCTGTTCTGCCTCGACGAGGATCAGATCACGCTGGAATTTCTGGAAAGCGTCCACGCCGCCTTCCCCAATGCCGCGCTGTTCGTCCGCGCCTATGACCGCCGCGCCGTCCTGCGCCTGAAGGGCGGACCGGCGCGATATGTCGTCCGCGAGGTTCTGGAGTCGGCGGTGAAGATGGCCCGGCTGGCCCTGGGCAGCCTGGAAGTCGACGAGGCCGAAATCGACCGGGTCGAGACGATGTACCGGGCCCGCGACAAGGAAAGGCTGGCTGCCCAGGCCGCAGCCGGAGACCTGCACGCGGCGAGTGACCGGATGATCACGCAGGACGAGCGAAAGGGCTGAACCATGGGATGGGTGGCGATCTTGGCCGCGTTATCGGGTGCGATGGCGATCGCCGCCGGGGCGTTCGGCGCACACCGGGCGGAAGGCGCGGCGGTCGAATGGCTGCGTACCGGCGGCCACTATCAACTGATCCATGCGGTCGCCGCGCTCGTCGCGCTTCGGATGGAGGCGCGCGGCGTCGCCTGGGCCTTCGTCATCGGGGCGGCGATCTTTGCGGGTACGCTCTACGCCATGGCCTTCGGCGCGCCGCGCTGGTTGGGGGCGATCACACCGATCGGGGGTACGATCCTGATCGGTGGCTGGCTGTGGCTGGCCTGGAGCCTTCGTGGCTAAGCCGGGCTTCACCTGCGCGAGGGGATGTTCTAGGGACCGGCCATGGCCGATCCATTCTATATCACCACCGCCATCCACTACCCCAATGGCCGCCCGCATATCGGCCATGCCTATGAGATGGTGGCGGCCGACGTCATCGCCCGGTTCCAGCGTCAGGCGGGCCGGGATGTCCTGTTCCAGACGGGCACCGATGAGCATGGGCTGAAGATGGCCCAGGCGGCGCGCGCCCGTGGCATCCCGACACGCGAATTCGCCGACGAAATGTCAAGCCATTTCCATGTGATGGCGGACCGTCTTGAGATTTCCTACGACCGGTTCATCCGCACGGTTGACACCGATCACTATGCCGCCAGCCAAGCGATCTGGAAGGCGATGCAGGACAAGGGCGATCTATACCTCGACCGCTATGAGGGCTGGTATTCGGTCCGCGACGAAGCCTTTTACGACGAGGGCGAACTGACGACCGCCGAGGACGGCACCAAGCTGTCGCCGCAGGGCACGCCGGTCGAGTGGACGGCCGAGGAAACCTGGTTCTTCCGCCTGTCCAAATATCAGCAGCCGCTCCTCGACCTGTACCGCGACAATCCCGAATTCATCCGTCCGGAAAGCCGCCGCAACGAGGTGATGCGCTTCGTCGAGGGCGGCCTGTCCGACCTGTCGGTCTCGCGGACCAGCTTCGACTGGGGCGTGCCGGTGCCGGACAGCCCCGGCCATGTCATGTATGTCTGGGTCGACGCGCTGACCAACTACCTGACCGGCACCGGCTATCCGAACAAGGATAGCGATCTAGCGCGCTTCTGGCCCGCCAATCTGCACCTGATCGGCAAGGACATCGTTCGGTTCCACACTGTCTATTGGCCCGCCTTCCTGATGTCGGCGGACTTGCCTTTGCCCCAATCAGTGTTCGGGCACGGCTTCCTGCTCCACCGGGGCGAGAAGATGTCCAAGTCGGTCGGCAATGTCGTCGACCCGATGGGCCTGGCCGATGCGTTCGGCGTCGACGCGCTGCGCTATTTCTTCCTGCGCGAGGTGAGCTTTGGTCAGGACGGCTCCTATTCGGCCGAGGCGATCGTCACCCGCGTCAACGCGGAACTCGCCAACAGCTTCGGCAATCTGGCGCAGCGCACCCTGTCGTTCATCGCCAAGAATCTGGGTGGCGCACTCCCCGAGGCGGGACGGAGCGATCCGGCCGATGCGATGCTGTTGGAGGAGGTCGTCGTGGCCTGCGCGGGCCTGAAAGCGGCGTTCGGCGATCTGGCGCTCAGCCAGGGGATCGAAGCGTGGATGCGCGGCGTCTATGCCTGCAACCAGTATATCGATGTGCAGGCCCCCTGGTCGCTGCGCAAGACCGACCCCGAGCGGATGCACGCTGTGCTCGGCACGCTCGTCCGCGCGATCCGTATGCTCGCCATTGCGATCCTGCCCGTCACGCCGCGCGGGGCAGGGCTCGTCCTCGACACGCTGGGGGCCGAGGAGCGGGATCACGCCGCGATCGACGATGATGGCTGGTACGCCCGCCGCGCGGTGAACGGTACGCCGCTGGCCGCGCCGACCCCGGCTTTTCCGCGCCTGGAAATCCCGGTCGAGGCCGACGCCTGATGCTCGCCGACAGCCATTGCCATCTGAATTACAAGGGCTTGATCGAAGATCAGGCCGGGATGCTCGCGCGGGCACGGGATCGGGGCGTCACCGCGATGCTCAACATCTCCACGCGCGAAAGCGAATGGGATGCGGTCATCGCCACTGCCGAGCGTGAGCCGGATGTCTGGGCCACAGTCGGCATTCACCCGCATGAGGCGGATGCTCATCCCCATATCGACACCGCCAAGCTGGTCGAACGCGCCCGCCACCCGCGCGTCGTCGGCATTGGGGAGAGTGGCCTCGACTATTATTACGATCACAGCGACCGCGAACGGCAACAGGCAAGCTTTCGCGCCCATATCGCGGCATGTCGCGAGACCGGCCTACCGCTGATCGTCCACACCCGGGATGCCGAAGGCGATACCGCCGCGATCCTGGCCGAGGAAATGGGGAAGGGGGCCTATCCAGGCGTCATCCACTGTTTCACCGCCAGTGGAGCATTTGCCGATAAGGCCTTGGCATTAGGCTTTTATATATCCATTTCGGGTATCGTGACCTTCAAGAGCGCGAAGGATTTGCAGGACACCGCCGCGCGCCTGCCGCTCGACCGGCTGCTGGTCGAGACCGATGCTCCGTTCCTGGCGCCCGTGCCCCATCGCGGCAAGACCGGGGAGCCGTCCTTCGTCGCCGACACCGCCAAGTTCCTGGCAGAGCTGCGCGGCGAAACGGTCGAGCAGTTGACCACCGCGACCGCCGAGAATTTCCACCGGCTGTTCGCGAAGACGCGCGCGTGAAAATTTGCATCCTCGGTTGCGGTACGTCGTCCGGCGTTCCCCGGATCGGCAATGACTGGGGCGCGTGCGACCCCGGCGAGCCGCGCAACCGGCGGATGCGCATGTCGGCGCTGGTCGAGCATGACGACACGCGTATCCTGATCGATACCGGCCCGGATATGCGTGAACAGCTGCTGGCCGCCGAGGTCGCCACGGTGGATGCGATCCTCTGGACGCACGACCATGCCGATCATTGCCATGGCATCGACGATGTGCGGCAGATCTTTCATGCCCTGGGCCAGCCGGTGTCGGGCTATGCGCGCCCCGCCACGGCCGCATCGTTGGAAAGCCGCTTCGGTTATGTGTTTCGCGGAAAGACCGGCTATCCGCCGACCGCGACCATGGCGATGCTGGAAGACGACATGACGATCGGCGGCGTGCGGGTGCGTACCGTCGACCAGCCGCATGGCCGCATTCTGTCGGCAGGTTTTCGCTTCGAATGCGATCGCAAGAGCATCGGCTATGCCACGGATTTTCATGACCTGACGCCCGACATGGCCGATCTGTATCGCGATCTCGATATCTGGATCGTCGATGCCCTGCGTCGTCATCCGCATCCGGCTCATGCCGACCTGCCATCCGTGCTGCACTGGGTGGAGATGCTGAAGCCGCGCCGCACCGTGCTGATCCACATGGACCAGTCGATGGATTATGCAACGCTCTGCCGCGAACTGCCCGAAGGGGTCGAGCCCGCCTATGATGGGATGGAGCTGATCCCGTGAGCACCGACCGGGCCATGGACATCGTCTTTTATGGCCTGATCCTGATATTGCCGCTCAGCGCCTTGCTGGCCCGGCGCATTCCCATCCGCCAGACCATGCGCATGGCGTTGATCTGGATCGGGATATTCGGCGCCATGTTCCTGATCATCGCCCAGCGCGATCGTCTTACGGGCTGGTGGCCGAGTTCGAAAGTGTCGGCCGGCACCGCGCGGATTCCGATCGGCCCGGACGGCCATTACTGGGCCAATGTCCGCATCAACGGTATCGAGCGGCGCATGATGATCGACAGCGGCGCCACCACAACGGCCTTATCGGTGGCCACGGCGCGGGCGGCCGGACTGGATCTGACGCAAAGTCCTTTCGGCAGCCTGATCGACACGGCCAACGGCCCGGCCACGGCGGACCATGTTACGGTTGCAAAGCTCGGCATCGGATCGGTCATTCTGGACGATGTTGGTGCGGACGTATCACCGGCATTTGGCGATCAGGACATCATCGGCATGAACGTGTTGAGCCGTCTGCGCGCCTGGCGGGTCGAGCAGGGTATCCTGACCCTCAACCCGCCAGACTGACTTATTTTTACATAATATATATTATCAAATGCAAGGAGATCGGTGTTGGAGCGCCTGCTGACCATCATGAAGCGCCTTCGCGACCCCCAGAACGGTTGTGAATGGGATGTGGCGCAGAGCTTCGAGACGATCGCGCCCTATACGATCGAGGAAGCGCATGAAGTCGCCGACGCGATCGCACGCGACGACATGGCCGATCTCAAGGACGAACTGGGCGACCTGCTGCTACAGGTCGTCTTCCACGCGCAGATTGCTCAGGATATGGGGCATTTTGCCTTCCCGGATGTCGTGACCGCGATCAGCGATAAGATGGAGCGGCGCCACCCGCATATCTTCGGTGATGTGGCCGAGGGCGGCCATCATCTGTGGGAGCAGATCAAGGCCGAGGAACGCCGTGCCAAGGCCGCCGGTGGGACGCTCGACGGTGTGGCGCTCGGTCTGCCCGCGCTGATGCGGGCGGAAAAGCTCCAGAACCGGGCGGCGCGGGTCGGCTTCGACTGGCCCGACGAGGTTGGCCCGCGCGCCAAGATCGACGAGGAAATCCAGGAGATCGTCGAAGCCACGCCCGATACGCTGGAAGAAGAGTTCGGCGACCTGCTATTCGCCATCGTGAATTGGGCCCGTCACCGGGGCGTCGATGCCGAAGCCGCGCTGCGCAACGCCAATCTGAAGTTCGAGCGCCGCTTCCGGGGCATGGAGGAGATCGCCGGTGAAGGCTTCTCCGCCCTCGACTTGGAAGCGAAGGAAGCCCTCTGGCAGGACGTCAAACGTCGCGGCGGTTGAACCGCTCGTAATCCGGTTCGGACAGGCGGACGTCATAGACCGCCTGTTCCCCCTCGATCACCTGATCCAGCACCTCGCCATGCGCGTGGAGCCAGGCGGCCCCCGCCCCGTCACCGGCATCCAGCGCGATGCGATAACGACGATGGCCGGAGGTCAGCGCGGCGGCAACCTGTTCGATCAGGTCGTCCACGCCCTCCCCCGTCATGGCGGATAGCGCAACGATATTCGGGCGCCGCGCCGCCTCGACCAGCACGTCCTCGCGGTGATCGCCATCGATCAGATCGACCTTGTTCCACGCCTCGAACCGCGGGGTTTCGGGATCGACGCCGATTTCGGTCAGCACCGCCTCGACGTCGGCACGCTGCGCCTCAGTATCGGGATGCGCGATGTCACGAACATGGATCAGCAGGTCGGCGGAAACGACCTCTTCCAGCGTGGCCTTGAAGGCGGCAACCAATTGAGTCGGCAGGTCGGAAACGAAGCCCACCGTATCTGACAGGATCGCCTTGTCGATGCCGGGCAACTGGATCTGGCGCAGCGTTGGGTCGAGCGTGGCGAAAAGCAGGTCCTTCGCCGTGACATGAGCGCCCGTCAGGCGATTGAAAAGCGTGGACTTTCCGGCGTTGGTATAACCGACCAGCGCGATCACCGGCCAGGGTGCCCGCTGACGACGTTCGCGGTGAAGACCACGCGTCCGGCTGACCTGATCCAACTCCCGCCGCAGCCGCGCCATGCGGTCGCGGATCATGCGCCGGTCGGCCTCGATCTGGGTTTCACCCGGCCCACCCAGGAAGCCGAATCCGCCGCGCTGGCGTTCCAAGTGGGTCCAGCTGCGGACCAGCCGGCCCGCCTGATAATCGAGATGGGCGAGTTCGACCTGCAACCGGCCCTCGGCCGTCGCGGCACGCTCGCCGAAGATTTCGAGGATCAGGCCGGTCCGGTCGATGACCTTGGCCTCCAGCGCGGTTTCCAGATTGCGCTGCTGCACCGGGGTCAGCGCAGCGTCGAACACGACGAGCTGCGCTTCCTCCATCCGCACCTGTTGCGCGACCTGCTCGACCTGGCCGCTGCCGATCAGCGTGGCAGGCTTGGGCGCGCGGACGCGAAGGGCGATACGCTCGACCACGTCGAGCCCGATCGCCATGGCGAGCCCAGCGGTTTCCTCAAGACGCGCCTCCGCATCACGCGCGGCATCGCCCTGATCGGGCAGGACGATAACCGTGCGCGCACCGCGCGCGAATTCGCCGCGGTCACGATCGAAACCCGTGCTCAATCCTCGGCCGATCCGGCCTGCTCTTCGGCCAGGTTCAGCGGGCGGGCGGGCTGAATGGTCGACACGGCGTGCTTGTAGACGAGCTGCGCCATGCCTTCGCGCTGGAGCAGCATGCAGAACAGGTCGAAGCCTGCAATCTGCCCCTGCAGCATCACGCCGTTGATGAGGAACATGGTCACCGGATCTTCGGACTTGCGAACCGCGTTCAGGAAGATTTCCTGCAAAAGCGGGTTCTTGCGCTGCTGCTCGTTCACCCCGTCGACGATCGCGGCGACGTCCAGCGGGCCCGAGGGCATGATGGTGGAAATGGCGTGCTTGTAGATCAGCTGCGACTGGCCGTCGCGGCGCAGCAGCACCGAGAAATTGTCGAACCAGGTGACGATACCCTGGAGCTTGACGCCCTTGACGAGGAACATGGTCACCGGCGCCTTGGAGCGGCGCAGTGCATTCAGAAACAGGTCCTGCAGCGAACCCGATTTGTCGGCCATGGGAAAGCCCTTGTTCTTGGCGGGTCCGTGCCCGCGATTAGCGCCGTTTCCCGGCGTCGGAGATGCGCCCGTGGACCGGGCACCGCCAACATCTAAGATTTCGAGAGGCGTTCGTCCAGAGGGACCGCCCGCCCCTTCGATCAATCCTCGCGCGTTTCGCTGATGCCCAGCAGCTTCAACTTGCGGTGCAACGCCGAGCGCTCCATGCCGATGAAGCTGGCAGTGCGCGAGATATTGCCGGAGAAGCGCCGGATCTGCACCCGCAGATACTCCCGCTCCCAGCTTTCGCGCGCTTCGCGCAACGGTGCGCCCATGATCGCAGTCGCGCCCGTTCCGCCCATATCGGCCCCCTCACCCAGCACTTCGGCGGGCAGCAGGTCGAGGTCGATACGCCCGACCCGGTCGCCCGGTGCCAGGATGATCGTTCGTTCCACGACATTGCGCAGCTGGCGGACATTGCCCGGCCAGTCATAGGATTGCATCGCCACCATCGCATCGGGTGCGATCTCGGGCGTGCGCACGCGCCGCTCGGTCGCATAATGCGCCATGAAATGCTCGACCAGCGGCGGAATGTCCTCGCGCCGCTCGGCCAGCGACGGGATGGTCACCGGCACGACATTGAGGCGGTAATACAGGTCTTCGCGGAAACGCCCCTCGGCGATTTCCTGGGTCAGGTCTCGCGCGGTAGCGGAAACGACGCGGACATCGACCTTGACGACGCGCGTACCGCCGACGCGCGTAAAGCTCTGATCGGTCAGCACGCGCAGGATACGCGCCTGGGTTGCGATCGGCATATCGGCAATTTCGTCCAGGAATAGCGTGCCGCCATGCGCCTGTTCGAGAAGGCCGGTGCGAACGAGGTCCCCCCCCTCCTCCACACCGAACAATTCCTCCTCGACCCGCTCGGGCGTCATCCGCGCGGCGCTGACCACCACGAAGGGGGCGTCCGCCCGGTTACTCCAGCCGTGGAGGAGCCGCGCGGCGACTTCCTTGCCGACACCCGCCGCGCCCATGATCAGCACCCGGCTGCCCGTCGCCGCCACGCGCTTCAGGGTGGCGCGGATGCCGTTGATCGCGCTCGACGATCCGGTCAGATCGGTCTCGCGCCCGGCCGAGGCGCGCAACGAGGCGTTCTCGCGCCGCAGCCGCTCGGTCTCAGTCGCCCGGCCGACCATCAGGAGCAGGCGTTCGGCCTCGAACGGCTTTTCGATGAAATCGGCCGCCCCCTTGCGGATCGCGGCGACGGCGGTGTCGAGATTGCCATGCCCCGAAATGACCAGCACCGGGATGGAAGGATCGCGGCGCTTGATCTCGTCGAGCAGTTCCAGCCCGTCGAGCTTCGACCCCTGCAACCAGACGTCGAGCAGCACCAGCGACGGACGGCGCACCGCCACGGCCTCCAGCGCGGCATCGCTGTCCGCCGCGACGCGGGCGTCATAACCCTCGTCTTCCAGCACGCCCGCGACGAGTTCGCGGATATCAAGTTCGTCGTCGACGACGAGGATGTCCAAAGCCATGATCTTTTACGTCCGGGTACGAGTCAAAGCAGTGAGCTGGCCCTCCCCAGCCAGTTCGGGTTCGGCGCCGCCCTGATCCAGCGCCGCGAGAGCACCGGCATCGAACATCATCGACACGATGGTGCCACCGGTGGGATTGTCGGAAAAGCCGATCGTGCCGGCATGTTCCTCAATGATCTTGTTGACGATGGCGAGGCCCAGGCCAGTGCCCCGCGCGCGGGTCGTCATATAAGGCTCGATGATCCTATCGCGCTCGGGCGGCAGGCCGATGCCGTTGTCGGAAACCGTGATGGTCACCATCGTCGCCTGCTGGCCGACGGTCATCACGACCTTGCCGCCCTTCATGCCTTCGGGCCGGGATTCAATGGCTTCGACGGCATTCTTGACGATGTTGGTCAGCGCCTGGCTCATCTGCCGCCGGTCGCAGACCAAGGTCGGCGCGGACTCTTCCTGGTCCAGCTGGAAGGTCACGTCCGGGTGCGCAACTTCATGCAGGAACATGGCCTGCGCGCAGATATCGGCGATCGCTTCTTCGCGGAACACGGGCTTGGGCATACGCGCGAAGGACGAGAATTCGTCGACCATGCGGCGCAGGTCGCCGACCTGGCGGACGATGGTTTCGGTCAGGCGTCCGAACGTTTCGTCCTCCGGCCCGATGATCTTGCCATAGCGCCGCTGGAGACGCTCGGCCGCCAGCTGGATGGGCGTCAGCGGGTTCTTGATCTCATGCGCGATGCGCCGGGCAACGTCGGACCAAGCCGCGCGCCGCTGGTCGAGCAATTGCTGGGTAATGTCGTCGAAGGTCAGGATGGGGCCATCGCCGGTCTGCGCGATCCGCACCGCCAGCGTCCGCATGTCACCATGCAACGCGACCTGCACGGTCGCTTCGCGGCGCCCCTGGTCCAGCAAATCGTCGAGCTCGGGCGCGACCTCGGCCAGCTTGCGGCCCACCAGGCCATCGTGATCCGCTCCCAGCAGCAGGTCGGCCGAGTTGTTCGCGATACGAATACACCGATCGCGCCCCACCGCCATGACGCCCGCCGATACGCCCGCCATCACCGCCTCGATCAGGGCACGGCGGTTGTCGAGCTGCGCATTGGCGGTGACCAGCTGCGTGTTCTGGCGCTCGAGCTGGCCGGTCATCTGGTTAAAGGCGTTGGCCAGCGTGCCAACTTCGTCCCGGGTGCGCGGATCGGGCACTCGCGCCGTCAGATCGCCGCCCGCGATCCGCCGTGCCGCTTCGACCAGTTCGCCAACCGGCCGGACAAGCCGGTCGGCGACGGCCAGCGCGATCCAGACGGCAATGCCGACGATCAGCAGGGCGATCGCGAACAGGACGAGGTTGAACTTGAGTTGGAGCGATCGGGCGCGACCTTGAAGCGCGCGATAATCGTCGAACA
This sequence comes from Sphingomonas sanguinis, assembly GCF_001476905.1. Taxonomy (GTDB): domain Bacteria; phylum Pseudomonadota; class Alphaproteobacteria; order Sphingomonadales; family Sphingomonadaceae; genus Sphingomonas; species Sphingomonas sanguinis_B. The sequence goes on along the minus strand of NZ_LDTE01000001.1, from coordinate 100,113 downwards.
CGTCCTCGGCCGCAAAATGCTGCTTGCTGAGGAAGTCGGCATTCACGCCGGTGCCGACATACAACATGATCCCCTTGCTATTGGGGAGGGGAGTGACCACCCAGACGCGGCGCTCGTTGATGCCGACTTCCGGTCGGTTGGCGCGCTGGGCCTGCTGCACCATGTCCGGGGTCACCAGTTCGCGGAACTTCGAGTCCGACGGCGGAAAGACATAGTCGTAGAATTTGAAACCCTGCTTCGGGTCATAGGAGAAGAGTACCGCCTCTTCCAATTCACGCACCAGCATCTGCGATCCGAGATATTGGTGAAATTCCTCGCGATTTTCCTTGAGGACCGGAAGGTTGCGACCGAGGTCGCCCGACATCGCGCCCGCGCCCTTGACCCAGCGCTCGATGATCTGCTGCTGCGACTGGCGGGCGATATCCATCGCGTCGCCGAACGCCTTGCGCGCACGGTCGGAAATCCAGAACTCCGCCGAGGATTGGAACAGCACCGAGGCCGTGACGACGGTCAATAGGATGGGAATACTGGCGGTCAGCGAGAAGATCGCGACCAGCCGGACATGCAGCCGTCCACCCCCGCCGACCGGAGACTCATCCGCACGGCGCATCGCAACACGCCGCCCTAGCAACATCAGAAGCAGAACGCCCGGCACCAAGTTCAGCGCCAGCAAGGCCGCCATGACCGGAGGCGCGATCAGTCCTTGTGTATCATGGCGACTGTCGATGAAGACATAGGTACCCATCGCGACGGCCACGGCGCCGATGATGACCGCGATCTCCATCGCCGGGGTCACCGCGAAACGGGATCGCGGTGGTTCGGCAGGTCCAGCAGGCTTCAGGAACGCCAACATCGTTGCAATCGTACAACGTGAAGCGTGTCCTGCAAGACACAATTCGTGAAAATAATGTCAGCCCTTATCCCGCATCGTCGTCGCCGCTGACCGGGATGTTCAAGCTGTCGAGCCGCTTGCGCAGCGTATTGCGATTGATGCCCATGGCGCGCGCGGTGCGCAGCTGATTGCCGCCATGCCGTGCCAGCATCGCCTCGATCAGGGGCCGCTCGACCTCGCCGATGATCCGATCATAGAGCGTCCCATCGTCCAGCGCGTGTGGCTGTGTCGTCGCCAGCCGGGTCAGATAGGCATGGACGGCCGCACTCAGATCACCCCCGGCGCCGCCATCGCTCTGCTGGACAAGGAACGAGCGCGCCTCTCCCAGCATGATGCGTACCGCATCGGCGTCGATCACTTCATCGCGCGCCAACACGGCCAGGCGCCGCATCATATTCTCCAGCTCGCGGACATTGCCGGGCCAGTCGTGCGCGACGAGCACATCAAGCGCATGGGCGTCGATCCGACGCCGGGGAAGCCCCTGAAGCGCGGCATTTTCCAGGAAATGGCGAGCGAGCAATGGAATGTCCTGCCGCCGTTCGCGCAGCGCGGGCAAGGCGATCGGCACGACGTTCAGGCGGTAGAATAGGTCTTCGCGAAACTGGCCCGAGGCAACCTGTTGGCTGAGGTCGCGATTGGTCGCGGCGACGATGCGGACATCGGTGCGGATCGTCCGCGCGCCGCCCACCGTCGTGAACTCGCCGGATTGCAGGACACGCAGCAATCGCGTCTGCGCCTCCATCGGCATATCGCCGATCTCGTCCAGGAAGAGCGTGCCGCCCGCCGCCTGCTCGAAGCGTCCCGCATTGCGCTGCGCCGCGCCGGTAAAGGCTCCGCGCTCATGCCCGAACAGCTCGGCCTCGATCAGCTCACGCGGGATGGCGGCCATGTTGATCGCCACGAAGGGCGCGGCGCGGCGGGGGCCCAGGTCGTGGATGGCACGGGCGACCAGTTCCTTGCCGGTGCCGGATTCGCCCGAGACCAGCACGGTGAGGTCGGTCGACACCACGCGCGCGATGACCCGGTACACGCCCTGCATCGCCTGCGACCGGCCGATCAGCGGCAGGGCGCGGTCATCCTCGCCCAGGCCGTCCTCGACCAGCACACCGCCCCGCGCCAGCGCGCCCGCCACCGCCTGGGTCAATGCGTCGAGATCGAAGGGCTTGGGCAGATATTCATAGGCCCCGACCTCCGCCGCCCGGACGGCGGTGGTCAGCGTGTTTTGCGCCGACAGGATGATGATGGGCAGCGCAGGGAAACGCTCCGCCACGCCCCGGATGTGATCGATGCCGTCGCCATCGGGCAGGATGACATCGGTCACCAGCACGTCCGGCGCGCCGCCCGCCAGCACGCGGTCCAGTCGCGCCAGCGTCTCGACCGCCGTCACCTCATGCCCAGCCCGGCGCAACGCCTGCCCGACGACGGTACGGATCGCGGCGTCGTCATCCACCACCAGGACGTGGCTCATGCCTGGGCCCTGGGCAGCAGCAGACGGAATACGGTCATTTCGGGCGAACCCTCTCTCGCATATTGGATGATACCGCTCATGTCGCGGACCAGCTTGTCGACGAGCGCGAGGCCCAGCCCCTGCCCTTCGCGGCGCCCCGAAACAAAGGGGTCGAACAGATGGTCGGCGATATCGGCCGGCGCACCCGGCCCATTGTCGATGACGCAGATTTCGATGGGCAGTGGCAGGCGGGGTCGGCCTTCGCCGGTGCTGACCGACATGCCGTGGCGATAGGCGGTAGTGATGACGATGCGCGGATTACGCACCTCCCGCACGGCCTCGCGGGCGTTTTTCAGCAGGTTGATGACGATCTGAAGTAGCGCATCACGGTTGATCCGGGCGGGCGGCAGCGAGGGATCGAACCGTTCCTCGACCGGAACCCCGCGCGCAAAACCCGCCAGCGCGACCCCCCGCGCATGGGCGAGCAGCGGATAGATATTCTCCGATGCCAGCGGCAAGGGCCTGGTATCGCTAAAATCCTGCATCCGGTCGATCAGCGCGGCGATGCGGTCGACCTCGGTCGTAATCAGCGTCGTCAATTCGCCGCCATTGAGCAATTGCGCCGCGCCGCGAATGCCCGACAGCGGGTTCTTGATCTCATGCGCCAGCATGGCGGCTGCTCCCACTGCCGCCCGCGCGCCCGCGCTGCGCTCGGATGCATGGCCGAGCCGTCGAGACGGCCCCGCGCTGTGCAATGTGATCGCATGCCAGCCGGGATAGTCCGGGATCTGCGCCTCGACGAAGTCGACCCGGATCTTGGGTCCGTGCGGTGTAGCGATGACGGTATCGTACACCGCGAAGCCATGGCCGTCCCGGCTGCGCGGCGCGTCGGGTGGCGGAAGGATCGCGGCGAGCGGCTGTCCGACCATCAGCCGCTCGGACAGGTTCAGCAGCTGTTCGGCCAGCGCATTGGCATGGGCGATGCGATTGTCGGGGTCGACCACCACAATTGCGACGGGCAAGGCGGCGAACATCGCCCCGAACCCAGGGCGACCGCGCCCTGCCGGATCAGGCAGCCGCTGCAAGCTCGATCTGCGGCATGTAGAAATCGTACAGCATCGCCTTGACCCGCTCGGCGCTAGCTTCGTGGTTTACCGTGTTGCGAAATTCGGCAGAACCGTGCAGGCCGCGCGTGTACCAGCCGATATGCTTGCGGGCCATGTTGACGCCGGTCTCGGTGCCGTAATGCTCCAGCATCGCGTCATAATGTTCGGTCACGGCGCGATATTGCTCGTCGAGAGCCGGGTCCGCACGCCGTTCGCCGGTGGCGAACCAGTGCATCACCTGCCCGAGCAGCCAGGGACGGCCATAGGCGCCCCGCCCGATCATGACGCCGTCGGCGCCCGACTGGTCGAGCGCTGCATCGGCATCGTCGATCGAGCAGATATCGCCATTGGCGATCACCGGAATTGACACCGCATCCTTGACGTTGCGGATGAACGCCCAGTCCGCGCTGCCCTTGTACATCTGGTTGCGGGTACGGCCATGGACGGTGATCATCTTGACCCCGATATCCTCGGCGATGCGCGACAGCTCGGGCGCGTTCAGGCTGTCATGGCACCAGCCCATCCGCATCTTCAGTGTCACGGGCACGTCGACCGCCTTCACCGTCGCCTCGATGATCGCCGAGGCCAGCTTCAAGTCGCGCATCAGGGCCGAGCCTGCATCACCGTTGACGACCTTGCGCACCGGGCAGCCCATGTTGATGTCGATGATCGCGGCCCCACGATCGGCGTTCAGCTTGGCCGCCTCTCCCATTTCATAGGGGGTGCAGCCGACCAGCTGCATCGACACCGGCTCCTCCAGCGGGTGCCAGGCGGCCTTCTGGATCGACTGGCGCGTCTCGCGGATCGCGGCCTGGCTGGCGATCATCTCGGTGACGTTCAGGCCCGAGCCATAGCGGCGGACGAGCGTGCGGAAGGGCATGTCGGTGACACCGGTCATCGGTGCCAGCACAACGGGGCTGTCGATCGTCACCGGACCGACCTGGATGGGAGCGAGATTACGCATCATACTGCCTGAAAAATAAGCATTCGCCTTATCGCAAGGCCCCCACAAAGGCAAGATTGGCAGCCTCGCCGAAAAGCCGCTAGGCGGAACGCCATGAGCCAGGATGGAAAGATCGCCGCATTGATCGTCGCGGCGGGCGGCGGCAGCCGGATGGGTGGCGGCGTGCCAAAACAGTTTCGTGACCTAGGCGGGCGGCCGATGCTGGCCTGGAGTCACGTCGCCTTCTCGACGCATCCGGCGATCGATACGGTCCTGACCGTCGTCGCGGAGGATCATCAGGACCATGCCGCCTCGATCCTGCCAGGTGCCTGGATCGAGGCAGGCGGGGCCAGCCGTCGCGAGTCGGTGGCGCGCGGCCTTCGCCATCTGGCGCTGAAGGGCTTGACCAAGGTGTTAATCCATGACGCCGCCCGTCCCTTCCTGTCGGCCGAGGTCATCGACCGCGTACTGGCAGGGTTAGCCTCGGCAGATGGTGCCATGCCGGTGCTGCCCGTCGCCGATACGCTGGCGAGGGGCGAAGACGCCGTACTGGGCGAGATCGTGCCCCGCGACGGCGTGGTTCGCGTCCAGACGCCGCAGGGCTTTCACCTGCAAGCCGTGATCGCCGCCCATGCCGCCTGGCCCGCCGAAGCGGAAGCCACGGACGATGCACAGATGGTGCGACGGCTTGGCGGGCGCGTCGCTTTGGTGCAGGGCGATGCCATGCTCGAAAAGATCACCTATCCCGACGACATGACCGGAGCCGATATGCGCCTGACCTGGGAAACCCGGACCGCCATGGGCTATGACGTCCATCGGCTGGAGGATGGCGAAGAATTGTGGTTGGGCGGCGTGCTGATCCCGCACCATCAGGGTCTGTCGGGGCATAGCGACGCCGACGTCGCGCTCCACGCGCTGACCGACGCGCTGCTCGGCACGATCGCGGCCGGAGACATCGGGACCCACTTCCCCCCCAGCGATCCGCAGTGGAAGGGTGCCGAGTCGGGCCAGTTCCTGCAACACGCCGCCAAGCTGATTGCCGACAAGGGCGGCCGGATCGATTTCGTCGACCTGACCATCATCTGCGAAGCGCCAAAGATCGGCCCGCACCGCGCCGCCATGGTCGAAAGGATCGCCGGACTGCTGAACATCGACCAGAGCCGGGTGAGCCTGAAGGCGACGACGACCGAGCGCTTGGGCTTTACAGGGCGCGGCGAAGGCATCGCGACCCAGGCCGTGGCGACCGTCCGCCTGCCCGGCGGGGCGGCGGCATGAAGCGGCTGGGCCTGATTGCCGCGCTGGCGGCCTTGCTCGCGCCCGAAATGGCGACGGCCCAGCGAGCCTGCATCACCGCGCCCGAGGCGGAGGCCATGACGCTGGTCGCCATGCCGGACATCCTGCGCGAGACGGGCCGCGTGTGCGGTGCACGCCTGCCCGCGACCAGCCTGATCCGGGGCGGCGGTTCGTTGATCTCGAAATATGAGGGCGCGGCCGACCAGGCATGGCCCGCCGCACGGGCAGCGATCGTCAAGCTGTCCGATCCGGCGATCGATACGCTGCTTCAGTCGGACTATGCCAGGCCGCTGCTGACCTCGCTGCTCGTGCCGTTCATCGTCGGGCGGATCGGGTTGGAGGATTGCGGCACCATCGACCGGCTGGTGACCCAGCTTGCCCCCCTGCCCCCGCGCAACATGGCAGGCGTGGTCGTGACCGCGCTGCAATATCTCAAGACTGAAAAGGCGCGGGGACGGCAGGTGGCCGTGCCAGACCTGCCGCTGTGCACCAACGGAAACTGATATGGACGTCCTTCTTCCCCGCGAGCTGATCGAACTGGCCGAGCGCGTGGTCGTCGCCAACCGGGCTGCGGGTCGGCGCGTCGCGCTGGCCGAAAGCTGCACTGGTGGACTGGTCTCGGCAGCGCTGACCGAAATTCCGGGATCGTCGGATGTGGTCGAGGCCGGGTTCGTGACCTATTCCAACCAAGCCAAGATCAGCATGTTGAACGTCAGCGCCGAGGTCATCGAAACCTTTGGCGCGGTATCGACGGCAACCGCCTGGGGCATGGCGCAGGGGGCATTGGCGGCGAGCGAGGCGGATGTCGCGGTCGCGATCACCGGCGTGGCCGGGCCTGGCGGCGGCACCCCGAAGAAGCCGGTCGGCACCGTCGTCTTCGCCCAGGCGCTACGCGGCGGCGACCCGGAAGAGGTCAAGGCCGAGCGTCACGAGTTCGGCGATATCGGTCGCGGGGCGATCCGGCTTCAGGCGGCGCTGTTGGCGCTGGAGCTGTTGCTGCCGTAAAGCTTGGCGGCGCGGTCCTCGAACGCGCCGATCATGCGGCGGAGGGCGGTGCCGAACACCTGCCCCGCCAGCATCTCGAACACCCGGTTCTTGAATGCGAAGTCGACGGTGAAATCGACTGCACACCCCTGTTCCTCGGGCCGGAAACGCCAGTTGTTGCGCAAATATTTGAGCGGCCCGTCGAGATACTCGACGTCGATCGATTCCGGCCGCGCCTTGGTCACGCGGCTGGTGAAGGTCTCGCGCAGCCCCTTGAAGCCGACGATCATGTCGGCCACCGTTTCGGTCGGCGTGTCCGAGCGGACGCGCATCGCCGACACCCAGGGCAGGAACTCCGGGTAGCGGGCGACATCGGCCACCAGATCGAACATCTGCTCCGGCGTATAGGGCAGATGCCGCGTCTCGCTATGCTTGGGCATCAGCGCGCGGTGGCCAGCTTTGCCTCACGAGCTGCCCGCAGCCGCTCGAAATCGTCGCCCGCATGATAGCTCGAACGGGTCAGCGGCGAGCTGGCAACCAGCAGGAAGCCCTTAGCCCGCGCGATCGCGGCATAGGCGTCGAACGCCTTGGGCGTCACGAACTCGGCGACCTTGGCGTGGCGCGGCGTCGGCTGGAGATACTGGCCCATGGTTAGGAAATCGATATCGGCCGAGCGCATGTCGTCCATCACCTGATGGACCTCCAGCCGCTCTTCGCCCAGGCCCAGCATCACGCCCGACTTGGTGAAGATCGACGGATCATGCCGCTTCACGCTCTCCAGCAGGCGGAGCGATGCGTAATAGCGCGCGCCCGGACGGATCGTCGGATAGAGCCGGGGGACCGTCTCCAGATTGTGGTTGTAGACGTCCGGCCGCGCCTCGACGATCGACTCGATCGCGGCCTGCGCCTTGTTGCGGAAGTCCGGGGTCAGGATTTCGATCGTGGTGTTGGGCGTGGTCCGGCGCAGCGCCTGGATCACCTTCACGAACTGCGACGCACCGCCATCGGGCAGATCGTCGCGGTCGACCGAGGTGACGACGATATGGTTCAGCCCCATCTGCGCGGCGGCGTCCGCCACATTCTGCGGCTCCATCGCGTCGACCTTGCGCGGCATACCGGTCTTCACGTTGCAGAAGGCGCAGGCGCGGGTGCAGGTGTCGCCCAGGATCATGACGGTCGCGTGCTTCTTCGACCAGCATTCGCCGATATTCGGGCAAGCGGCCTCTTCGCAGACCGTCGTCAGGCTCTTGGACCGCATCAGTTCGCGCGTGGCGGCGAACCCGGCGCTGGTCGGAGCCTTGACGCGAATCCAGTCGGGCTTGCGCGCGCGCGCCGGCGCGGCCAACGGTGTCAACTCGTTCATGGGTTGCGAAATAGCGATGCACCGGGTCGGACACAATGCCTACCGGGCTCGTGGCCAACACCCGGCAGACATACTTTGATATGGAACCGAAACGGCCGTGTCTGGTTGGCCTGCTAGAACGAAAATTCCTTCATGGGATAAGAGAGAGCAATGACCGACTTTAACGACCTCGTGGATGGCTATCAGCGCTTTCGGACGTCCGATTGGCGTCGCCAGCGCGACCGCTGGGCCGAGTTGAAGGAAGGCCAGAGCCCCAAGGTGATGGTGATCGCCTGCTCGGACAGCCGCGTCGATCCGGCGCAGATCTTCGACACGCTGCCCGGCGAGATTTTCGTCGTGCGCAACGTCGCCAATCTAGTGCCCCCGTTCGAGACCGGTGGCGGCCATCACGGCGTATCAGCGGCGCTGGAATTCGCGGTGACGCAACTGGAAGTGACCGATGTCGTCATCATGGGCCATGGTGCATGCGGCGGCTGCAAGGCCGCGTTGACGCAGGGTTTCGCGCATGCCCCCCAAGGCGAAGGCGGCTTCGTCTCGGACTGGGTCAGCCTGCTCGATGGCGCCCGTGAAAAGGTCATCTCCAAGCATGGCGATGGTGCCGATGCCGATGCGATGCGCGAGATGGAGCTGGAATCGGTCCGTACCTCCATCGCTAACCTGCGGACCTTCCCGTTCGTCACCAAACGTGAGGATGCGGGTACGTTGACCCTGCGTGGCGCTTATTTCGCGATCGCCGATGGTGTCCTGCATCTGATGAACGAGAGCGGCGAATTCGAGCCCGCCGTTCCCGCATTGGTTGCGGCATAAAGAACTCGGTCCGGGTCCCTGACCCGGACTCGAGACGCAAAAAAGGGCGGACGCCGCATCCGGCGCCCGCCCTTTTCCTTGCCATGAAAAACCGGGTCAGCCGGCGACCACCTGATCCACATCCTTCTTCGGCTCGGCCGTCGAGCGCAGCGACAGTTCCCGCATCTGCTTGTTGCTGGGCAGGCTGGGCGCGCCCATCAGCAGGTCCTCGGCGCGCTGGTTCATCGGGAACAGCGAGATTTCGCGCAGGTTCTGCGCGCCGCAGATCAGCATGACGATGCGGTCGACACCGGCGGCCATGCCACCATGCGGCGGCGCGCCGTACTGGAACGCGCGGTAGAGGCCGCCGAAGCGCTCCTCGACATCCGCCTTGGACAGGCCGACCTTCTCGAATGCCGCGACCATCAGCTCGGGCGACTGGTTGCGGATCGAGCCCGACGCGATCTCGAAGCCGTTGCAGACCAGATCATACTGGTACGCCTTCAGCGACAGCGGATCGGCGGAGTTCAGCGCCTCCATGCCACCCTGCGGCATCGAGAAGGGGTTGTGCGCGAACTCGACCTTCTTTTCGTCCTCGTCCCATTCATAGAAGGGGAAGTCGACGATCCAGCACAGGCGGAACGCACCATCTTCGATCAGGCCGAGCTGCTCGGCGACACGGGTGCGCGCAAGCCCTGCCAGCTTGGCGGCCGCCTCGACCTTACCCGCCGCGAAGAAAAGGCCGTCATCGGGGCCGAGGCCCAGCGCGGCATAGATGGCTTCCATGCCCTCGGTGCCATGGTTCTTGGCGATCGGACCGCCGAACTCGCCGCCCTTGCGGGTGACATAGCCCAGGCCCGCATGACCCTCGGCGCGCGCCCACTCGTTCATCTCGTCGAAGAACTTGCGGCTTTTCTCAGCGGTCTTGGGCGCCGGGATCGCACGGACGACGCCGCCCGAACCAACGATCTTCTCAAACAGGCCGAAGCCCGAGGACGTGAAATACTCGGAGACATCGGTGATGATCAGCGGGTTGCGCAGGTCGGGCTTGTCGTTGCCGTATTTCAGCATCGACTCCGAGTACGGAATACGCGGGAACTGGCCGATCGGCGTGACGGTGCGGCCGTCGGCGAACTTCTCGAAGATGCCGCCGATCACCGGCTCCATCGTCTCCCACACCTCTTCCTGGGTGACGAAGCTCATTTCCAGGTCGAGCTGGTAGAACTCGCCCGGCAGGCGGTCGGCGCGCGGGTCCTCGTCACGAAAACAGGGCGCGATCTGGAAGTAGCGGTCGAAGCCCGCGACCATCAGCAGCTGCTTATACTGCTGCGGCGCCTGGGGCAGCGCGTAGAACTTGCCCGGATGGATGCGGCTGGGCACCAGGAAGTCGCGCGCGCCTTCCGGCGACGACGCGGTCAGGATCGGGGTCGAATATTCGGTGAAGCCACCGGCCTCCATGCGACGACGCATGTCGGAGATCACCTGCGTACGGCGCACGATATTGGCGTGCAGCGTCTCGCGGCGCAGGTCGAGGAAGCGGTAGCGCAGGCGGATATCCTCGGGATATTCCTGCTCGCCCGCCACCGGCATCGGCAGTTCCTCGGCCGCCGACAGCACGGTCGCGCCCCGTGCGAACACCTCGATCTCGCCGGTCGCCAGGTTGGCATTGACGGTCCCCGCCGAGCGCGCCTTCACCACGCCGTCGATCGTCACGACCGACTCGACCCGGACGCTCTCCAGGATGGCGAGCGCGGGCGTGTCGCTGTCCGCCACGATCTGGGTGATGCCATAATGGTCGCGCAGATCGACGAACAACACGCCGCCATGATCGCGCTTGCGATGGACCCAGCCGGACAGGCGGACCGTCTCGCCAACTGCCTCAGCAGTCAGCGCGGCGCAGGTGTGGGTACGATAGGCGTGCATGGCGGACATTCTCTGTACGTCGGGGGAAAGTGCTGCCGCTTCCCCGCCTGCCCCCTTTTTGTCAATCCCAATGTGGCCGAACGGCCTTCGCGCGCGTTCCTCTTTGTCAACCCGCGCGGGTCGGGCTATGTGCATGCGATGCACGTTCATCCGTTGATTACCGACAGCGCCACGCTCGCCAATCTCTGCGCCCGCCTCTCGCAAGCCGACTATGTGATGGTCGATACCGAGTTCATGCGCGAAAGCACCTATTGGCCGGAGCTCTGCCTGATCCAGATCGCCGATACCGAAGAGGCCGCCGCTATCGATCCCAAGGCACCGGGGCTGGACATGACCCCGCTGCTCGACTTGCTGGTCAACAATGACGACGTGCTGAAGGTCTTCCATGCGGGCGGCCAGGATATCGAGATCATCTACAACTTGACCGGCAAGACCCCGCATCCCCTGTTCGACACCCAGATCGCGGCCATGGCGCTGGGCCAGGGTGAGCAGATCGGTTACTCCAATCTGGTCGACAGCTGGCTGGGCATTTCGGTCGACAAGGGCGCGCGCTTCACCGACTGGTCGCGTCGTCCGCTCGACCAGCGCCAGGTCGACTATGCGATCGGCGACGTCACCCATCTGGCCGCGATCTTCCCCAAGATGCTGGAGCGTCTGCGCAAGACCGGGCGCGGCGCGTGGCTGGATCAGGAAATGGAACGGCTGGCCGATCCCGCGCATTACGCGAACGACCCCGATGTCGCCTGGAAGCGCGTCCGTGTTTCCGGTCGCAAGCCCGACATGCTCGGCCGCCTGAAGGCGTTGGCCCGCTGGCGCGAGCTGGAGGCGCAGGCCAAGGATTTGCCGCGCGGGCGCATCGTCAAGGACGAGACGCTGGCCGACCTGGCCGGGCATCCGCCGCGCAAGCAGGCGGACCTTGCCAAGGTCCGCGGCCTGTCCGCCACGTGGGCGGGTAACGATATCGGGGCGCGCCTGATGGATGCGCTCGAAGCCGCTCAGCCGCTGGACGCCGACGAGCTTCCCGCGCGCGATGAGCGCAAGCCGGGCCTCGGTCGCGAAGGCGCATTGGTGGCCGACCTGCTGAAGCTGCTGTTGAAGATCCGGGCCCGCGACATCGACGTGGCCCCTCGCCTTCTCGCCCGCGCCGACGATCTCGAGATGCTGGCGGCAGGCGTTCGATCCGACCTGTCGGTTCTGGAAGGTTGGCGATTCGAGCAGTTCGGGCGCGATGCGCTCGATCTGGTAGAAGGTCGGCTGGGCTTTGTGGTGAAGGGCGGCAAGCTTAAGATGGTTCGGAATACCGAGGAGGTTGCGTGACGCGTGCGCTCGGCTTGATTGCGCTGACTGGCCTTGCCGCCTGCGCGCTCGCACCCAAGCCTGCGGCATTTGGCGAGGGCAGCACCTGCGGCGACACCAGGGTCGCCAAGCTGGTCGGTCAGGTCTGGCGCGAGTCGCAGCGAGCCAAGACACTGAAAGCCTCGGGCGCGCCGTCGCTGCGGGTGATAGCGCCGGGCACGGTCGTCACGATGGACTTCCGCCCCGAACGATTGAACATCGAAACCGACGCCAACGGCCGGATCACTCGCATCAAGTGCGGTTAATCCTCGCCGGCGTCTTACCCAGGGCCGTGGCCAGTGCGGCGTGGCGGCGTTCGACCGCCTCGCCGTAAAAACCCCGATCCTCGCTCATGAGGGCAAGGCCCAGCGTCGTCTCGCCGAGTTCTAGAGCGGTCCGCTCCAGCGGTCCGGCCAGACCACCGCTCAACCGCTGCCCCAGACGAATGGCGAGGCCCCAGCTCGTCGCGAGCTTCAGCTGCGCGGGACTCGCCAGTTCGGCCAATGGCGAAGGCACGTCGAGGCCACCACCCAGGCTGGTATGCAACGCTTGTGCCAGCATCGCCCGCCCTTCCGCATCAATACCCACCCAATTGCCATGAAGGGCGATCTCGACGCCGCGCTCCGCCCGGAATTCCGGGTTGGCGCGCCAACCGACATCGGCGAGCAAACAGGCCGCATGGCGCAACCGTGCTTCGGCCGCGGCCTCGCCTACAAACAGCGGCGCGATCCACTGTTCGAGCAGATCGCCATGCTCCGGGAAACGCCCCAAAAGCCTTCCCTCCTCGCGCGCCGCGACGATCAACGGATCGAGCGCACGGGTCTTCGCGTCGAGCCCGCCATAGAGCAGCCCCTCGCGCAGGCCGAAGGCGGAGACGACCGTCGTGCTGCTGCCCAGATGCTTGAGCAGCACGCTCAGCAATGCGGTCGCATCGCCCAGCGTCGCGGCGCGGTTGGAGGATAGCCCCTTCACTTCGCGCAACCGTGCCTTGCTGAGATGCGGAATGGTCCGCGACAGCCGCAATATGTCGGTCGGCGTCAGCTCGTAATGATGGATGATCGGGAGCGGATAGTCGGCCAGCGTCATGTCCAGCCGCGCCAGCGCCCGCCACGATCCACCGACCAGATAAAAGGGCAGGCCCCTGCCCCGACCCTCCCAACCCGCATCCTCGATCAGGCGACCGATCTGCCGCTCGAAACTCTTGCTCCCTTTTTCGCGCAGCGCCGGGATACGCAGGACGCCGAGCGGGAAGGACACCCGGTCCTCGACCTCGCCGTCGCGAACCCGCACCAGTTCCAGGCTGCCGCCGCCGAGATCACCGACGATGCCGTCGGCATCGGGAATGGCCGACAATACGCCTTCGCCCGCCGCCTTGGCTTCCTGTTCGCCCGACAGGAGTTCGACCTCTAGCCCCAGCGACTCGGCGCACGCGATCAATTCACCGCCATTGGCCGCATCGCGCACCGCCGCCGTCGCGACCGTCCGCAGGCTCGTGACGCCCATCTCGCGCGCCAGGCTCGCGAAACGAGCGAGCGCCACCTGTGCCTTTCCCAGCGAGCCCGGATCGATGGCCCCGGTCGCCGCCAACCCGCGCCCCAGCCCCGCCATCACCTTTTCGTTGAACAAGATGGCGGGAAGGCGCGCCGGGCCCTGATAGACCACCAGGCGGACCGAGTTGGAGCCGATATCGATGATCGCCGTACGCGGCGCGCGGGAAACCGCCATGCTTCAGCGACCGCCCGTCACCGCTGCCGCCGAAGCGACAAGGTCGGCACCGCCTTGCTGGTGTCGAGCGCGGCACCGCGCCCCGAAAGCGAGGGATTGGTCATGAAATACCGATGCAGGTTGAAGGGGCGATCACCCGGCGTGTCGCGGACATAGCTGCCGTCCGGCTCCAGCTCCCAGCTCTGTTCGTTGTCGAGCAGGTTCGCGACCATCACCTGGTCCAGAATCTGGTCGTGCACGGTCGGGTTCTGAATGGGCAGCATATATTCGACCCGGCGATCGAAGTTGCGCGGCATCCAGTCGGCCGACGAAATGAAGACCTTCGCCGAGTCGTGGGGCAGGACCTTGCCGTCGCCGAACGCCCAGATGCGGCTATGTTCCAGGAAACGGCCGACGACCGACTTGACCCGGATATTATCCGACATGCCCGGCACGCCGGGCCGCAGACAGCAGATGCCGCGCACGATGAGGTCGATCTCGACACCTGCATCGCTGGCCTCGTACAGCTTTTCGATGACCTGCGGGTCGACCAGCGAGTTGACCTTGGCCCACAGGCTGCCCTTACGCCCCGCACGGGCATGGGCGATCTCGGCATCGATCAGCGCCATCAGATTGTGACGCAGGTCGCGCGGCGACAGGCTGACCCGGTTCATCGCCACCGGTTCGACATAGCCGGTGATATAGTTGAACATCTGCGCCGCATCGCGCCCGATCATAGGGTCGGCGGTGAAGAAGCTGAGATCGGTATAGATGCGCGCGGTGACCGGGTGGTAGTTGCCCGTGCCGAAGTGGCAATAGGTGCGGAAATCGCTGCCCTCGCGCCGCACGACCATCGACACCTTGGCATGGGTCTTCCAGTCGATGAAGCCATAGACGACCTGCACGCCCGCCCGCTCCAGCGCGGACGCCCAATAGAGGTTCTGTTCCTCGTCGAAGCGCGCCTTCAGCTCGACGATGGCGGTCACCGACTTGCCTGCTTCGGCCGCCGCGATCAGCGCGGCGATGACCGCCGACTGCTTGCCCGCGCGGTAGAGCGTCTGCTTGATCGCCACCACGTCCGGGTCCGCTGCCGCCTGTTTCAGGAAGGCGATGACGACCTCGAACGTCTCATAAGGGTGGTGGACGACGATATCCTTGGCCTTGATCGCGGCGAAGCAATCGCCCGCAAATTCGCGGATACGCTCCGGGAAACGCGGGGAGTAAGACGGGAATTTCAGGTCGGGGCGATCTTCGTCGACCATCGCCACCAGATCGCCGATGCCCAGCATGTTGCCGCTCTCGGTAATGATCGCGTCCGAGCCACCCAGTTCGTCGCGAAGTACGTCGGCCAACTCGTCAGGCATGCCGGTTTCCAGCTCCAGCCGGATCACCCGCCCGCGCCGCCGCCGCTTGATGGCATTTGCGAAGTAACGAACCAGATCCTCCGCCTCTTCCTCGATCTCGATATCGCTGTCGCGCAGCACGCGGAAGGTCGCCGCCCCGTTGACGATATAGCCGGGGAACAACAGCCCCGAGAACCGGCGAAGGATGGTCTCGATCGAGACATAACGCGATCCCTCGCCCGGCAGGCGGATGAAACGCGGCATGGTGGACGGGATCATCACCAGTTCGCGAATCGGCGCCTTGTCCGACACGCGGGTCAGGTCGAAGATCATCGACAGACCCTTGTTGGGGATGAATGGGAAGGGATGGGCCGGGTCCAGTGCCTGCGGGGTCAGGATCGGAAAGACCTGATCGCGGACATGGTTTTCCAGCCATGCGCTGGCTTCCTGGTCGATGGCGTCGCGACGCAGGACGAAGATGCCCGCCTCGTCCAGCAGGTTACGCAGGTCGCCCCACACCTCCTGCTGGCTCTCCATCAGGCGATCGGCCTCTTGCACGATCCCGCTCAACTGCTGCCCCGGCGTCAGCCCGTCGACCGAGCGCTGCTCGACATCCTGTGCCTGCTGCCCCTTCAGGCCCGCCACGCGGACCATAAAGAACTCGTCGAGGTTCGATCCCGAGATCGAGAGAAAGCGTAGCCGCTCGAGCAGCGGATGGGCGGCGTTGCACGCCTCCTCCAGCACCCGCCGGTTGAAGGCGAGCCAGGAGAGTTCGCGATTGAAGTAACGGCCGTTCGGCTCGGTCGAGAAGTGATCGTCGTCCGGTTCGGACATTTGCGCGATATGAGCAGGACGGGTCATCGTTTCTCGCTTGGGCTTACGGCTCGGCGATCAGGCCAGCCGCGATCAGAGTGGATCGTGCTAGGGGAATGGACAAGCGCGCGCGCCGTTCCATCGCCCCCTGGTCGAGCATATCCACTGCGCGGATGACAGAAAGGTGACTACGCTCGATCCGCAGCGTCAACCATTCGATCAGGTCGGGTCGCGCATCCAGTCCGCGCCGCTCGAACAGATGCTCGAACAACCCTGCGACAAGCTCGTCGTCGGGCGCGCCGATCTCGGCCAGGCTGCTGTTCGCCAGGCGCGAGCGCAGGTCGGGCAGCTTAACCTCCCAGCGCGGCGGCGGCGCATCGGCGACGATCAGCAGCGGCAGCCGGTCGGCCTGTGCCCGGTTCCAGGCATGGAAGATCTGAACCTCCGGCACCCGCTCGGCATCGTCGATGATCGTGCCGCCGGTCCGCGCGGCGAAGATGCGCGCCAGCAGCGACCGCCCGGACTTGCGCGGGCCAGTCAGGATCGCGGCCATGGTCGGCCACGCCTCCCATTGATCAAGCATCCGCGCCGCCAACCGGTTGGACTCGGTCATCAGGAACGCATCGGATCGGGGGTCGGCCGGCCATTGCAGCGGCAGCGCCATCTGGTTCATCCGGTCGTCACACTATCCGTTGGAAGCGCGGGCGTCTGCACCTGGGGTGCGCGCCTGATGCGCAAGGTCGTGCCCGAACCGGACACCTGAAAACCACGCTGCTCGAGCGCGCGGCGAAGCTGGTCAGGATCACCGTCATAGGTCACCGCCATGATCGATACGCCGCCCAGTGCCAGGCTGGTCGTGCTGGCCCGGACCACGCCGGGAATGGTACGCACCAGGCTTTCGGCATTGGCCACCGCGCTGGCGGTGGGCGCATCATATTGCAGCGAGACGGCGATGCCCGCGCCCGACGATGCGATGGCGGCATCCAGTCCCGCGATCGGCTCCTCGCCCGGCGCGCTATCGTCGATGACGACCGCCTCCGCCTTGGGCGGCGGGGTGAGCGACGAATCGGGGTGCAGCGCGCCGCTGGCCAGCGCCCGCTGATACAGTCCGTCCAGCCGCGCCACGCCGGTGTCGAGCAGCTGGTTAAGACCATCCGTGCTCCCGACTCGCAGGGTGATCGTACCCAGCAGCGCGTTGTCGGGACCATGCCGCGCCTCGAACACGCCGATCACCGGGCCGCCCGGCCATTGGCGGTAAAGATGGACGACCGGGATCAGGATGTCCGACGCGCCATATTGATCGAGCACGGTCCGCCACCATCCGCGCGAACGGCGGCCGATCTGCCCGACGTTCAGCAGCAACGGGTCGGTGCCGGTGCCTGACGGCCGGATATAGTCGATCGTGCTGTTGCCCGTGCGGAACCGCGCCCAGGCCTGTTGCCACGGCGTGCGCGCCTCGAACATCTGCGACACGCCGCCCGACACCTGTAGCGGCATGACCAGCATCGGCGGCGAGCGATCGGCATAGGCCGACACGCCCAGCACCGAAGCCGCCCGCACCCGGTCGAACAACACGCCCAGCTTGGCGACATAGCGGGTCGGGCCGATCTGTTCGTTCTCGACCACGATTCCGCTGACCAGCGAATCGAGCAAGCCGTCCGACGCACCGGTGCCGCTCCGCCCCAGTCGTTGGGCCAGCATCGCCCAGGCCTTGCGCTGCGCGATCCGCCAGCCACCCAGCCGCGCGTCCTCCGCCGTCTTGCCCGAGACGTCGACCGACACTCCGGTCACTTCGTAGGACCCGCCATTGTCGATGGGCGTGACGCCGCGCGACGGCCCCTCGATCTGGGCGAGCACCGCCCCGCCCCCGGCACACAGGCCGACAAGCGCGACCAGACCGAACATCAGGGAGGGCGAACGCAAACGCATCGCGGCCTTTTGGCGAACCAGACGTGGAAATCCAAGCGCGATGTCGCTAACCGGCAAACATGACCGACAATAGCACGCCGTCCCCAACCCCTTCGCCCGCCGAAACCGGCGCGTCCTACACCTATGCCGATGCGGGCGTTTCGATCGCCGCAGGTAACGCGCTGGTCCGCGCGATCGGCCCGCTCGCCAAGGCGACACGACGGCCGGGGGCCGATGCCGACCTGGGCGGCTTTGGCGGTTTCTTCGACCTGAAGGCCGCCGGTTTCACGGACCCGCTGCTGGTTGCCGCCAATGACGGCGTCGGCACCAAGTTGAAGCTCGCCATCGAGCATAACCGCCATGACGGCGTGGGCATCGATCTGGTCGCGATGTGCGCCAACGACCTGGTCGTGCAGGGGGCCGAGCCCCTGTTCTTCCTCGATTATTACGCGACCGCCAAGCTGGAAGGCGATGTTCCCGAGCGCGTGATCGCCTCGATTGCCGAGGGCTGCCGTATCGCGGGCTGCGCGCTGATCGGCGGCGAAACGGCCGAGATGCCGGGCATGTATGCGCCGGGCGACTATGACCTGGCGGGCTTCTGCGTCGGCGCGGTCGAGCGCGATCAGGTGCTGACCGGTGCGACCATTGGTGACGGCGACGTGATCCTGGGCCTTGCTTCGTCCGGCGTCCATTCCAACGGCTTTTCGCTGGTCCGCCGCCTGGCCGCCGACAAGGGCTGGAAGCTCGATCGTCCCGCCCTGTTCGATCAGGACGTGCTGCTGATCGAGGCGCTGATGGCTCCGACTCGAATCTACGTCCGCTCGCTGCTCCCTTCGATCAAGGCGGGTTCGATTAAGGGGCTCGCCCACATCACCGGCGGCGGCCTGCTGGAAAACATCCCGCGCGTGCTGCCCAAGGGCGCGCATGCCGTGGTCGATGCCGATGGCTGGGAACAGCCGCGCCTGATGGCTTTCCTGCAGGCACAGGGCGGCATCGAGCCCGAGGAAATGGCGCGTACCTTCAACTGCGGCGTCGGCATGGCGGTGATCGTCGCGGCCGACCAGGCCGAAGCCGTGGCCGAGACGCTGCGTGCGGCGGGCGAGACGGTCGTCACCATCGGCCGGGTCGAATCGGGTGAGCGCGGCTGCACCGTCAAGGGTTCCGCAGGCACCTGGAGCGCGAAGGCGGACTGGACCGCGACCCATGTCGGTTGACCAGCCGGTGAAGGTCGGCATCCTGATTTCCGGCCGGGGTTCCAACATGCAGTCGCTGGTGGCGGCGTCGAAGGAAGCGGGCGCGGCCTATCAGGTCGCCCTCGTCGCCTCCGACAAGCCCGACGCGGCCGGACTGGCCTGGGCGAAGGAACAGGGGATCGCTACTTTCGCCCTGTCGCCCAAGGGCATCGGCAAGCCCGCCTATGAAGCGGCGATCAACCAGGCTCTGCGCGATGCGGGCGTCGAGGTGATCGCGCTGGCCGGTTACATGCGGCTGCTGTCCGGCGATTTCGTCGCGCGGTGGCGGGGGCGCATCGTCAACATCCACCCCTCGCTGCTGCCGCTCTATAAGGGACTCGACACGCATGAGCGCGCCATTGCGGCGGGCGATGCGACGGCGGGATGCTCGGTCCATGTCGTGATCGAGGAGATGGATGACGGCGAAGTGCTGGGCCAGGCGGAGGTCCCGATCCTGCCGGGTGACGACGCTGCGGCACTTGCGGCGCGTGTGCTCGTTGAGGAGCATCGTCTCTATCCCCAAGTCCTGACGGAGTTCGTGCGCCGATGACCGATACCCTGACCCGCATCCGCGACATCGCCATGCTGCTGCCCGGAGCGACCGAGGACACACAGGCGAGCGAAATCCGGTTCCTGGTCGAAGGTAAGCCATTCGTCCGCGTCGCGGAAGGCGCGTCGGGCGTGCATGTCTGCACCGCCGACGAAGGCACCGAGCCGCATTGGAGCGAGATCGCTCTGTCGGGCGACATCGACTGGACGCTGGTCGAGGATCGGATCGCGCGCAGCTGGGAACTGGTTGCGCCCACGGAGTTGCTGGAGGCTGGCGGCCGATGAGCGACCGGGCTGGCGACGAAGCGGCCGATCGCGCCAAGTCACGGCGTCGCCTGCTGAGCCTGGCGGAGTTCGTCGCGGTGGCGGGCCTGCTCGTCGCCGCGCTCACGCTCTATCTCAACTGGTCGCAACGGCGCAGCGATGCCGCCGACAAGGCCGCTACCGCCAGCGCCCAGCGCAATGAACGCGCCCGGTTGGACCTGACCGCGACGGTCGAGAATGACGGTCGCCGCTTGGCATTGCGTGATCCGAATCACGATCTTCAGGATGTGGCGATCGACTTTCCGGCAAAGTCGGGCATTGCCCGTCAGGCACCCGTCGGCGATCCGGTGATCGAGGCGGGCCCGATCGCCGATCCGATCCTGGCTCTGACCGATGGCCAGACGGATACGAAGGAAGGCCGCCTGCCGGTGCTGATCACCGTCCGCTACTGGGACGGCGACACCGCACGGACCGTGACGGAACTGTATGACGTGATCTGGAGCACGCATGGCCGATTGCTGCGCGGTCGAACGTTGCGGCTGGAAGGGCTGCGACTGACGGACCGCAACGGCACGCCCGCCAAGCTCGACGCAGCCTGGGCGGCCAAGCGCGGCTAAAGCTCGCGGGCGTAAACGACATCGTCATAGACGGTATCGCCCACCCGAAACTGACGCGTTCCAGCCAGCATGAAGCCCTCGCGCTCGTAGAAGGCGCGCGCGTTATGGTTGATGCCCAGTACGCCCAGCAGCATACGGCGGCGTCCCAGCGCTCTCGCATCGTCGATCGCACGCGCCATGAGCTTGTGACCCAGTCCGGTGCCGCGCGTCAGCGACAGGGCGTAGATGCGGCGCAGTTCGATGTCGTGGGGCCCGGTTTCGATCGGCAGATCGGGCGGTACGAGAAGGCTATAGCCGACCGGGGCGGCGCCGTCGGGATGCTCGGCCAGGGTGGCGACGCAGGACATGTCCGCGATCCAGCCATCGAATTTGGTGGCTGAGCTATTGGTGGTCCAGTGGCGCACCATGTCGGGACCCGTGATGATCCCGGCAAAGGTCTCGAGGAAACTGGCGGCCGCGACCAGCGATAGCGCGGGCGCATCGCCCGGCCCCGCCTGTCGCAGCCGCCATTCCATCAGCCGACGATTTCTTCCGGCTTGAAGAAGTAAGCGATCTCGATCGCGGCATTCTCGTCCGAGTCCGAACCATGGACGGTGTTGGCTTCGATCGACTCGGCCAGTTCCTTGCGGATCGTACCCGGCTCGGCATTTGCCGGGTTGGTCGCGCCCATGATGTCACGGTTGCGCTGCATCGCGTTCTCGCCCTCGAGAACTTGCACGACGACCGGGCCCGAGATCATGAACTCGACCAGATCGTTGAAGAAGGGGCGCTCCTTGTGCACCGCATAGAAGCCCTCGGCCTGCTCGCGGGTCATCTGGATACGCTTCGAGGCGACGACGCGCAGGCCGGCTTCCTCCAGCATCTTGGTGACGGCGCCGGTCAGGTTGCGGCGGGTCGCGTCGGGCTTGATGATCGAAAAGGTACGGTTCGCGGCCATGATGGTCACGCAGCTCCTGAATAAGTTGGCTGGAAGTGGCGCCGCCCTAGTCGGGGCCGGGCGGCATTGCAATGTCTTATGGTAAGCGGCTGATCCTCGCCAGCACAGGGACGCGATCCCTATGCAGCCTGTTCCCAGCGGCCTTGGTCGTTCTGCTTCCAGTAACGCCGTTCCACCCCCTCGCGGTCGGCCAGCGCGCGCCAGGCTGCGCGCGCCTCGGCGATACGGTCGCCATCGAAGAAGTGGAACGTGCGGTCGAAGTCGAGCGCCTCGTCGCGCCACACGCCGTCCGCCAGTGCGACGTGGCGCGCACCGTTGGTCGGCTGCACCTCCGGCGCAATAAGGATCGGCTGGGCGGCATCGTCCCCCTCCCCGGCCTGGGCATGGGGCAGGAAGCCGTCCGGGGGGATCATCCACAATTGCCGGTCGAGCGCGGCACGCTGTTCGGCGTTACCGCTCACGATCAGCAGGCGACCGCCGCCCGCCATCACCCGATCGGCGATGACGGGCAGCAGCCGGTCGAGCGGCGCCATCGTCAGATGGTAGAAATCGACCTGCACGCGCGCCGCTCCCTGCCTGGATTACGCCTCGAACCGCTCAGCGACAAACCGGTCGAGCAGACGTACGCCGTAACCGGTCGCTCCCTTGTCGTGGTTCACGCCGGGCTTGTCCGACCAGACCATGCCCGCGATATCCAGATGCGCCCAGGCAACGCCCTCATGGATGTAGCGCTTCAGGAACTGCGCCGCCGTGATCGAGCCGCCGCCCCGTGGACCGACATTCTTCATGTCGGCGATCTGGCTGTCGATCAGCTTGTCATAGGCATCGCTCAGCGGGAAGCGCCACAGCTTCTCGTCCGTCTCCTTGCCCGCCGCCAGCAGCGCGTCGGCGAGCGAATCGTCATTGGCGAACAGGCCGCCATGCTCGTTGCCCAGGCTGATGATCATCGCGCCGGTCAGCGTGGCGAGATCGACAATGGTCGAAGGCGAATGCGTTTTCTGGACCCAGGTCAGCGCATCGCACAGGACCAGGCGGCCCTCGGCGTCGGTGTTGATGACCTCGATCGTCTGGCCCGACATCGACGTCACAACGTCGCCGGGGCGCTGCGCATTGCCGTCGGGCATGTTCTCGACCAGGCCCATGACGCCGACGACGTTCGCCTTGGCCTTGCGTGCCGCGATCGCCTTCATGGCACCGGCGACCGCGCCTGCGCCGCCCATGTCCCACTTCATGTCTTCCATGCCCGCGGCCGGCTTGATCGAGATGCCACCGGTATCGAAGGTCACGCCCTTGCCGACCAGTGCCAGCGTCTCGGCATCGGCGGCGCCGCCATTCCACTTCAGGACCAGCAGGCGCCCCTCACGTACCGAGCCCTGGCTGACGCCGAGCAGCGCCCCCATGCCCAGGTCGCGCATCTCCGCCTCGTCGAGGACGGTGACCTCCAGGCCGAGGCCCTCGACATCGGCCAGCACGCGCTCGACGAAGGTCTCGGGATAGAGCTTGTTCGGCGGCTCCGAAACGAGCGTCCGGGTCAGCTCCAGGCCACCGTTCACCGCATGGATGCGGGTATAGGCCGCCTCGGCATCGGTGTCCGCGTCGACGATCGCGATACGCGTCAGGGTCGGCTTGGCACTGTCAGGTAGCTTGGTGCGATAGACGTCGTGACGCCAGCCGCGCTGCACCGCGGCCCCGGCGAATTCGGCAACCGCACTCGCGGACGGCTTGGTGCCCAGCCCGGTCAGGATCAGCGACGCCGAGGATGCGGTGGTCAGCAGCTTGGCGGTCAGCGCGCCGCCCGCCTTGCGCCAATCCGCATCGGTGCCCGCGCCGATGCCCAGCAGGACGATGCGACGAATGCCACCGTCGAAGGGCGCGAAGAACTCGACCACGGAGCCCGCCTCGCCCTTGAAGCGCGCGGCCGCGATCGCCGCATGGCCCGTCGCGACCATGCCGTCCCCGCCCGCTCGAGCGAAGTCCGTCTGATCCTTGCCCAGCGGAATGACCGCAACGTCGTCGGACTCGACGGAGGCATTGAACGCGATCTGCATGAAGAACCTCTGATCAACTGATAACGGATGCTACCATCTAGGCCTTGTGCCGCTCGAGGCAAGCGCGCGATTGCAGCAAGCCGCCGGTGATGCGATAGGCGGGCGTTCAGCGGCGTCGCCCGGCCGGGGGAGGCTTATCATCGTGTCGGCAAGGACGGACCAGATATCATCGTGCGCAGAATGACGCTTCTGACCGGCAGCGCCCTGCCCTTTGCCCTTTTGATGGCCGCGCCGTCGGCCGCCCAGGACCTTCAGGATCGCGCCGTCGCGCCGCCGCCCAGCGAAGGGCCCGCGCCCGACAATCCCGACCAGGTCCGTTTCAGCGCCGAGCAGCTGGAATATGACATCAACGCCGA
Organism: Sphingomonas sanguinis; assembly: GCF_001476905.1. GTDB lineage: Bacteria > Pseudomonadota > Alphaproteobacteria > Sphingomonadales > Sphingomonadaceae > Sphingomonas > Sphingomonas sanguinis_B. The sequence goes on along the minus strand of NZ_LDTE01000001.1, from coordinate 76,270 downwards.
TATCGTCACTGCGACCGGCGAAGTGCGGATGCTCCGCCAGGGCGAACGGCTGCGCGCCGACAAGGTCACCTGGAACCGCAAGACGGGCAAGGTCCTGGCGACGGGTAATATCGCCGTCACCAACCCCCAGGGCGATATTGCCTATGGCGACCAGATCGAGCTGACCGATTCGCTCAAGGACGGCGTGGTCGACAACATGCTGGTCGTATTGGAACAGGGCGGTCGCCTGGCGGCCGTACGCGGCACCCGCCAACAGGACGGTACGGTCAACCTGGAACGTGCCGCCTACACCCCTTGCGCAGTGGAAACCTCCGAAGGCTGTCCCAAGGAGCCCTCGTGGAAGATCACCGCAGTCCGCGTCACCTATCGCCCCGACCGCGAGCGCGTCTATTTTAACGGTGCCAAGCTCAACCTGTTCGGCCTGCCGACCATCCCGCTTCCCCGGCTGTCCGCGCCGGTCGGCTCGGGTGGCGACAGCGGTTTCCTAACCCCCGACATTCGGCTGGACCGCGTGAACGGGGTCGAGCTGGCCGCACCCTATTATTGGAAGCTCGCCCCCAATAAGGGGCTGACCGTCACGCCGCATATCTTCACCGCCGTGCTGCCGATGCTGGAGGCGCAATATGAGGCGCTGACCACCAAGGGGGCGTTCCGCATCACCGGCTATGGCACCGCCAGCCGTCGCAGCGACGACCTGAACACGCTCAATCCGACCGACACCAGCCAGGCGTTCCGTGGTTATCTGGATGCCGTCGGCCGCTACCAATTCTCGCCGGAATGGAGCCTGTCGGGCTCGATGCGGATCACCACCGACCGTACCTTCCTGCGTCGTTATGACATTTCCCGCGACGACCGGCTGCGCACCACCGCCAGCCTGGAGCATATCGACGCCGACAGCTATTTCGCGCTGACCGGCTGGTATGTGGAAACGCTGCGCGTCAACGATCCGCAGGGGCAGCAGCCGATCGCACTGCCCGAACTCGACTATCGCCGTCGCTTCAACGACCCCTGGCTGGGCGGCAAGTTCGAGATGCAGCTCAACACGCTGGCGATCAGCCGGACCGCCGGACAGGATACGCAGCGCGCCTTTGCCAGCATGCGCTGGGACCTGCGCCGCCTGACCGACTGGGGCCAGGAGGTGACCTTCACCGCCTATGGCCGCGCCGACGCCTATAACGCCAACAACATCGCGACCACGCCACTGGTCTATCAGGGGCTGGAGGGTTTTCAGGCGCGCGGCATCGGCGCGCTGGCGGTCGATGTGAAATGGCCGTTCGTCGGCGAGCTGTGGGGCGGCAGCCAGCGCTTCACCCCGCGCGTGCAGATCGTCGCCAGTCCCAAGATCCGCAACATCGAAATCCCCAACGAGGACGCGCGGTCGGTCGATCTTGAGGATTCCAACCTCTTCGCGCTGAACCGCTTTCCCGGTTACGACCGATTCGAGGATTCGACGCGCATCACCTATGGCGCGCAATGGGCGTTGACCTTGCCCGGCTTCACCTTCGACACCATCGTCGGGCAGAGCTTTCGCCTGAACGACCGACCGACGATCCTGTATCCGGGCACCGGCCTGTCCGATCGCTGGTCGGATATTGTCGGGCGTACCGACATCCGGTTCCGCGATTTCGTCTCCCTGACCCACCGTTTCCGCCTCGACAAGGATAGCTTTGCGGTCCGCAGGAACGAGATCGATGCGACGGTGGGTTCCCGCACCACCTATGCGCAGGTCGGCTATCTTCGCCTGAAGCGGAACATCTTCACCTCGATCGAGGATTTGCAGGATCGCGAGGAAGTGCGGCTGGCGGGACGCGTGCAGTTTGCGCGCTTCTGGTCGGCGTTCGGTTCGACCGTCATCGACCTGACCGACCGGTCGGAGGATGCGCTGTCGCTGTCCAACGGCTTCGATCCGATTCGCCACCGGTTGGGTGTGCAGTATGAGGACGACTGCCTTCGGCTCGGCTTCACCTGGCGGCGCGATTATGTGAACACCGGCGACGCGCGGGCAGGCAACAGCTTCCTGTTGACACTGGCATTCACCAATCTCGGCCGCTAAGCCGATATTCAGCATGGGCGAACCATATCGCGACGGTTACGCGCCTTCGTCAGGCGCGATGGGGATCACAGACACGGTGAAGCACGACATTCGTACCAAGGGCCGCCGCTTCCGCGCGGGCGCAACGTTGATGCTGGTCGCGGTGGCGACGGGCGCGCTGGCGCAGACCGTGCCCGACCAGACCGTGCCCGATACGGGCGGCCTGAACATCCCGTCGAACATGCAGCTGTTCGGCAAGCTGGACCCCAATGTCCGCAAGCCGACCGCGATCGTGAACGACACGGTGCTGACCCAGACCGATATCGACCAGCGTATGGCGTTGGCCATGGCGCTGAACAACGCGACCAACCTGTCGCCAGAGGACCGCGACCGGCTGCGTATGCAGATCCTGCGTCAGCTGATCGACGAGACGCTGCAGATCCAGGAGGCGAAGACCGCCGACATCACCGTCAGCGCCGATGAGATCAACCAGGCCTTTGCTCGCTTTTCCAAGCAGTTCGGCAAGTCGCCCAGCGAGATGAGCGCCTTTCTGCGACAGGTCGGTTCGTCCGACAAGTCGATGCGCCGCCAGATCGAAGGCGAACTGGCCTGGAGCCGCTATCTGCGCCGCAAGGTCGAGCCGACTGTCAATGTCGGCGACGACGAAGTGAACGCGATCCGCGCCCGCCTGGAAGCCGCCAAGGGCACTGAGGAATATAACCTCAAGGAAATCTTCCTCTCGGCCAACGAGGCGACGCAGCAGCAGGTGTTCGCCAACGCTCGCCAGATCATCGGCGAGATTCAGAAGGGCCAGCAGCCCTTCGAATATTTCGCGCGCAGCTTCTCCGAGGCGTCGACCCGCGCGGTCAACGGCGATCTCGGCTGGGTCCGCTCGGCGCAGCTGCCGCCCGAACTCCAGTCGGCGGTGCAGCAGATGCAGGTCGGCCAGGTCGCCGGACCGATCCAGATCCCGGGCGGCTTCTCGATCCTGTACCTGACCGACAAGCGTCAGGTGCTGACCGCCGATCCGCGCGACTCGCGCCTGTCGCTCAAGCAGCTGACGGTGAAGTTCCCGGCGGGCACCACCCAGGCTCAGGCCAGCGCGCGTGCCGCCGAATTCGCCAAGGCGACGCAGGCGATCCGCGGCTGCGGCGACGTGCAGCGCGTTGCCACCACGCTGAACGCCGAAGTGGTCGACAATGACCAGGTTACCATTCGCCAGCTGCCCGCACCGCTGCAGGAAATCCTGCTGAAGCTGCAGATCGGCCAGGCGACGCCACCCTTCGGTTCGCCCGAACAGGGTGTCCGCTCGCTCGTCCTGTGCGACCGCGAGGAACCGCGCTCGGGCCAGTTGCCGACCAACGACCAGCTCCAGAATCAGCTCGAGCAACAGCGGGTCAATCTGCGCGCGAACCAGAAGATGCGCGATCTTCGCCGCGACGCGGTGATCGAATATCGCTGATGAGGGTAAAGCCATGATCCGGCCGCTGGCGATTTCGATGGGCGACCCGGCCGGGATCGGGCCGGAGATCATTGCCAAGGCATGGGTCGCGCGTCGCGATGCCGATCTACTTCCCTTTGTGGCGGTCGGCGACGCGCGGGCGGTCGAGCGGGTCTGGAACGGTCCGATCGTACGGGTGTCGGACATGGCGGCGGCTGTCGCGGCCTTTGACGAGGCGCTGCCGATCCTGTCGGTCGACGACGCGGGCGAAATTCGCCCCGGCCAGCCGGATGTCGAGGGTGCGCGCTGCGCCCTGCATTCGCTGGAACTCGCGGTCGGGTTGGTCCGGTCGGAGGCCGCCAGCGCGCTCGTCACCGGGCCGGTTAGCAAGGCCCAGCTGTACGATATCGGCTTCAACCATCCGGGCCAGACCGAGTTCGTCGCCGAACGCTGCGGTGTGGCCGGGGCCAATGCGGTCATGATGCTGGCGGGCCCGAGCTTGCGGGTCGTGCCGATCACCACCCATGTGCCATTGACAGACGTCTCCGGCCTGCTGTCGGTCGACCTGATCGTGGCGAAGGGACGCGCAACCGCCCGGGGGCTGTGCAAGAATTTTGGCATCACCGCGCCGCGCCTCGCCTTTGCCGGGCTCAATCCCCATGCGGGCGAAAGCGGCGCCATCGGGCGAGAGGAGATCGACCTGATCGAACCCGCCATTGCGCAACTGTGTGCCGAGGGGATCGACGCGACCGGGCCGTTTGCGGCCGACACGCTTTTTCACCCGCGCGCGCGTGCGGCCTATGATGCGGCGCTGTGCTGCTATCACGACCAGGCGCTGGTGCCGATCAAGACGCTGCATTTCGACGAGGGCGTGAACATCACGCTGGGCCTGCCGATCGTGCGGACCTCTCCCGATCACGGCACCGCCTTCGGCATTGCGGGCCAGGACGTCGCGCATCCGGGAGCGATGATCGCCGCCATCGCGATGGCGGGCGACGCCGCGCGTCGCCGGGCCGAAGCCGCCGCCTGACATGGACCCCGTTACGCCCCTGCCGCCGTTGCGCGAGGTCATCGCGCGCCATGGTCTGTCCGCCGCCAAGTCGCTCGGCCAGAATTTCCTGTTCGATGGCCAGTTGCTTGGCCGGATCGCCGCCATTCCCGGCGATCTGACCGATCAGCCGGTGCTCGAGATCGGCCCCGGTCCCGGTGGCCTGACCCGCGCCCTGCTGATGGCGGGCGCAAAGGTCACGGCGATCGAGCGCGACCGCCGCTGTATCCCGGCGCTGGCCGAACTGTCCGAGGCTTTTCCCGATCGCCTGAAGGTCATCGAGGGTGATGCTCTGCGCATCAATGCGCCCGAGCTGTTCGACAGCAAGCCGCATATCGTCTCCAACCTGCCCTATAATGTCGGCACGCCGCTGCTCGTCGGCTGGCTGTCGGCCGCATGGTTGCCCTGGTGGCGGTCCTGCACGCTGATGTTCCAGAAGGAAGTGGCGGAGCGGATCGTCGCCGCCCCGGATCAGTCGGCCTATGGTCGTCTGGCCGTGCTGACCCAGTGGCGCAGCGATTCGCGGATCGCGATGCCGGTTCACCGCTCGGCCTTCACCCCGCCACCCAAGGTCATGTCGGCGGTCGTGCACATCACGCCGAAGGAAGCGCCCGAAGGGGTCAGCTTCCGCACGCTGGAGCGCCTGACGGCGGCCGCCTTCGGGCAGCGCCGCAAGATGCTGCGCCAGAGTTTGAAGCCGGTCGCGGGCGCGAACGAAGCGATGGAGTCGATCGGTATCGACCCTGCGCGCCGGGCCGAAACGCTGTCAGTGGCGGAGTTCGTCGGCCTCGCCCGCGCCTTGGGGTGATTTGGGCCCTCCCCTGCAAGGGGAGGGGGACCATGCAAAGCATGGTGGAGGGGGCGTGCGGCTAGGTACGTCCGCTAAGGAAGCCCTCCTCCGTCAGGGCTGCGCCCTGCCACCTCCCCATATTGGGGAGGATTAAAGCCCTTACGGCGTCGGCGGGTTCTTGCTGTCGACCTGCGCCGTCGTCACGGTCGCGGGCGGGCCCTTGGCGATCTGCGCGGCGAGCGCGGTCGCGTCGGCGCAATCGGCCTTGCAGAGCGTCTTGATCTTCGCGAGGTTATCCTTCGCGCGCGCCACCGCACCGCGCTGCACCAGCGCCTCGCCCTGCCCGCGCAGCGCGCGCGTGTCGTTCGGGTCAAGCAGCAAGGCCTCGCGGTACAGCCGGATCGCCTTGCCCGGCAGGCCGCGGGCATCGGCGACCTCGGCGAGGAGCACGAACGCGGCCCGGTTACGCGGATCGACGGTCACCGCCGTCTCCAGGATGTCCGTCGCGCCTTCCAGATTGCCCGCCGCCTTCAGGCTTCGGCCCTGTTCCAGCAACTGCATCGAGCGGGCGTCGATCTGGCTGTCCGGGCGCTGGCCGCTGAGCGAGGTGGAAAGCGAAACCACCGCCAATGCGGCGGCGGCGGCCAGGGACGACAAACGCATGAGGAACTCCGGACGTGGCACTGGGCCCAATGCTAGCATGGCGCCCGGAGGCAGGCGACAAAAAAGCCGTCGGTGCCGTGGGCAGCCGGATCGAGCCGATGGCCAAGACCGTGCGGCGTCCCGATGGCGGGCTGGATCGCCTCGACCGACCAGCCGCCATGCCCGGCCAGGAAAGCCGCGACCTGATCCGTGCCCTCGGCATCGAGTAACGAACAGACGATATAGATCATGCGACCGCCCGGTTTGACGAGCCCTGCGCCGATCTCCAGCACCTGCGCCTGCATCCCACCCAGCCGCTCCAGCCGCTCAGGGGTCAGCCGCCAGCGTACCTCGGGATTACGCCGCCAAGTGCCGGTGCCCGAACAGGGGGCATCGATCAGCACGCCGTCCGCCTTGCCTGCCCAGTCGGCCAGCATCTCGGCTTCATGGCCCGGATTGAGCAGTCGGCTTTCGATGATGCTCGCGCCGGCCCGCTCCGCGCGTGGCGACAGTTTCTGGAGACGCGCCCGGTCGATGTCGCAGGCAAGCAGCGCGCCCTGATTGGCCATGGCGGCGGCAAGCTGGAGCGTCTTACCCCCCGCCCCCGCGCACAGGTCGACGATCCATTCGCCGGGCTTCGCGTTCAGCGCGGCTCCGACAAGCTGGCTGCCCTCATCCTGTACCTCGACAAGCCCAGCGCGGTAGATGTCCGATTGTTCGACTGCCGTGCCGTTGGGCAAGCGGATGCCTAGCGGGGCCAGCGGCGTGGCGGCCCCCTCGGGCCATTCGACCAGCACCGCGTCGCGCGTGGTGGCCAGGCTGTTGACCCGGAGATCGAGCGGGGCCCGGTCCACCAGTGCGGTCTGCTGGCCTTCGTCCAACCCGGAAGCGGTCAGCGCCTCGACCAGCCAGGCGGGTGCGACACCGCCCTCGGCGCGCGGTTCGTCGGCTTCGATCGGCGCGGGACCATGGCCTAGGCCGTCGAACGTTGCAGCCAACGCCGGATCATGGTCGGCCACCGCCACCGTGGCGGCGCGACCCGATACCGGCACAGGCCCAGCCTGGCGGATGGCAGCATAGACCAGCTCACGCACCGCGCGTCGGTCTTTCGATCCGGCGTAGCGGCGCGTCGCAAAGTAGCGCGCGATCAGCGTGTCCGCCGCCGCCCCGCCGCTGGCGGCCGCGGCGACGATCTCGTCCAGCAATTCGATCGCCGCCTGGGTGCGGGCTCCGGGGGTCATGCGAGGGCGTCCGTGGACTTAGCGGGTCGGGTAATTGGGAGCTTCCCGCGTGATCGTCACGTCATGGACGTGGCTTTCCTTCAGGCCCGCGCCAGTGATCTGGACGAACTGTGCCCGTTCGCGCAGGGCCTCCAGCGTCGCCGAGCCGGTATAGCCCATCGCTGCCTTGATACCGCCGACCAACTGATGAATGACGTCGCGCGCCGGGCCCTTATAGGCGACCTGACCCTCGATGCCTTCGGGGACCAGCTTCATCTGATCCTTGATATCGCCCTGGAAATAGCGGTCCGCCGAACCGCGACCCATGGCCCCGACCGAGCCCATGCCGCGATAGGACTTATAGGCGCGGCCCTGGTACAGGAAGGTTTCGCCCGGCGCCTCTTCGGTGCCCGCCAGCAGCGAGCCGACCATGCAGGCACCCGCCCCTGCCGCCAGCGCCTTGGCCAAGTCGCCCGAGGTGCGCAGGCCGCCATCGGCGATTACCGGCACGCCCGACTTCCAGCCTTCCTCGGCGCAGTCCATGACGGCGGTCAGCTGCGGCACACCGACGCCCGCGACGACGCGGGTGGTGCAGATCGAGCCCGGCCCGATACCGACCTTCACCGCATCCGCGCCTGCTTCGATCAGCGCACGGGTGGCAGCGGCGGTCGCGACGTTGCCTGCGATCACCTGTACGGTGTCGGACAGCTTCTTGGCGGCCTCGACCGCACGCGCGACGTCGCGGTTATGGCCGTGCGCGGTGTCGATGATGACGCAATCGACCTCGGCCTCGATCAGCGCGCGGGTCCGCTCGAACCCCTTCTCGCCTACCGTCGACGCAGCCGCGACGCGCAGGCGACCGGCCGCGTCCTTGGTGGCCGAGGGATAGGTCACCGCCTTTTCGATGTCCTTGACCGTGATCAGGCCGACGCAGCGGTAGCTTTCGTCGACGACCAGCAGCTTTTCGATGCGGCGCGCATGGAGCAGGCGACGCGCCTCGTCCTGACCGACGCCGACCTTCACCGTCGCGAGATTCTCGTGCGTCATCAGCTCGGAGACGGGCTGCTGCGGGTTCTCGGCGAAGCGGACGTCGCGGTTGGTCAGGATGCCGACCAGACGGCCATCGAACTCGACGACCGGAATGCCGCTGATCCGGTGCCGCGCCATCAGCGCCTGTGCTTCGGCCAGGGTCGCGGTCGGCGAGATGGTGATCGGGTTGACGACCATGCCGCTCTCGAACCGCTTGACCTGGCGGACAGCGGCGACCTGCTGCTCGACGGTCAGGTTCCGGTGGAGCACACCCATGCCGCCCAGCTGCGCCATGACGATCGCCATGTCGGCTTCGGTCACGGTGTCCATCGCCGCCGACAGGACGGGGATGTTCAGCGCGATCGAGCGGGTCAGTTGCGTGCGCGTGTCTGCGGTGCTCGGCAGAACGTCGGACTCCTGGGGCACGAGGAGCACGTCGTCGAAGGTGAGGCCGAGGCGGATATCCATGGGGCTGCCAAATCCTGCGGAGGGAACAAGTGGCGGGCCATGTAACCAAAGCAAGCCGTTCCCGCTAGGCCCTTGCTGCACCGCCATGCTAGAACCCGCATCAGACCGATAAAAGGGGGAGCCGTCCATGGGCCTGATCATCGCCGCACTCGCCGTCCTGCTGGTGCTGATGTATCTGATGATGTCGATCAAGATCGTCCGCCAGGGCTATCAATATACGATCGAACATTTCGGCCGCTATACCGGCACGGCCATCCCCGGTTTCAATTTCTACCCCGCCTTTTTCTATCGTGTCGGCCGCAAGGTGAACATGATGGAGCAGGTGATCGACATTCCGGGGCAGGAGATCATCACAAAAGACAATGCAATGATCTCGACTGATGGGGTTGTCTTCTTTCAGGTGCTGGACGCGCCCAAGGCCGCCTATGAGGTGTCGGACCTGTATGTCGCGCTGCTGAATTTGGTGACGACGAATTTGCGGACCGTCATGGGTTCGATGGACCTGGACGAGACGCTGTCGAAGCGTGACGAAATCAATGCGCGACTGCTGAATGTCGTCGACCACGCGACGACACCCTGGGGCGTGAAGATAACCCGCGTCGAGATCAAGGACATCCGTCCGCCGGTCGACATCGTCAACGCCATGGCCCGCCAGATGAAGGCCGAACGCGAGAAGCGCGCCAATATCCTCGAGGCGGAAGGTTCGCGCGCCTCGGAAATCCTGCGCGCCGAAGGACAGAAGCAGGCGCGTATCCTGGAAGCCGAAGGCCGCCGCGAGTCGGCCTATCGCGACTCGGAAGCCCGCGAGCGCGCGGCCGAGGCCGAGGCCAAGGCGACGCGGGTCGTGTCCGAAGCGATCGAGTCGGGCGGCACCCAAGCGATCAACTATTTCATCGCGCAGAAATATGTCGAAGCGGTCGGCAAGTTCGCGACCAGCCCCAATGCCAAGACGATCCTGTTCCCGGTCGAGGCGACCCAGCTTATCGGCACGCTGGGCGGCATCGGTGAGTTGGCCAAGGAAGCGCTGGGTAACGCCAAGTCCGACGGCGCTACCCCACGCGTCACGACCAAGCCGGGGCCGTTCGACCAGTCCGCATCGTGACGATCGCGGAACTCGATCCCGCCGCGCTATGGCTCGCGGCGGGGCTGGCGCTGGGCATCGCGGAGCTGCTGGTGCCCGGCGTCTTCCTGGTTTTCCTGGCGATTGCCGCAGGTATGACCGCCCTGACCGCCTGGGCGATCCCGGAATTGCCGGTCGGGCTGCAGCTCGCCGAGTTCGCGGTCTGGAGCGTCGCTTGTGTGATGATCGGGCGGCGCTGGTATCAGGATTTCCCGGTCGAAAGCGATGCGCCGGTGCTGAACGCCCCCACCCTTCGGCTGCGCGGGCAGATCGTGACCGTCACCACGCCGATCATTGGCGGCGAGGGCCGGGCACGGCTGGGCGATGGCGAATGGCCGGTACGCGGGCCGGACGCGGATATCGGGACGCGGTTACGGGTTGCACATGTCGACAGCGGGATTTTGCTGGTCGAGCCGATCGGGAATGGAGACTGATGCCGAAGGCCAAGGGAAAGCGCCCTCCCCAGAACGCTTTCCCCTGACCAGCCTTAGCCCGTGACCGCCACCTTGGGCGCCGCCGCGCGGACGCCTTCGTCGACATGCTCGGCGAACTGCTGGAAGTTTTCGTTGAACAGATCGACCAGCTTGGCCGCCGTCGCGTCATAGGCGGCCTTATCCGCCCAGGTGTCGCGCGGGTTCAGGATCGCGGGATCGACGCCCCGAACCGCGACCGGCACCTGGAAGCCGAAATTCGGATCGGTGCGGAACTCGGCCTGGTTCAGGCTGCCGTCGAGCGCGGCATTCAGTAGCGCGCGGGTCGCCTTGATCGGCATGCGGTGGCCGACGCCATACTTGCCGCCGGTCCAGCCGGTGTTGACCAGCCAGCAATCGACACCCCCCTTGGCGATACGCTCCTTCAGCAGATTGCCATAGACCGAAGGATGACGCGGCATGAACGGCGCCCCGAAACAGGTCGAGAAGGTCGCATCCGGCTCGGTCACGCCGATCTCGGTGCCAGCAACCCGTGCGGTATAGCCCGAGAGGAAATGGTACATCGCCTGTTCGGGCGTCAGCTTCGCGATCGGCGGCAGGATGCCGTACGCGTCCGCCGTCAGCATCACGATGTTGCGCGGCACACCCCCCATATTGTCCTTGGACGCATTGGGGATGAAGTCGATCGGATAGGCGCCGCGGCTATTCTCGGCCAGGCTGTTGTCGTTCAGGTCGAGTTGGCGCGTGACCGAGTCCATCACGACATTTTCCAGCACGGTGCCGAACCGCTTGGTGGTCGCGAAGATTTCCGGTTCCGCCTCGGGTGAAAGGCGGATCATCTTGGCATAGCAGCCGCCCTCGAAATTGAAGACCGCCGTGTCCGACCAGCCATGCTCGTCGTCGCCGATCAGCGTGCGGCTGGCATCGGCCGACAGGGTCGTCTTGCCCGTGCCCGACAGGCCGAAGAACACCGCCGTCGATCCGTCCGAGCCCATATTGGCCGAACAGTGCATTGGCATCACGCCGGTCGTCGGCAGCAGATAGTTGAGCAGGCCGAAAACCGACTTCTTCATCTCGCCCGCATAGCGCGTCCCGCCGATCAGGATCAGCTTCTCGGTCATGTTCACCGCAATGACGGTCGAGGACCGGCAGCCATGACGCGCCGGGTCGGCGCGGAAGCTGGGAAGATCGATGATGGTATAGTCCGCGACGAACTTGCGCAGCTCATGCTCTTCCGGCCGGACCAGCATCGTGCGGATGAACAGATTATGCCAGGCCAGCTCGGTCACCACGCGGACGCGGACGCGGTGCTCGAGCTGCGAGCCACCATAGAGGTCCTGGACGAACAGGTCTTCCTTCTGGCCCAACGCCGCGAAGAAATCGGCCTTCAGCGCGGCGAAATCGTCCGGGCTCATCGGCTTGTTGGTCTTGCCCCACCAGACCGTATCGCGGGTCTCATCGTCGCGAACCATGAACTTATCCTGCGCCGACCGGCCGGTATGCTCGCCCGTCTCGACGACCAGCGGACCGTCCGCCGACAGCTTGCCCTCGCCGCGCGCGACGGCGGTTTCGATCAGTCGTGCGGTGACCAGGTTCCAGTGCAGCGTCGCCCGGGTCTCGATGCCTTGCGCCTGCAAACCGATCTCAGGAATCCGTTCGTTCATAAGAGTTTCCTCATTCCCCAAGCCGCCCGGGTCATGGTCGCCCGGCCCTATCCAGCGCATGCGAATACGTATGCGTTGACCGGTTCCATAGCCGATTTGTTTAACACGTCAAACAGCTCCGAACGCGAAGATGGTTGAGCCGTGTCTCACTTTGGCCTAACCGACGCTTATGGCGGTTCCTTCGCATGACAGGGCTCTGGGGTTGATCGCATGACCGCAACCATCGCGCTGGTCGATGACGACCGGAACATCCTGACCTCGGTGTCGATCGCGCTTCAGGCGGAGGGCTTCGTGACCCGCGTCTATGCCGATGGCGAGGCCGCGTTGAAGGCGCTGACCGACAATCCGCCCGACCTGGCGATCTTCGACATCAAGATGCCGCGCATGGACGGGCTGGAGCTGCTTCGCCGCCTGCGCGAGAAGAGCCAGATCCCGGTCATTTTCCTGACCAGCAAGGACGACGAGCTGGACGAGGCGCTGGGCCTGGCGATGGGCGCGGACGACTATATCGCCAAGCCCTTCTCCCAGCGCCTGCTGATCGCGCGCATCCGTGCCATCCTGCGCCGGTCGGAATATGTCGGCACGCCGCAGGGGACGCCCGCTGCCGATGCGCAGGGACCGCTGACACGCGGCGCGCTGGCGATGGACCCGGCGCGGCATCGCGTGACGTGGAAGGGGGAGCCGGTGACGCTGACCGTCACCGAATTCCTGATCCTGGAAACGCTGGCCCAGCGCCCCGGCATCGTGCGCACCCGCAACCAGTTGATGGATGCCGCCTATCAGGACGACATCTATGTCGACGACCGCACCATCGACAGCCACATCAAACGCCTGCGCCGCAAGTTCCGGCAGGTAGACCCCGAATTCGACGCCATCGAGACGCTCTATGGCGCCGGCTACCGATTCTCCGAGGAGTGAAGCCCCCGACCTGGCGTTACGCTGGTCGGGCCAGATTTCGCTGACGCAGCGGATTCTGGCGATCAACATCTTTGCGCTGCTGCTGCTGGCAGGCGGGTTCTTCTATCTCGACAGCTATCGTACCCGGCTGCTCGACAACCGGGTTGCCCAGTCGCTGCGCGAAGTGCGGCTGATGGGCGAGGCGCTGACCTCGGTGCGGAGCGAGGAGCGCGATGTGCTGGTGATGCGGCTGGCGCGCGATACGGGCGGGCGCATCCGGCTGTTCGATGCCAAAGGCAGCCTGGTCGCGGACAGCCGCGCGCTCGGCATCCGCAATGTCGTGCTGCGCGATCCCGACAAGCAGGATTGGGGGCAGGTGATCGCCCGCTTCCTGGACGCCGGGATCGACACGGTGGTCGGTGCAGCGCGGCCTCCGCTCTATCGCGAGCGACGCGGCGGCGCGGAATGGCCCGACGTGCGGCTGGCGCGTGAGGGGCGCGTGTCTGCCTCGGTCTGGCGTGCGCCCGACCGGACCCCCGTCATCACCGCGGCCGCCCCCCTGCCCGGCGGCGGCACGATCATGGCGACCGAAAATGCCCGCTTCATCACCGAGACGGTACGGATCGAGCGGTTCCGCCTGAGCGTGTTGCTGGCACTCGTTGCGCTCATATCGGTCCTGCTGTCACTGTTTCTCGCTAGGACGATCGTCCGGCCGCTCCGTCGCCTTGCCCGTGCGGCGGTGCGGGTCCGGCTGGGGCGGGCTCGCGAGGTCGTGGTGCCCCGCCTGCCCGATCGGCGGGACGAGCTGGGGATGCTGGCGCGCGCGCTATCCGACATGAGCCTGGCCCTGCGCGCCCGGATCGACGCCACCGAAGCATTTGCCGCCGATGTCACGCATGAGTTGAAGAATCCGCTGGCGTCGCTGCGCTCGGCGGTCGACACGCTGGAGACGGTCCACGACCCCGATCTCCAGGCCCAATTGCTGGCGATCGTGCGCGACGATGTGCGGCGGCTGGACCGGCTGATCACCGACATTTCGGATGCCTCGCGACTGGACGCACAGCTCAGCCGCGCCAAGTTCGATCCTGTCGATCTTCACGCCTTGCTGGCAGGCCTGATCTCTCAGCGAGAGGCGCGCGGGGTCGAACGGGGCATCCGCCTGCGTTTCGACTCGACCGAACCGGGCCCCGCTATCATCGCAGGCGAAGGCGCACGGCTGGAGCGGGTGTTCGAGAACCTGATCGTCAACGCCCTGTCCTTCTCCCCCGACGACGCCGTCGTGGCGATCAGCCTGGCGCGCGAGCAGGAGGATGTCGTTGTCCGGGTGGAGGATGAAGGCCCCGGCGTGCCGGAAGAAGCGCGCGAGGCGATCTTCCGACGCTTCCATTCGATCCGCCCCAGCAGCGAGGATTTCGGCCAGCATTCCGGCCTGGGCCTCGCCATCGCGCGGACCATCGTCGAGGCGCATCAGGGCCGCATCCATGTCGAGTCGCGCGAAGACCGGTTGAGCGGTGCCCGCTTCGTCGTGCGGCTTCCCTTGGCGGTCGGTGCATGACGGGGCCGCAAGAGCCGGAGTTGATCCACGCGACCGCCGTCGCGATCGGCGAGACCGGCGTGCTTCTGCTCGGTCCGTCGGGCGCAGGCAAATCCGATCTGGCGTTGCGGCTGATCGATCGCGGCGCGACGCTGATCGGCGACGATTATCTCCACGCTCGACAAGTCGATGGCAGCCTGCAAGTCGTCGTGCCGGACCGGATCGCGGGACGGATCGAAGTGCGCGGGGTGGGCATCATGCCCCTGCCCCATCGCCCGACCGCGACGATCGGGCTCGCCATCCGTCTGGTCAGCGAGATCGAAGGGGAAGAGCGGCTGCCCGAGCCTCGCGAAACCGTGATCGCGGGCGTCACAATCCCCGTCTATAGCCTTGTCCCCTTGCCCGCTTCGGCCCCGATCAAGGTCGAACTTCTGGTATCGTGCCTTAAGGAACGCCCATAATGGACCGAAAACGTATCCTGCTGGTCACCGGCATGTCCGGTGCGGGCACATCGACGACGTTGAAGACGCTGGAGGATCTCGGCTGGGAGGTGGTCGACAACCTGCCGCTATTCCTGCTCGACGGGCTGCTGGAGGCCGCACCGCCCCGTGGCATGGAGGGCAAGAACCGGCCGCTGGCGATCAGCATCGGCGTACGCACCCGCGACTTTGCTCCCAACCAGATCACGCAGAGCATCCGGCGGCTAAACGAAAGCCCCAATCTGGCGATCGAGACGCTGTTCCTGAATTGCGGCGGCGCGGAGCTGAAGCGGCGCTATGCCGAGACGCGCCACCGCCATCCCCTCGCGATGGACCGATCGGCCGATGACGGAATCGCGCATGAGCGGGCATTGCTTGCCCCGGTTCGCGACATGGCCGACCGGCTGCTCGACACGACTAACATGACCAGCAACGACCTGGGCCAATGGCTGCGCGCCAATTACGCGGTCGAGGGGCTGAGCGAACCGGTGCTGACCGTCATGTCCTTCGGTTTCTCCAAGGGGCTGCCGCGCAACGCCGATCTGGTGTTCGACATGCGGTTCCTGCGCAATCCGCACTGGTCGGCCGAGCTCCGCCCGGGCACGGGGCTGGATCAGGGCGTGATCGACTATATCCGCCGCGATCCTGCTTATGAGACCGCCGTGGGCCAGATCGAGACGCTGCTCGACACGCTGGTCCCGCGCTATATCGCCAGCGGAAAATCCTACATCACCATCGCCATCGGCTGTACCGGCGGGAGACATCGTTCGGTCCATGTCGCCGAACGGATCGCGGGACGGTTGCGCAAAGGCGGATTTTCGCCCACGGTGGTACATCGTGATTTGAGTGCCGTGCCGAAAGACTCTCTGGAAGCCGGGCCGGCCAAGCAATGATGGATATGCGTGTCTGACATGATCGGTCTGGTTCTGGTGACGCACGGGCGGCTCGCCGATGAGTTCGTGACCGCGATGATACATGTGGTCGGTCCGCAGGAGCGGATCGCCACCATCGCGATCGGGCCGGAGGATGACATGGAGGAGCGGCGCGCCGACATCGCTGCCGCCATCGCCACCGTCGATGCCGGGCGCGGCGTGATCGTGCTGACCGACCTGTTCGGCGGCACGCCCTCCAACCTCGCCATCTCGCTGATGGAGCGGGGCCGGGTCGAGGTGATCGCGGGCATGAACCTGCCCATGCTCATCCGCCTGGGATCGGCGCGCAAGTCGATGCAGGTCGTCGACGCCGTCGCCGCTGCGCGCGAAGCGGGTCGCAAATATATCTCGGTCGCCTCCGAAGTGCTGGGCGAGGCCGCCGCATGACGGAGCAGAGCCGCACCGTCCTCATCACCAACCGCCGTGGCCTCCATGCCCGCGCCAGCGCCAAGTTCGTCACCCTCGCGTCTACCCAGCCCTGCGAGGTGCGCGTGGCCAAGGATGGCAGCACGGTGACCGGCACGTCGATCATGGGCCTGATGATGCTGGGTGCCGCCATGGGTGACACCATCACGATCAGTGCGGCGGGCGATGGCGCGGGAGAGACGGTCGAAGCGTTGGTCGCGCTCGTGGAAGCGAAGTTCGGCGAAGACTGATGCCTCGTGAGATTACGGCTTATTCCAACCCGCTGATCAAGTGGGCTCGCGACCTGCGCGACAAGCGCCACCGCAAGCAGGCGCGCCAGTTCCTGGCCGAGGGCCTGCGCATCCTGACCGAGGCGCGCGAGACGGGGCGGCTGCCGCACCTTCTGTTCTACGCCAGGCCCTCTGCCAATCACCCGCTCGTCCGCGATCTGGTCAAGGCGGTCGAGGCCGCCGAGGGTGAGGCGATCGAGACGACGCCCGATATCCTGTCCAAGCTGTCGGGCAAGGACAATCCCCAGGCGGTCGTCGGCGTGTTCGAGGAATTCGCGGTCACGCTGGACGATCTCGATCGCAGCAAGGCCGGTATCTGGCTGGTCGCCGAACGCCTGCGCGATCCGGGCAATCTGGGCACGATCGTGCGCACCGGCGATGCGGTAGGCGCGGGCGGCCTGATCCTGATCGGTGAGTGCGTCGATCCCTTCTCCGTCGAGGCGGTGCGCGCCAGCATGGGCGCTTTGTTTACCGTGCCGATCGTGCGGACCGAGTGGCAGCCTTTTCTCGACTGGCTGAGGCAGGGGCCGGGCCAGCTGGTGGGGCTCAGCCTGGACACCGACTCGGACTATCGCGCGGCGCATTATACCGCGCCGACCTTCCTGCTGACCGGTAACGAGGCGCAGGGGATGCCCGACGACTATGCCGCCGCGTGCGACACGCTGGTGAAGATCCCGATGCTGGGCAAGGCGGACAGCCTGAACGCGGCGGTCGCGACGGCGGTCATGGCCTATGAAGTTCTGGCCCAACAAGGTGGCGTGAAGGCGGGCTGAACGATATCACTCGATCCTGACGGAGATGGCGACCCGCCACTCCGTCAGGACGTAGGGCGTTACTCCGCCACCTCGGCCGCGTCGGTGAGTTCCGCTACCGGCATCAGCTTGGTCAGCGGACGCACCGACTGTTCGATGAGCGGTGGCGACTCGATCGTCTTGCCGCCCGTATCGATGTTCAGCGCCTCGAAGCGCTTGGCGCTGGTCAGGACATTGCTCTCCAGGCTGCCGACAAAGGCATTATACGCGGTCATCGCCGTATCGAGATTCTTACCCAGCTTCGCGACATGCCCGCCCATGACCGACAGGCGGCCGAACAACTCCTTGCCGAGCACGCCGATCTCGTGCGCCTGCTGCGCCAGCTTTTCCTGGCGCCAGACGGCGGCGACGGTCCGAGCGATGGCGATGAGGTTCGTAGGCGTCGCCAGCAGAACCTTCTTGTCGAACGCGAAGTCCCACAGCGTCGGATCATGCTCCAACGCCGCCGACAGGAAATGCTCGCCCGGTACGAACATGATCACATAGTCGGGCGCGTCCTCAAACTGGTTCCAATAGCTCTTGTTACCCAGCCCGTTGACGTGCGCGCGCATCGCCGCGGCATGGCGCGACAGCCCCAGTTGCCGATCGGCCTCATCGACCGCGCCGAACGCATCCTGATAGTCGTTCAGCGAGACCTTGGCATCGATCACCAGCGCCTTGCCCCCCGGAACGCGCACGATCGCATCGGGACGAAGACGTCCGCCTTCGCCGTCCGCGACGCTGACCTCGGTCTGGAAATCGGCATGTTCGGACAGGCCGCAGGTTTCCAGGACGTTGCGAAGCTGCTGCTCGCCCCAGCGCCCCCGCGCCTTAGGGGCGTTGCGCAGCGCATTGACCAGCTTGGCCGCCTCGCCCGAGACACGTTCCTGGCCGATCCGCATCGCCTCGATCTGGCCCTTCAACTCGCCGAACGCATCGCGGCGCTCGTCCTCGACCTTGCGCACCCCTTCCTCGTAACGCTGGAGCCGCTGGTGCACCGGGTCGAGCAAGGCCTTGAGCGTCTGGCCCGAGGCTTCCTCCGACTGACGGAACCGCGCCTCGGCCCGCTCCAGAAACTGGCGCTGGGCGACTTCCAGCGCGCGGGCGGCGGCCTCACCGAACTGGGCGTTGATCTGCTCGCGTGCCTGCCCCAGCGCCTCCAGCGTCTGGGCATAGGCGGTCTCGCGCTCCTGCGCCCGCGCCCGCAGCTCAGCGATCTCGCGTAACGCCGTGTTGCGCTCCGCCTCGACGGCATCGCGCGCTGCCCGGATCACATCGAGATCGGCCGCCCGGCCCCGCAGCTCGGCCAGCGCCTGCAGCGCATCGGTGCGTTCCCGCTCCGCCGCCTCGCGAGCTGCGCGCAGCGGCTCGACCTCGGCGGCGCGGGTCGTCGCGGTAGCCAGTTCGGCCGCCAGCCCATCGGCCTTACGCCGCGCGGCCAGCCAACCGACCATGCCCCCCAGCAATAGGGCGAGCAGCGCGACGGCGATCAATTCGGGCATTTCAACAACCTGTCAGATACGGGAAACAGGTCGGAACATAGAACGAACGAAGCCGGTCGAACAAGGCTATTCGACCGGCTTCGCAAAACGCAACGGTTAGCTGGGCTCAGCCCTTACGGAGCTTGGTCAGCTTGCGCATCAGCATGTCGCGCTTCAGTCGGCTGACATGATCGATGAACAGCACCCCGTTCAGGTGGTCAATCTCATGCTGCATGCAGGTGGCGAGCAGACCGTCGAGCTCGGCCTCATGCGCCTCGCCCTTTTCGTCCAGCCACTTGACCTGGCACGTCGCGGGCCGCTTCACCTCGGCATATTGCTCGGGGATCGACAGGCAGCCCTCATTATAGGTCGACAGCTCTTCGCTGACCGACAGGATTTCGGCGTTGATATAGGCCTTGGGGTTCTTGACCGGCTTGCCTTCCTCATCCTCTTCCTCCTGCAGGTCGATGACGAGGATACGCTGATCGACGCCAACCTGAATCGCAGCCAGGCCGATGCCGTGCGCGTCGTACATCGTCTCGATCATGTCGGAGACGAGCTGGCGGACGCTATCGTCCACGGTCTCGACGGGCTTGGAGACGAGACGCAGGCGGGGGTCGGGAACTTCGACGATGGGAAGAATGGCCATGGCGGTTTCGCTACGGTCAGTGGCCCAAACCGTCAAGCCAGCGGATCAGACGACCGGCCGCCGCGCCCGCAGCGCCTGGGCCAGCGTCCCTTCGTCGAGATAATCGAGTTCGCCGCCGACCGGCAGGCCGTGGGCTAACTGCGTGACCCGCACGGGGAAGCGCTCGATCCGCTCGGCGATATAATGCGCTGTGGTCTGGCCCTCCAGCGTCGCGTTCATCGCAAGGACCACTTCGTCCACCCCGCCGCCCTCGATCCGGCGGACCAGCGCGTCGATGCTGAGATCCTCGGGCCGCACGCCCTCCAGCGCAGAGAGACGGCCGCCCAGAACATGGAAACGGCCCGGAAACAGCCGCGACCGCTCCAACGCCCAGAGGTCGGCGACCTCCTCCACGACGCACAGCGCCCCCGCATCCCGCCTAGGGTCGGCGCAGATCGCGCACGGGTTTGCCGTGTCGATATTGCCGCAGGTCGAACAGGTCTCTAGCCGCTCCTCGACCGCGCTCAGCGCGGCCAGCAACGGGCTCAGCGCTGCCTCACGCTTCTTGAGCAGATGCAGGACCGCGCGACGTGCCGATCGGGGGCCAAGGCCAGGAATACGCGCCAGCGCCTGGGTCAGCGCCTCGATCTCGGGGGATGCCATGACGAACAGATAGGGGGTTGCGCGCCGTCCCGCCAGCGGGGAGAGGACGCGTCATGCGGATCATCTTCATGGGTACGCCGGGCTTTGCCGTCCCGGTCCTGCACGCACTGGTCGAGGCCGGGCATGATGTCGTCGCCAGCTATAGCCAGCCACCGCGTCCCGGCGGGCGTCGCGGACGGCAACTGGTGCCCTCGCCCGTGCAGCAGGCGGCGGAAAGCCTGGGCATCCCGGTCCTGACGCCCGTATCGCTACGTGTCGCCGAGGAGCAGGCGCGGTTTGCGGACTTCGGGGCCGATGTCGCGGTCGTCGCGGCCTATGGCTTGATCCTGCCGCAACCGATCCTGGACGCGCCGCGCCTGGGTTGCCTGAACGTCCATGGCTCGCTGCTGCCCCGGTGGCGGGGGGCCGCGCCGATCCAGCGGTCCATATTGGCAGGCGATGTCGTGACCGGCGTCGGTATCATGCAAATGGAAGCGGGCCTCGATACCGGACCGGTGCGGCTGGAGGGCTCTACGCCTGTCGGGCGCAAGACCACGGGCGAGCTGACCGACGAACTGGCCGAAATGGGGGCCAGGCTGATGGTCCAGGTCCTGGCCGACCCGGATCGCTATCCGCCCCGCCCCCAGCCCCAGGATGGCGTCACCTATGCCGCCAAGATCGACAAGGCCGAGACGCGGCTGGACTTTAAGCAATCCGCCGCCCAGCTGGAACGCCAGGTCCGCGCCTTCCAGCCTGTGCCGGGTGCTTGGTTCGAGGTTCAGGGCGAACGGATCAAGATCCTGTCCGCCGAACCGATCGACGCGAAGGGCGCGGCGGGTGAAGTGCTGGACGAACATCTCACAATCGCCTGTGGCGAAGGCGCGCTGCGCCCGCTGACGGTTCAGCGCGCCGGGCGCGGCGTATCCAGCGCGCAAGACCTGCTGCGCGGCTTCCCCATTCCGGCGGGAACGCGGCTTTGACGCGATTTGCGCTGACTGTGGAGTTTGACGGGCGGCCCTTCATGGGCTGGCAGCGCCAGTCGCATGGGCCGAGCGTCCAGCAAGCGCTGGAGGATGCCGTCCATGCCGTGACGGCCGAGCGCACCGCCGTCCATGCGGCGGGACGCACCGACGCGGGGGTGCACGGACTGGCAATGCGCGCCCATGTCGACATCGGCAAGGATATCGCGCCCTTTCGCCTGATGGAGGCGATCAACGCGCGAATCAGGCCGAACCCGGTGGCCGTGCTCGACTGCATGACGGTGCCGGACGACTGGCACGCCCGCTTCTCCTGCATCCGTCGGTCCTACGAATATCGAATCGTCAACCGCCGCGCGCCGCTGACCCATGAGGCGGGACAGGCCTGGCAGGTGCCGCAGCCGCTGGACGAAGGCGCGATGGCCGATGCCGCCGCGCGGCTGGTCGGGCGCCACGACTTCACCACCTTCCGCTCGGTGCACTGCCAAGCGGACAGTCCGGTACGGACGCTGGACCTGCTATCGGTCGAGCGGGAGGGCGCGCGGCTGTATATCCGCGCCGCCGCCCGCTCGTTCCTCCACCATCAGGTGCGTTCGATGGTCGGCTGTCTGGCCTTGGTCGGCATGGGTCGCTGGTCGCCCGACGATGTGGAAGCGGCGCTCAACGCCCGGGACCGCGCGCAGCTGGGGCTGAACGCGCCGTCGGACGGGCTGTTCTTCGTGGCGGCCGATTACCCGGACGAAGGCTGACGCGAGAAACGCGCCGCCAGTTCGACATGAGTCGACCAGCGGAACTGCCCCACCGGCTGCACCCAGTCGAGTTGCCAGCCATGCTCGACCATCGCCTTGGCATCGCGCGCGAAGCTCGCCGGATTACACGAGACATAGGCGACTGCGCCGACCTCCGCCTCGGCCAGCGCCTCGGCCTGGTCGCGGGCCCCCGCGCGCGGCGGGTCGAGGACGATCGCATCGAACCGGTCGAGTTCCGCCTTGGTCAGCGGACGGCGATACAGGTCGCGATGCTCGGCGAACACCATGCGCCCGGTCGCATTCGCTGCGCCCTTCAGCGACAGGATCGCATCGCGCGCACCCTCGGCGGCATAGACCTTGCCGGGCAGCGCCAAGGCGAAGGTGCCGAGCCCGGCGAACAGGTCGGCGGTCGTGCGCGGCTGGCCCACGGCGTCGCGCACGGCGGCGACCAGCGCCGCTTCTCCATCGCGCGTCGCTTGCAGGAAGGAGCCCGGCGGCAAGGGTACGCCCACCCCGCCCAGCGTGACCGTCACCGGCTCCGGCTCCCAGCGGGTTTCCGGGCCGAGCCCGTCATCGACCGCGAAGCGTGCGACACCGTGCCGCTGACAAAAGCCGATGATCGCCTCGGCGGCTTCCAGCCCGTCGGGGGAAAAGCCGGTGACCAGCACATCCGCGCCCTGATCGGCCAGCGTCAGATGGATGTCGCCGCGCCGCTTGAACCCCAGTCGCTGGAGCAGTGTGCGCAACGGCGCGACCAGCGCGAAAAGCTGCGGGTCGAGGATATGGCATTCCGCCAGGTCGACGATGGCGTGGCTCTTTTCCTCCGAAAAGCCGATCAGGACGCGGCCGCCCTTGAGCTCGGCATGGAGCGTCGCGCGGCGGCGGCTGTGCGGCGGCGAGACATGGGTCGGGCGCAGCGGCGCGGTCAGCCCTTGCGCATCGAGCGCGGAGGCGACTCGATCGGTCACGAATCCAGCATAGCTTTCATCGTCCAGATGCTGGAGCTGGCACCCGCCACAGCGCGGAAAATGGCCGCATGGCGGTGTCTGGTGATGCGGGCCGGGCGTGACGCGGCCGTCCTCGGACAGCGTGTCGCCGGGGGCAGCAAAGGCGGCATGGCGGCCGTTCGCGGTCACGCCGTCGCCTCGGGCGGCAACGCGGATGATGATGTCGCTCATGGCGTCAGCCTCTGACGGCGGAAAGCGCGTCTGCCAAGTCGTCCGCGATGAAAGCCTTCCCGCAGACCCGCGCGGCCTGGGCATGAAGCCATACGCCCGCCTCCGCCGCTGCCAGCGGTTCGAGGCCCGCCGCCAGCATTGCAGCCACCGCGCCCGCAAGCACGTCACCCGTGCCGGCGGTGGAAAGCCAGGGGCTCGCCTCCGGGCAAAGGATCGCGCGACCATCGGGGGCGGCGATCACCGTATCCGCGCCCTTATGGACCACGATGGCGTTCGATCGGCGGGCGGCGTCAAGCGTCGCGGTCAGCTTGTCGGTCTTCATGCCGCCGAAGAGATGGGTGAACTCGCCGCCATGCGGGGTCAGGATCTTGGAGCCGACATGCGCGGCCAGCTCCTCCGTCTCGACCAGACGCAGCGCATCGCCGTCGATCACCAACGGCCGTCCGCTGCCCAGCGCCGCGCCCAGACGTCGCCGTGCATCGTCGTCACGGCCCAGGCCGGGGCCGATCGCAACCGCACCGATCCGGTCGTCCGCCAACGCATCCAGATTAAAGTCGCGTCGCACGATCGAGTGGGGCCGTACCGGTCCACTCGTGACATCGGAGGCGAGCAACAGCACATAGCCCGCGCCTGCCCGTGCCGCCGCCATCGCCGCCAGTTCGGACGCACCCGACATGCTGCCCGCGACGACCGCGACCATCCCCCGGCTATATTTGTGCGAGTGGGCATCCGGGCTGGGCAAAGCGGGTGCCGCCATGACCCGAACCGCGCCGCTGCTCGGCACATCGATGTCCAGAAGGCGGACTTCGCCCATGCGACCTGCGGCGGGTTGGAGGAGATGCGACGGCTTCACCGCGCCCAGCGCCAGGGTGACGTCGAAGCGCGGCACCTCGCTCAGCAGCCGACCGGTGTCCGTGGCGATACCACTGGGCAGATCGACGGCGATGCGGAGCCAAGCCGCCTCCGCGAGCCGGGCAAGGCTTTGCTCAGTCACTGACTCCAATCCGCGTGACAGGCCGGTGCCGAACAGCGCGTCGACCAAGACGGGCGCTGGTTCCACTTCGTCGAGCGATGCCACCGCTCCGCCCCATAGCTCAGCCGCACGCCGACATCCCTCGCTTCGCGGTTCGGCCAGTGCCGCGACTCGCACCTTATGACCCTGCTCGCGCAATCGGGCGGCGGTGATATAGCCGTCACCGCCATTATTCCCCGGCCCACACAGGACCAATATCTCGCGCCCGGCGGCCAGACGGGCCACGGCCTGGGCGATGGCACGGCCCGCCCGGTCCATCAGCGTCGCTTCGGACACGCCCTGCGTCATTACCGCCTGCTCGGCGGCCCGCATCGCCGCGGCGGTCAGGACGGGCTGGCCATGGATCGGGATCATGGCGTTCCGACTGTCGCTGGCAGGCGGTAGCGGTCATCGCCCAGCTGAACTTCGATCTGATTGTCACCGGCGACCCGAACCTGCGCCGGTACCGAGCCGTCGGCGGCAGCAACGCCGCGTCCGTCCTGCGCCACCCGAAGTCGCCGGAACCCGCCATCGGGATGCCGTACCGTCAGGATCGCTCCGTCCGCAGAGGCGGACTGTTCGACGGTGCAGTCCCGCGCAAAATTCTGTGCGCCCGACAGCGCGCATTCGATGGCGAGGCCGGGATTTTGCGGTGCGGACGACGTGTTGGCGGCCGCCGTCTGCTCATCTCCCTGCCCGCCCGAACAGCCGGCCAGTGCCAGGGCACCGGCCAGCCAGCGGACATCAGATGTCCGCATAGACATGGCGCTCGGACTTGGCGCCGGGATGGGTGACCGCGCCCTGATGCGCGGGGCCGACATTCTGGGCATAGCGCCACAACACGCCGGACTGGTAATCGTTCACGCGCGGGGTCCAGCGCGCACGGCGCTCGTCCAGCACGGAAGGTTCGACCAGCAGGTCGATCGTGCCCGCCTCGGCATCGATGCGAATGGCATCGCCATTCTCGACCAGTGCGATCGGACCGCCATCCGCCGCCTCGGGTCCGACATGACCGATACAGAAGCCGCGCGTACCGCCCGAGAAGCGGCCATCGGTGATCAGCGCGACCTTCTCGCCCAGCCCCTGACCGTAGAGCGCCGCCGTGGTCGACAGCATCTCGCGCATGCCGGGGCCGCCCTTCGGTCCCTCATAGCGGATGACGACCACGGTGCCGTCGGTAATCTCGCGCGCCTCGACGGCGGCGAAGGCTTCTTCCTCACAATCGAAGACCCGCGCCGTGCCCTCGAACTGCAGGCGCTTCATGCCCGCGACCTTCACGATGGCTCCCTCGGGCGCCAGGCTGCCGCGCAAGCCCACGACGCCGCCGGTCGGCGTGATCGGCGTCTTGACGTCGTAGATGACCTTCTGGTCGGGGTTCCACGTCACCTCGTCGATATTCTCGGCCAGCGTCTTGCCCGTCACCGTCATGCAGTCGCCGTGCAGGAACCCGCCCGCCAACAGCGTCTTCATCAGCATATAGACGCCGCCCGCCTCATACATGTCCTTGGCGACATAACGACCACCCGGCTTCAGGTCGGCGATATAGGGCGTGGTCTTGAAGATTTCGGCCACGTCGAACAGGTCGAAGTCGATCCCCGCCTCGTTCGCCATCGCCGGCAGGTGGAGACCGGCATTGGTCGAGCCGCCGGTGGCAGCCACCACGCGGGCGGCATTCTCGAACGCCTCGCGGGTGCAGATATCGCGCGGACGCAGGTTGCGCGCGACCAGCTCCATCACCTGTTCGCCCGCCGCCTCGGCAATGCCGTGGCGATCGAGGAAGGGCGCTGGCATCATGTTGCTATTTGGTAGCGACAGGCCGATCGCCTCGCCGACGCACGCCATGGTGTTGGCGGTGAACTGGCCCCCGCAGGCGCCGTGGCCGGGACAGGCGACCTTTTCCAGCGCAATTAGGTCATGGAGCGGGCAGTTGCCCGCCGCGTGCTGGCCCACCGCCTCGAACACGTCGACCACGGTCACGTCGCGGTCCTGGTGACGGCCTGGCAGGATCGATCCGCCATAGACGAAGATCGATGGCACGTTCAGGCGCAGCATCGCCATCATCATGCCCGGCAACGATTTGTCACAGCCCGCAAAGCCGACCAGCGCATCATAGCAGTGGCCACGCACCGACAGCTCAACCGAATCGGCGATGACCTCGCGACTGACCAGCGAGGACTTCATACCCTGGTGGCCCATGGCGATGCCGTCGGTCACCGTGATGGTGTTGAACCGGCGCGGCATACCGCCGCCACGGATCACGCCGCCCTGCGCGGCATCGGCCTGCGCGTCGAGCGTCGTATTGCAGGGGGCCGAGTTGTTGCCAGCGCTCGCTAGCGCGACGAACGGCTTGGCGATATCTTCTTCCTGGATACCCATGGCGTAATAATAGCTGCGGTGCGGCGCGCGCTCCGGTCCGACGGAGACGTGGCGGGACGGCAGGCGGGACTTGTCGAATTGGCGTGTCATGGCGCAGGCCTATGTCGCGAGACGGGCCTTTGACGCAAGCAAATTTCGCAAATTGCAGCACCGACGGTCGTTCGACCGCGCGATCACCGGTATCTAGAGTGCGCTCAGCGCCTTGGCCACGCCGTCCATGGTGAACGGCTTTTGCAGGCGTGGGCGGTCGCGGAAACGCTCGTCCACCGCATCGTCCGAGCCGCCAGTGGCGAAGACAAAGGGGACACCGCGTTCGGCCAGCGCCTCGGCGACCGGCGTGCTCTTCTGGCCGCCGCGCAGGTTGACGTCAAGGATCGCCGCGTCGATGCCGCCTTCGGCCACACGCGCCAAAGCATCGTCTACGCTGTCCACGGTCCCTGCGACCTGTTTGTCGAGGACATCCAGGAAATCCTCGAGCATCATGGCGATCAGGGGTTCGTCCTCGACGATGAGGATCTGCACGGGCTCTGTCATCGCCACCGCCATATCATGCTTTACGCCATCCGCCAGCAGCTTGTTCCGATGATGTATCGGCGCCGGTGCCTTGCGTCAGCGCCGACTGAGTCGCTTCCGCCAGTTGCTGGACCGAGAAGGGCTTGGGCAGGAAACCGACATTGGGCAGCGTGATCGACTTGCGCAGTTGCTCCTCGGCATAGCCCGACATGAACAGGACCGCGAGGTCGGGATAGCGTTTGCGGACATGGCCGACCATCGTCGGGCCATCCATGGTCGGCATCACCACATCGGAAATCAGCAGGTCTGGCTTGCCATGCTTGTCGAGCATTTCGAGCGCCGCCTCGCCATTCTCGGCGGCCAACACGGTATAGCCCTGCCGCGACAAGGCGCGCTCGGCCACCGCGCGCACCATATCCTCGTCCTCGACCAGCAGGATGGTGCCCGTGCCCCAATGGCTTGCGGCACGCGCGGCGGGCTTTTCCGGGCTCGTCCGGGCAGCAGGCAGCGCGGGGGCGGCGTGGACCGGCAGATAGATGGAAAATTTCGCGCCCCCGCTTGGCGGAGAATCGGCGAAGATATAGCCACCCGACTGCTTGATGATGCCGTAGACGGTCGACAGGCCCAGGCCGGTGCCCTTACCCAATTCCTTGGTCGTGAAGAAGGGCTCGAAAATCTTGGGCAGGATCTCCGCCGGGATACCGGTGCCGTTGTCGCTGATGGTCAGCGCCGTATAATCGGCGGCGGGCAGGATATCGTTGCCCATCGCGCGGACGTCCGCCATCGAAACGGCACGCGTCTGGATGGTCAGGATGCCGCCGCCCACCGGTTCATTGTCCAGGATCGCGTCGCGCGCGTTGACTGCGAGGTTGACGACCACCTGCTCCAACTGCCCCGGATCGGCGCGGATCGGCCCCAGATTGCGGCCATGGCTGACGTCCAGCCTTACCCGTTCGCCCAGCAACCGCTTGAGCAGGTTCGACACCTCCGACACGACGTCGGGTAGTTGCAGGATTTGCGGGCGCAACGTCTGCTGTCGCGAGAAGGCGAGCAGCTGGCGCGTCAGGCTGGCGGCGCGGTTGGAGTTGGTGCGGATCTGCTGGATGTCGTCATAGTCGCTGTCGCCCGGCGAATGTCGCATCAGCATCAGGTCGCAATGCCCGATGATCGCGGTCAGGATATTGTTGAAGTCATGCGCGACGCCGCCCGCCAGCTGGCCGACCGCCTGCATCTTGGTGGCCTGCGCCACTTCGCGCTTCAGGCGGCTTTCCTCGGAATTGTCCTTCAGGCTGAGCAGCACCGCCGCCTCGCCCAGCCCCCGCGCCCCCGCGATGGTGAGCGCGACGGGCTCCTCCGGGTGATCCTTCAGGCGAACCGCCATATCGGCCGAATGCGTTGCGCCCCCGGCAAAGCGGCGAATCGCATCCGCCACCGCCGCCTTGTCCTCGCGCACCACCAGATCACCCGGATAGAGCGGCGGCGTACCGCCCGCTACGCCCGCCGCGCGCATGAAGGCGGAGTTCATCTGGATGAACCGACCGTCCCGATCGACCAGCGCGATGCCGAAGGGCATGAGCGATACCAGGCCCCGCACATGGCTACCCGCATTGGCGCCTGCGGGGGCGACCAGCGGCTCGTCTTCGTCGAGCAGGACGACCAGCATCGGCGCGCCCTCCCCCTCAACAAAGGGAATTTGCAGGACACGAAGGGGACGCCCCTCGGCCTTGCCTAGTTCGGCGGCAAAACGCACCTGTCCGCCCGTGTCATGCGCCAGGAACGTCGCGAAATCGCGGCCGACGATCGACAGCATCTCACCGCCCATCGCGCGAGCACAGAGCACGCGATTGGCCGCGCGCACCCGGCCATCGGGTGCGATCAGCGCAGCCATGATCCCGGCGGTCCCCAGCCGGTCGCCATGAATGCCGCCGATCAGCCGCTCGACCGTCTCGGCCAAATCCTGTTCGTCGGCCACCGCGAAGCGCCAGACGAGCAGATCGGCTTCATCGCCCGCGCGCGTCACCAGCACCGACAGTTCGGTGCCCATCACCGCGATCCGGTCGGCACGCCCCAGCCCATCGCGCCAGGCGGTCCGCCCGGCCTGGGCCAAGGCCTCGACGCTGGGCGCATCCAGCGGCACGCCCGGGGGAGTCGGCATCATCGGGAACAGCGAGGCATAGGCGTCATTGGCACAGACCAGCCGCCCGGCCCGGTCGGTGACGGCGATCGCATCATGGCTGGCATCCGCCACGACACGCGCGAAATCCCAGTCGACGCTGCGGCGTGTCTGCTCGACCCGCGGCGTCAGCAATCGCCAGGTCAAGATCACCCCGAAAACGAGAAGTGCCGCAGCAAGAAACCCTGCCGCGACGATCCAGCTGCGGATGGCGACGAACAGCAACGCCGCCGCCCCCGCCCCGCTGGCGATCGAGACGAGGCCCGCGAGGCGGACGGGATTAAACCTTTCTGAGGACGCGATCGCCATGACGAAACTCTTCATCCGGCGACCCGCCACGGGTCAAGCGCGATCCTGCGCCCGGCCCCGTGGCGGGGTTACGGAGTTTTACCAGATACGGACGCGCTGCTCGGGCGTCAGATACAGCTTGTCGCTGGGCTTGGGGCTATAGGCACCGTACCAGGGGTCGAGATTGCGGACGACCCAGGCACGCTGCTGCGACGGGGAATGCGGATCGGTCAGCAGGCGGTTGCGCAGATTGGCTTCGCGATAATTGCGCCGCCACACTTGCGCCCAGCCCAGATAGAAGCGCTGGTCGCCGGTGAAGCCATCGATCACCGGCGCGGCCTTACCCTTCAACGACGCGTGATAAGCGTCATAGGCGACCGACAGCCCGGCCAGATCGGCGACATTCTCGCCCAGCGTCAGCGCCCCCTTCACATGCAGGCCGGGCAGCGGCTCATAGGCGTCATACTGCTTCACCAGCGCGCCCGTCCGGGCCTTGAACGCCGTGACATCGGCGGGCGTCCACCAGTCGGTCAGCTGGCCCTTGGCATCGAACTTCGATCCCTGGTCATCGAAATGATGGCTGAGTTCGTGACCGATCACCGCGCCGATACCGCCATAATTGACCGCCGGATCGGCCTTCGGATCGAAGAAGGGCGGTTGCAGGATGGCGGCCGGGAACACGATCTCGACCATGCCGAAATTGGCATAGGCGTTGACCGTCATCGGGGTCATGCCCCATTCCCAGCGCTGAATCGGCTTGCCGAGATGGCCGATATTCTCCTCATGCCGCCACTGCGCGGCGCGCAGCGCGTTGCCGAACGCGTCGCCGGAGACGATCTTCAGTCCCGAATAATCCTTCCAGCGATCGGGATAGCCGATCTTGGGCGTGAAGGCGGCCAGCTTGGCATGCGCCTTCGCCTTGGTCTCGGGCGCCATCCAGTCGAGCTGTTCTATACGCTTGCCCATCGCGGCCAGGACGTTCTTCACCAGCGCATCGGCGGCCAGCTTCGTCGCGGGCGGGAAATAACGCGCGACGTAGACCTTGCTCACCTCATCGGACAGCGCGCTGCTGGTGAAGTCCACGGCACGCTTCCACCGTTCCTGCTGCTGCGGTGTGCCTGACAGGACGGTGCCGTAAAAGGCGAACTGCTCGCGATCGAACTGGGCGGGCAGGACATCGGCGAACTCGTCGAGCGAGCGGAGCAGCAACTGGTCCTTCAACACCGCGATCGGCGTCGACTGGATCAGTGCGGCGATGCCCGTCACCGCCGTCGGCTGCGCGACGACCAGCGTATCGACCGGCGTGCCCACGCCTTTCAAATAGGTTGCGAAGTCGAAGCCGGGCGCGCTCTTCGCCAGATCGGCCACGGTCATCTTGTTATAGGTCTTGGTCCGGTCGCGGCTGTCGATCCGGGTCCAGTGGACCTTGGCGATCTCCGTCTCGAAGGCGACGACCGCCTGGGCGCGCGCCTCGGCATCCGGCTCGCCCGCCATGGTCAGCATCTTGGCCAAATGGGCCTGATAGGCCGCGCGCTGGGCGGCGATCTTGGGATCGTTGCTGAGGTAATAATCGCGGTCCGGCATCCCCAGACCGCTCTGACGCAAACCAACGGTGTAGAGATTGGGCTGGCGGGCATCCTGCCCGACACCCGAACCGAAGGGGATACCGACCCCATTGCGATCCGCCTCGGCCAGCAAGGCGGCATAGCCCGACTTGTCGGTCAGCCCCTTGATCCGGTTCAGCCAGGGCTGAATGGGCGCTAGTCCCTTGGCCTCGATCGCGGCGGTGTCGAGATAGGTGGCATAGGCGGTGCCGATCTGGTTCCGCTGGCCCTTGGCCTGTTCCAGAATGGTGTGGGTCCGCTCTCGCGACAGGTCGGCGAGCTTGTCGAACGCGCCATAGCTGGACTTGTCGGCCGGGATCGCGGTGGTCTTTGCCCATTCGCCATTGGCAAAGGCATAGAAGTCGTCGCCGGGGCGGACGGACTTGTCCATGCCCTTTTCATCGAAACCGAACCGCCCATAGGTCGGGCCCTTCGAGGCGGCGGGGCTGGTCTGCGCGTTCAGCGCCACGGCACCGGTGATCGCGGTCGCGCCCAATAGCGCGGCGATGGCCATGCTCTTCATCATTCTCTCCGAAACAAAAAAGCGGCTCCCCGGTCGTCGCCGGGGAGCCTTGTTCATGCCATCACCAGATGCGGACGCGCTGCTGCGGCGTCAGCGCCATCTTGTCGGTCGGCTTGACGCCGAACGCCGCATACCAGGGGTCCAGGTTGCGCACCGTCAGCACGCGCTCATGGCCCGGCGAGTGCGGATCGGACAGCAGCGCCTGACGCAGCGCCGGTTCGCGCCACTTGGTCCGCCAGACCTGCGCCCAGCCAAAATAGAAGCGCTGGTCGCCCGTCGTCCCGTCGATGATCGGCGCGGGCTTGCCGCCCAGCGACTTGTGATAAGCGTCAAGCGCCACGGTCAGACCCGCCAGATCGGCGATATTTTCGCCCAGCGTCAGTTCGCCCTGGACATGCTGGCCGGGCAGCGGTTCGTAACCGTCATACTGCTTCACCAGCGCATCAGTGAAGGTCTTGAAACGGGCTACGTCCTGCGGCGTCCACCAGTCGGTCAGCTTGCCGGTCGCGTCATACTTGCGGCCCTGATCGTCGAAATGGTGGCTGATCTCGTGACCGATGACCGCGCCAATGCCGCCGTAATTGACCGCCGGATCGGCCTTCGGGTCGAAGAAGGGCGGCTGCAGGATCGCCGCCGGGAACACGATCTCGTTCATCGGCGGGTTGGCATAGGCGTTGATCGTCATCGGCGTCATGAACCACTCGCCGCGATCGATCGGCTGGCCCAGCTTGTTCAGGTCCCGCTGATACTCGAAGGCATTGGCCCGCGCGACATTGCCGACCAAGTCGCCGCGCTGGATCTGCAGCGCCGAATAATCCTTCCACTTGTCGGGATAGCCGATCTTGGGGGTGAAGGCGGCGAGCTTGGCCAGCGCCTTCTGCTTGGTCGCAGGCGCCATCCATTCCAGATTGCGCAGACGGTCGCCCATCGCCGAGATCAGGTTCTTGACCAGCGCATCGGCGGCGGCCTTCGATTCCGGCGGGAAATACTTCGCGACATATTGCTTGCCGACTTCCTCGCCCAGGCCGTTGGAAACCAGACCGACGCCCCGCTTCCACCGCGCCTGCTGCTCGGGCGTGCCCGACAGGGTGGTGCCGTAGAAGGCAAAGTTCGTCTTGTCGAAATCGCTCGACAGGTAACCGGCATAGCTGCGCAGGACCTTCAGCATCGCATAGTCCTGAAGGACGTTCAGCGGCGCTTCGCTGTAGAGCTTGGCCTCGCCGGTGATCGCGCTGGGCTGCGCGACCAGATAGGCGGGGCGGCCCGACACGCCCATCGTCTGCATATATTGCGCCCAGGGAAAGCCCGGAGCCTTGGCGGCGAAGTCGGCGGCCGTCCACTTGTTATAGGTCTTGTCGGCGTCGCGGCTCTCGATCCGGGTCCAGTGGACACCCGCCAGCGCCTTTTCGAAGTTGAAGACGGCCGCCGCGCGCGCCTCGGCATTCTGCTCGCCCGCCAAAGTCAGCATCTTGGCGAGATAGGCCTGATAGGCGGTGCGTACGCTCGCCAGCTTGGCGTCGTCCTTCAGATAATAATCGCGGTCGGGCAGGCCCAAGCCGCTCTGGCCGAAGCTAGGGATGTAGGTATCCGGGGCCTTGTCGTCCTGACCGATATAGACGCCGAAGGGCGAGCCGACGCCCTGACGCTGGAGCTTGGCCATTTCGACCGCCAGCGCGTCGCGGTCCTTGGTCGCGCGGAGCTGCTCCAGCCAGGGCTTGACCGGGGTTACGCCCTTTGCGTTGACGGCGGCCTCGTCCATGAAGCTGGCGTAGAAGTCACCGGCCTTGTTGCCCGGCTGCTTCGTGGCTTCGTCCAGGATCGTACGGGTCTGCTCCAGCGAGCGATCCTGCAGGACGTGGAACATGCCATAGGACGAACGATCGGCGGGGATCGTCGTCGCCTTGTACCAGGTGCCATTCGCATAATCGAAGAAGTCGTCGCCCGGCTTCACCGCCGTGTCGCGGCCCGCCATGTCGAAACCGAAATCGCCGATTTCGGGGCCATTCTTGGCGTTGGGCTTCACCGGGCCGACGGCGGCCTTGTCGACGGGGTTCTTGGTCTGGGCAACGACAGGGGAAATGGCGGTCGTGAGGAGGGCGGCGATCAGCAGAGAGCGCATCTGAATTCCCAAAAAGGATTGTGATAGCGCTGTTGTAGCGAGACGATACGCCTAGTCAAACCGTTAGAAAGACACGCCAAACCGAGATACCGCTATCAAATTGCGGGCGATCTCCGACGGTTGCGCCATTTGCGGGCAATCCATACCCGCCAGCCCAGGGCCGATGCCAGATAGCCCACCACCGCGCATCCGGCGGTCAGGACACACAGACCCAGGCCAAAGGCCGGACCCTGCTCCCACAGCCAGTGAAACGCGCTCAGTGCCCATTGCAGCCATCCCGTCGCCGCCTCTGCAACCGGCTGGGTGTTGATCGGCGTTTCGCTGCGCAACAGAAAAGTACCGATGCGATAGGCGATCAGCCACAAAAGCGGGGTGGTCAGCGGATTGGTGATGAAGGTCGTTAGCGCCGCGACCGGCACATTGGCGCGAAACGGCAAGGCGAAGACCGCCGCGATGGCGATCTGCGCCACCGGAAACAGGAACCCCGCAACGACGCCCAGCGCGACGCCGCGCGGCACCGAACGCCGAGTAAAGCGCCACAGTTCGGGCGCAAGGACGCGGTGCGCCACCGGCCGGAGCAGCCGGTTATTCTCCATCGACTCGCGGGTCGGCATGTTGCGGCGGACCCAGGCCATGGAACGGCCCCACATGGTCGGCACGGCCGACGCCATCAGCCGCGATCGCGCAGGATGCGGCCCTGCTCGCGCTTCCAGTCACGTTCCTTGATCGAATCGCGTTTGTCGTGCGCCTTCTTGCCCTTCGCCAATGCCAGCTCCACCTTCGCGCGACCGCGCGAGTTGAAATAGATCATCAGTGGCACCAGGGTCATGCCCTCACGCGCCACCGCACCGTGGAGCTTGTTTATTTCGCGCTCATGAAGGAGCAATTTACGCGGGCGTTTCGCCTCGTGATTGAAGCGGTTGCCGTGGCTGAATTCCGGCACGTTGGAATTGACCAGCCACACCTCCTCGCCGCGCACCTCGGCATAGGACTCCGCGATCGATCCCTCGCCGAAGCGAAGCGATTTCACTTCTGTCCCGGTCAGGGCGATACCGGCCTCATAGGTGGTCTCGATGGCATAATCGAAGCGGGCGCGCCGGTTCTCGGCGACGATCTTCTTCTTGTCGAACGTTTGGGGTTTCGGGCGCATGGACGGGCCGATGTAGGCGCTTGGAGCCCGCGTGAAAAGCCGGTCACGACGCTCTGTCCCGTTTCCGGGCGCGAGCCGCGATGCAACGGTGGTCAAGCGGGCCACGCTGTCGCATGACCAACCTATGGGCAACACACGGAATCACCCGATCTTCGCACGATGGATCGGCGGTCTGGCGGCGGGGCTTTGCGTCGCGACGGCGAGTGCGTGCGGCAGCGGCGGCGGCGACGAAGATCCTTCCCCGATCATTTCGCCGACGCCCTCGCCCCGACCCTCTGCTTCGCCCAGCCCGACCGACAGCGCCAGCAGCTGGTGGCGACCGGCCCGCGCGACCAGTTGGCAGTGGCAGCTCAGCGGGACGCTCAACACGCGCTACGACGTCGCGGTCTATGACATCGACCTGTTCACCACCGATGCCGCTACCATCGCGGCGCTGCATGGGCAGGGTCGCCGGGTCGTCTGCTATTTCTCGGCGGGCAGCTCGGAAAAAGGGCGGCCCGACGATGCGCTGATCCCCAGTTCGGATCGCGGCAAGGTGCTGAGCGGTTGGCCCGACGAACGCTGGTTGAAGACCGATTCGGCGGCGGTGCGAAAGGTGATGACCGCCCGGCTCGATCTCGCCCGGACCAAGGGCTGCGATGCGGTCGAGCCCGACAATGTCGACGGCTATGCCAATGACAACGGCCTGGGCCTGACCGCCGCGATGCAACTCGACTATAACCGCTTCCTGGCGAGCGAAGCCCATGCCCGGGGGCTCGGCGTCGGCCTGAAGAACGATACCGACCAGCTCGCGCTGCTCCAGCCCGCCTTCGACTTCGCGATCAACGAACAATGCCACGAATATGACGAATGCGGCGGCTATTCGGTGTTCCTCGACGCGGGCAAGCCGGTGTTCGTCGCCGAATATGCCGACCGCTATCGCACCAACAGCAATGGCGCGCGCGAGGCGATGTGCGCCGCCTCTCGCCAGCAGGGTCTACGCACACTGGTCCTGCCGCTGGCGCTGGACGACAGCTATCGCTTCGCCTGCGATTAATTCCTGCGCGGACCGCCGAGCGGGATCTTGAGACGGATCATCGCCCGGTTGCTGGAGAAACCGCCGACCCCCGCCTGCTCGGTCTCGGCGGATAGCGTGCCGACGCCGGGAATGTCGGTACGGGCCTTGGGCAGGGTGAAGGGGCGCGAATAGTCCGGGATGGTGCCGACGCGATCGGCGTCGGGCGAGCGTCCGCACACCACCACGTCGTCCCCGCTGTCGCTGGGCGGGCAGCGTCGCGTGGTGGGTGCGCGGCGGGGCGCGGGAAGTACGGGCCCGGCCACCGCACCGACTTGCAAGGCCATCAACACTACCGTCCACATCGGCCGCCGCTCCCTCGCGCCATCGACGAAGCGATGCTGACGCAGGAATGCGGCGGAAACGCGGCCGGGTCAGATCAGTCCGGCATGAGCCAGCGCAGCGTCGACCTGGACCCGCGCCGCCTCGGACGGCCAGGTCATGGGCAGGCGCACGCCTTGTGGGAAATGCGGCAGGATGCGGCTGAGCGCGTACTTCACCGGGCCCGGCGAGGCGTCGGTAAACATCGCCTCGTGCAGCGGGAACAGCCGGTCGTGAAGTTCCAGCGCCCGCGCCATCTCGCCCGCCGCACACGCCGCCTGGAACTCGGCGCACAGACGCGGCGCGACATTGGCCGTTACCGAGATACACCCAACCCCGCCCATCGCGTTGAAGGCGAGCGCCAGGTCGTCATTGCCCGACAGCTGACAGAAATCCGGGCCCAGCGCGCCGCGATGATGCGACACCCGCGCCAGCGCACCGCTGGCATCCTTCACGCCGACAAAGACCTTGGGTGCCGCCTGCACCACCCGGATCAGCGTCGCGGGCTGGATATCGGTCACGGTCCGGCCCGGCACGTTGTAGAGCACGATGGGCAGCGGCGCGTTCTTCGCCAGTTCGGCGAAGTGAAGGGCGATGCCCTCCTGGCTCGGCCGGTTGTAATAGGGCGGCACCATCAGCGCGGCGTCGGCACCCGCTTCCTGCGCGGCCTTCAGATTTTCGATCGCGACGATCGTATCGTTCGAGCCTGCGCCCGCGATCACCGGCACCCGGCCCCGCGCCTGGTCGACGCAGACGCGGACGACATGGAAATGCTCGTCCTTGGGCATGGTCGCCGCCTCGCCCGTCGTCCCGCACGCGACCAGCGCGGTCGAGCCCTCGGCGATCTGCCATTCGACGAAATCGCGGAATTTCGCTTCGTCGAACGCTCCGCCGACATGACCGCCCTGATCGTCGAACGGCGTCACGAGCGCCGGTATGGACCCTGAAAACATGAGAGGAAATGCGCTCCTGCTGCGCCGAATGGGACACTTTGTTCAGGACATGTACGGGTAGAGTCCCTATTCTGTCCACCATGATGGCATTAACGAAGGCGGGCGCGCTCCTCGCGACATTGGCGGGATCGATGGTTGCACCGGGCGGGCAGGACCAGCTCGACCGGTATCGCACCCAGATGGCGAATATGAGCCCGAACCAGAGCACGGCCGTCATGCCGTCTGCGGCCGACGGCGCGATCGCTGCCGCGCTGGCCCAGTGGCGCGCGCTGCAACAGACCGATGCGTTGCCCTTCGACAGCTATGCCGGGTTCCTGATGGCGCATCCCGGCTGGCCCGGCGAAGCGGGCATTCGTCGCGCCGCCGAGCGGCAGGCGGCGAACTTCACCGCCGCGCCGTCCAGCATCGTGTCCTATTTCCGCCGCTTCCCGCCCCAGTCGGCGACGGGCGGCGTCGCCTATGCCCGGGCACTGCTGGCGACCGGCGCGACGGGCGAAGCGGCACAGGCCGCGCGCACCGCATGGCGGCGCGGCACGCTGTCGCCGACCGACGAAGCGCTGGTCATGACCAGCTTCGCCTCGGCACTGACGCCGGAGGATCATGACGCGCGCATGGATGCGTTGCTCTGGTCGGGCCAGACCAGCGCGGCCGCGCGCCAGCTCGGTTATACCAGCGCGGCGCGGCGGCCGGTCTTCGCCGCCCGGCTCGCCTTCCGTACCAAGTCGGCCGATGCCGCCAGCCTCTCGGCCTCGACCGCCGAGCTTTACGCCAATGATGCGGGCTATGTCGCCGACCGGGCCCTGTGGCTGCGTGATACGGGCGACAGCCTGACCGCGCGCTCCTGGCTGGCGCGCAGTCGTCAGCTGTCGGTGCGACCGGGCAATGTCGAGAAATTCTACGAAGCGCTGCTGATCAATGCCCGTGCGGCCTCGGCCGACGGACAGCTCCAGACCGCCTATGACATCGCGCGGCAGGTCGACGATGCCTATCCGGCGGGGACCGACGTCTCGACCAAGCCCTATGGCGAGCGCGACGACTATACCAGCCTGGTGTGGCTGGCCGGGCAGACCGCGATGAAGCTCGCCCGGCCCGCCGATGCGATGACGCTGTTCGACCGCTATGGCCGGGGCAGCCAGTCGCCGCAGACGCGCGCCAAGGGCTTTTACTGGGCGGGTCGCGCGGCGGAAGCGGCCGGGCGGTCGCTGGAGGCGTCGGGCTATTACAACCGCGCCGCGCAATATCGCGACCAATTCTATGGTCAGCTGGCGCTGGAGCGGACCGGTCGTCCACTGGTCGCCCCGCCCGCCATCGCCGCGACCAATGTCGCGCCCACCGCCCGCGCCGCCTTCGACGCGCGCGAGACGGTGCGTGCCGCCAAGTTCCTGGGCCAGATCGGCCAGTGGCAGGACCAGACCGCCTTTGTCCGTCAGATCGCGGCGGATGCGCAGAGCGAGACCGACCATCTGCTCGCCGCTGACCTGTCCCGCACGATCAACCGTCCCGATCTGGCGGTGATGGTCGGGCGCAGCGCCATGCAGAACGGGCTGACCGACTATTCGGCCGCCGGTTTCCCGACCGTACCCGTGCCCGCAGGTTATGAGCAAAGCTGGACGATCATCCACGCCATCGCGCGGCAGGAGAGCCAATTCGACCGCGCCGCCATCAGCCACGCGGGCGCGCGCGGACTGATGCAGCTGATGCCCGCCACCGCCGCCGAACAGTCGGGCAAGATCGGCCTGGCCTATTCGCCCGCGTCGCTGACCTCCGATCCAAGCCTGTCGATCCAGCTCGGCGCCAGCTATTTCGAGAGAATCCGTAACAATTTCGGCAGCTATCCGCTTGCCATCGCGGCCTATAATGCGGGCGGCGGCAATGTGAACAAATGGCTGCGCGCCAATGGCGATCCGCGCACCGGCACGGTCGATATCGTCGACTGGATCGAGGCCATTCCCTATTCCGAAACGCGCAACTACGTGCAGCGGGTACTGGAGAATGCGGTCGTCTATGACCTGATGAACCCGGCCCGCGCCACCAGCCGGGGGCCGACGCCGCTCAGCTGGTATCTCGGCAAGTCGCGGCCGGGTTGATCGCGGGCGCAGGCGCGATACAGCGGCGGGATGGACCGTCCCAACTATATCACGCCTGCGGGTTACGCCGCGCTTCGCCAGGAATATGAGGCGCTGTTCGCGGTCGAGCGGCCCAAGCTCGTCGATACGATCGCCTGGGCGGCGGGTAATGGCGACCGGTCGGAAAATGGCGACTATATCTATGGTCGCAAGCGCCTTCGCGAAATCGACCGGCGGCTGGGCTGGCTATCCAAGCGGATGAAGGCCGCCAAGGTCATCGACCCCGCCCGACAGGAGGATCGCCGCAAGGTCTGGTTCGGCGCGACCGTCACCATCGCCGATGAAGACGACAACGAACGCGTGCTGACACTGGTCGGTGATGACGAGGCCGATGCAGGCCAGGGCCGGGTAGGCTGGAACGCGCCGCTGGTTCGCGCGCTACGCGGTGCCTCGGTCGGCGACCTGCGGCGTGTGACCCTGCCTGCGGGGGAACGCGAATATGAGGTGATGGCGATCACCTATCCCGATCCGTAAGCGCATCTGCAACGGATCGTTTCGCATCCGGTTCTTGCTGCCGTTCGGGCCGGTGGCAAGATTCGGACCAAGGGATCGCGATCGTCGCGGCCCTTCGTCACCGAGTATCCGCCATGTTCATTCCCGCCCGCTTCTCCGCCCCGCTTCTGTCCCTGCTCCGGGCTGTGTTCGGCCTGATGTTCCTGGCGCATGGCGTGTCGAAATTCTTCGCCATCCCGCCCTTTCCCATGCCGCTCAATCCATTGCTGACCGTTGCGGGCGTGCTGGAGCTGGTCGGCGGTGGTTTGTTGCTCATGGGCCTGTTCACCCGGCCCGTGGCCTTTGTCCTGTCCGGCCAGATGGCGGTCGCCTATTTCATGGCCCATGCGCCGCAGGGCTTCCTGCCGCTCGCCAATGGGGGCGAGGCGGCGATCCTCTATTGCTTTGCCTTCCTCTATCTCGCGGCGACCGGTGGCGGATCGATCGGCGTCGATGCAATGCGCCGTGGCAGCTGACCCTGCGCTCTGATAGGCAGGGCGTCATGAACGCCCTGACCCGCAACATCGCGCTGCTCATCGATGCCGACAATGCCCAGTCGGCCGCCATCGACCCCGTGCTGACCGTCCTGGCCGAGCTGGGCACGGTCAATGTCCGCCGGGCCTATGGCAACTGGTCGAAGCCCGGCCTGAAAGGCTGGCGCGACGTCATGGTCAAGCACGGGATCGAGCCGCAGCAGCAGTTCGACCTGACCAAGGGCAAGAACGCCACCGACATGAAGATGACCATCGACGCGATGGACCTTCTGTTCCGGGGGCGGATCGACGGGTTCGGCATCATGTCGTCGGACAGCGACTTCATGCCGCTGGCCACCCGCATCCGACAGGACGGCTTCCCCGTCTATGGCTTCGGCAACAGCCGCACGCCCGAGGCGTTCAAACAGGCGTGCAGCCGCTTCATCGATGTCGGCGCGCTGATCAACGAAACACCCCGCCCCGAGCGCGCCAGCGGCAAGCCCACCCCCGCCGACGTACCGCTGGCCGATTCGCTGCCGCCCTCGATCGAACAGTCCAAGCGGACGGCGGGCACGCCGCGCCCGATCGACGACGAACTGCTCAAGCTGCTGGTGGACGCCTATAATTCGGTCAAGCGCGACGAACGCGGCTTTGCCAGCCTGTCAGCAATGGGCCAGCTGGCGGGCAATCGTTCCAGCTTTGACACACGCAACTATGGTTTCAAACGGCTGTCCGACCTGATCGAGGCGGTGCCGAACTTCCAGACCGAACGGCGCGAGGACGGCCGGACCTTCGTGAAGCGGGTGCGGTAATCATGTCCCTGGGGGCGGCGGAGCCGTGTCAATCCCTCGGGTCCGGCATGGTCAGCGTCGCACAGGTCCCCGGCTGTGCATTTTCGAAGCGCACATCGCCGCGAAGCTGCCGCGCGAGGCTGGCGATCATCCGCATGCCCAGACTGTGGCGCGAGGCCGCCTTCATATCGAAATCGGCGGGCATTCCCTTGCCCTCGTCGCGCACCGACAGGACGATTTGGCCGTCGCGGGCGTTCAGCGACACATGGATCGTCCCGCCCTCTTCCCCATAGGCATATTTGATCGCGTTGGTCAGCAGTTCGGTCAGCATAAGGCCGATCGGAATGGCCGTGTCGGCGCTCATCTCGATCGCTTCGATATCGCAATGCACCTGATGCTGCTGCGACTGTTCGGCCAGCTGCTCGGCGATACCGCAAGCCAGATCGTCCAGCGACACCATGCCGACCCGTTCGCTACGCCACAGCCGATCGTGCGTCTGCGCGATGGCCGCGATCCGCGCCTGCGCATCGTTCAGCATCCGCAGGACGCGAGGGTCGTCATCCTCCTGCTTCTGGAGATTGAGCATCGCGGACACCAGCGCCAGGCTGTTCTTGACCCGGTGGCTCGCCTCGCGGGTCAGCAATTGCTGATGCTCGACCGCCTCGGCCAGACGACGCTCCGCCTCCTGACGCTCGATGGCGACGCCGATCAGGTTCGCGAAACCCTGCATAAAGGCCAGATCGGCCTCCTCGAACCGCCCTTCGTCGGGGCTGTCGACTTCCAGCACGCCGTAACGCTGACCGGACGCTTCGACGAGCACGTTGATCGCGCGGCGGATCTTGTGGTCGGCCATGAACTGCGGCGTGCGAAACCGTTCTTCCTGGTCGAGATGGTTGGAGATGACCCCTTGCCCGGTCTGCAGCGCGAACCCGGCCGGCGAGCCCAGATCGGTGCGCATCTCGGTCGAACCGACCACGCCCGGTCCCCAGCCAACGCCGGTACGGACCAGCAACGTTTCACGTTCCGGCTTATATTCCAGGAACTTGCAAAAAGAAGATCGCATCCCTTCTGCGCACAGCTCGGTCGCTCGCTGCAACATGGGATCGAGATCACGAGCCCGCAGCGCCTCGATCCCAAAGG
Source organism: Sphingomonas sanguinis (assembly GCF_001476905.1). Lineage (GTDB taxonomy): Bacteria > Pseudomonadota > Alphaproteobacteria > Sphingomonadales > Sphingomonadaceae > Sphingomonas > Sphingomonas sanguinis_B. The sequence continues at coordinate 34,294 of NZ_LDTE01000001.1, read as the reverse complement.
CGGCAAGGACCGATTGCTGGCGAAGCCGGTAATGCAACTGCCCTGCGCCGGTGACCTCTTGATCGTCACCCTGCGCCTGTTCCACCACCGCCATTCCCGCTCGAACCCCTTATTTCTCTTGCTGCGATAACGAATAAACTGGGATTTCGCCGCATTCTTTTTAAACCCAGTATAGCAAAACGCCCTTCCCGATCGCTCGGAAAGGGCGTTGCCTAACCCGTGATCGTCAGGATCAACGGGTCAGCTTCTTGTACGCTAGACGGGTCGGACGGTCGGCAGCATCGCCCATGCGGCGGCGCTTGTCCTCCTCGTACGATTCGTAATTGCCCTCGAACCATTCGACATGGCTGTCACCCTCAAACGCCAGGATGTGGGTGCAGAGGCGGTCGAGGAAGAAGCGGTCGTGGCTGATGACCACGGCGCAGCCCGCGAACGTCTCCAGCGCCTCTTCCAGCGCACGCAGCGTTTCCACGTCGAGGTCGTTGGTCGGTTCGTCGAGCAGCAGGACGTTGCCGCCCTCCTTCAGCATCTTGGCCATGTGGACGCGGTTGCGCTCACCGCCCGACAGCTGGCCAACCTTCTTCTGCTGGTCGGGGCCACGGAAGTTGAACGCGCCGACATAGGCGCGGGTGCCCAACTCCTGCTTGCCGAAGCGGAAGACCTCCAACTCGTCGGAGATTTCCTGCCAGACATTCTTGTTGGGATCGAGTTCGTCGCGGCTCTGGTCGACATAGCCGAGCTTGACGGTCGAGCCGATCTCGATCGTGCCGGCATCGGGCTGTTCCTGGCCGGTGATCAGCTTGAACAGGGTCGACTTGCCCGCGCCGTTTGGCCCGATCACGCCGACGATCCCGCCCGGCGGCAACATGAAGTCGAGATTTTCGAACAGCAGCTTGTCGCCGTACGACTTGGTCAGGCCCTTGGCCTCGATCACCTTGCCGCCCAGTCGCTCGGGGATCTGGATCAGGATCTGCGCCTTGCCCGCGACGCGGTTCTCCTGCTTCTCCATCAGTTCCTCGAACGCACGGATACGCGCCTTCGACTTGGTCTGGCGGGCCTTGGGCGTCTGACGCATCCAGGCCAGCTCGTCGGCGATCGCCTTCTGCTTGCCCGCCTCGTCGCGCTCTTCCTGCTCCAGGCGCTTGGCCTTCTTTTCCAGATAGCCGGAATAGTTGGATTCGTAGGTGTAGTAGCGGCCGCGATCGAGCTCCAGCACCCAGTTCACGACGTTATCCAGGAAGTAACGGTCGTGGGTGACGAGTATGACGTTGCCGGTATATTCCTTGAGGTAGTTCTCAAGCCACGACACGCTCTCGGCGTCCAGGTGGTTGGTCGGTTCGTCGAGCAGCAGGATGTCGGGCTTTTCCAGCAGCAGCTTGCAGAGCGCGACGCGGCGCTTTTCACCGCCCGACAGGCGGGTGACGTCGGCATCGCCCGGCGGGCAGCGCAGCGCTTCCATCGCCTGTTCCAGCTGGCTGTCGAGCGACCAGCCGTCGACCGCGTCGATCTTGGCCTGAAGCTCGCCCATCTCTTCCATCAGGGCGTCGAAATCGGTGTCGTCCTTCGGGTCGCCCATCTCGGCCGAGATGGCGTTGAAGCGATCGACCAGATCGGCGATCGGCCGCACGCCGTCCTTGACGTTGCCCATCACGTCCTTCGACGGATCGAGCTGCGGCTCCTGCGCCAGATAGCCGACGCGGACACCCTCGGCCGCCCAGGCCTCGCCGGTGAAGTCGGTGTCCATCCCCGCCATCACCTTCATCAGCGTGGACTTGCCCGCGCCGTTCGGGCCGATGATCGCGATCTTCGCGCTCGGCAGGAACTGGAGGTGGATGTTGTTGAGGACAGGCTTGTTGGCGCCGGGGAAGGTCTTGGTCAGACCCTTCATCACATAGGTATATTGGACGGCCATGGCGGCGCGGGGCTCCGTGCTTTTCTTGCGACTGTGGAAATTTCCCGCCCATGTAGTGGGTGCGCGACCCGTTGGCAAACGGGACGACCTGCGCAACACTCCGACGCATGAAGCGCTTGATCCTCGCGGCCCTGACCGCCTCCGCCCTCACCTCTCCCGTTCTGGCCCAGCGCACCGCGCCGCCCATGCCCGCGACTGTCGATCCGCAGGTGACGCAACTGCGCGATGCCGCGCTGAAGGACGATACCGCCTGGGACATTATCGAGGGGCTGACGACCGAAGTCGGGCAGCGGCTGGCCGGAACCGAGGCCGAGGCGCGCGCACGCACCTGGGCGGTCGCCAAACTGACCGCGCTGGGCTTCAAGAATGTGCGGGTCGAGCCCTATCGGATGCCCGTCTGGGAACGCGGCGCGGAAACGGCCGAGATCATCGCCCCCTTCCCGCAGAAACTGACGCTGGCCGCGCTCGGTAATTCGGGAGCAACGCCAGCCACCGGCCTGACCGGCGAGGTCGTGGTCTTCGCCAATATGGCCGCGTTCCAAGCTGCGCCGGACAACGCGATCAAGGGCCGGATCGTCTATATCGGTAACGCCATGCCTCGTACGCAGGATGGGTCGGGCTATGGCGCCTATGGCACCGCGCGCTTCGTCGGACCGGCATTGGCGTCGCAGCGCGGCGCGGCAGCGATCATCATCCGTTCGATCGGCACCGACCATCATCGCTTTCCGCATACCGGCACCACCGACTTCCCCGCCGGGGTGAAGCCGATCCCCGCTGCCGCCCTGTCGGTCCCCGACGCCGAACAGTTGGAGCGAATCGCGGCTCGCGGTGCGCCCATCCGCATGAAGCTGGTCCTGACGCCGCGCCAGGTCGGCATGCGCGAATCAGGCAACGTCATCGCCGAGGTGCCTGGCAGCGATCCGTCGGCGGGCATTGTGCTGGTCGGCGGTCATCTGGACAGCTGGGACCTCGGCACGGGCGCGATCGACGACGCCAGCGGCATCGCGATCACCGCGGCTGCCGCCAAGCGAATCATGGACGCTGGCCAACCGCGCCGCACCATCCGCGTCGTCTGGTTCGGCGCAGAGGAAGTCGGCGGCTTGGGCGGCGCGGCCTATGCTAAGGCCCATGCGGGCGAACGCCATGCCACCGCCTCGGAAAGCGATTTCGGCGCCGATCGGGTCTGGCGGTTCGAGGTGAACCTGCCCCCCGCGGCCAAGCCCGTCGCCGATCGGTTGCAGACCGCCCTCGCGCCGCTGGGCATCACGCGGGGCAGCGGCTTGGGCGGTGACGGCACCGACATCGGTCCGACGCTGAAGCTGGGGACGGCGGCGATCGACCTGAACCAGTCGGGCTGGGATTATTTCGATACCCATCACACGCCCGACGACGTGATCGACCGGATCGATCCGGCCGCCCTGCGCCAGAATGTCGCGGCCTGGACCGCGATGCTGGCGGTCGTCGCCAATGCGCCGGAAGCGATCGATGCCGTGAAACCGCGCTAAATCGTAAGGGCATTGGTAACCTTTTGGTAACGCCAACGCCTTGAAAAAGCCGGATAGCCGCCATCGGTTCGTCGCGAACCTTGCCAGGAAGTGAATTTTGCGGATTGACCGCGATGAACCGCGCGTTATTTGAGCCGCTTCGCGACGGCATTCGGGTCGGCCGCGATGATTGCTTATGCTTGGGAGCATTCGAATGAAGAAGATCGCTTTCGTTCTCGCTGCCGCCGGCCTGATGTCCGTGGCCGCCTGCAACAAGTCGCCTGAAGCTGCCGCTGTTGAGAACAACGCGGACATGCTGGCTGACAACATGGAAATGCAGGCCGACAACCTCGAAGCGGTTGCCGACAACACCTCGAACGGTGCTGCTGCTGCCTCGCTCGAGAACGCTGCTGACAACATGAACGCCGCTGCCGACAACGTCCGTGACGCTGCCGACGCCAAGGCTGACAACATGCAGTAATGCCGCCTCGGACCTTCGGGTCCGAAGCGCCGACTGTTTGTCGGAAAAAGGGCGCCTTCCATTGCGGAGGTGCCCTTTTTCTTTGACGTTTCACGCTTGCGAACTTGTCCGACGTCACGCTACGGACATCTTCGGTGGGGCCTGTAGCTCAACGGTTAGAGCTGGCCGCTCATAACGGCTAGGTTGCGGGTTCGAGTCCTGCCGGGCCCACCAACACTGCACGAATTTACCTGTAAAAACCTGTTGCCGTCCGGGGCCCCGACTTTCTAGGGTGCGCCAAATCATTGAGGACGAGCATATGAAGGTGAAGGGCGACCCCAAGGTCATCGAGTTTCTGAACGAAGCGCTCAAGAACGAATTGACCGCTATCAATCAGTATTTCCTGCACTATCGCCTGCTCGATCACTGGGGCGTCTACAAGCTCGCCCAGTTTGAATATCACGAATCGATCGACGAGATGCGCCATGCCGACTGGCTGGCCGAACGCATCCTCTATCTGGACGGCCTGCCCAATTTCCAGCTGCTCGGCCGCCTGCGCATCGGCGAGACCGTCGAGGAAGTCCTGAAGGGCGACCTGGCGATCGAGATCGAGGCCGTGGCCCAGCTCAAGGAAGCCATCGCCTATTGCGAGCAGGTCCGTGATTACGTCAGCCGCGACCTGTTCCAGCGTATCCTGGCGAGCGAGGAAGAGCATGTCGACACGCTGGAGCGCCAGTTCGAGATGATCGAACGCATGGGCATCCAGAACTATGTCCAGCTGAACGCCATGGCGGAAAACGACACGCCCAAGTCGGGCGCAGCGCCGCATCTTCAGGGATGAAGGTGGTGGGGCGGGTTCCAGCGAGCCCGCCCTTAGCCCTTTCCCGGCTCAAGGATCGGGGCCTAAGCCCCTGCCCTTAATCCTTATTGCCGAACGGATTTTTCGGCGCGCGCAGCGTCAGGCGCACCGGCACCGCGCCGAAGCCCAATTCCCGCCGCATCGAGTTCACCAGATAGCGCTCATAGCTGGCGGGCAGCTGATCCACCCGCGTTCCGAAGATCACGAAGCTCGGCGGACGCGACTTCACCTGGGTGACGTAGCGCAGCTTGATCCGCTTGCCGCCCGGTGCGGGTGGCGGGTTCGCATCGACGGCACGCTCGAACCAGCGGTTGAGTTCGCCCGTCGGCACGCGCTTCGACCAGGCCGCGCGTGTCTCGAACGCGACCTCGATCAGCGTATCCAGCCCCTTGCCGGTCGCACCCGACACCGCCAGCAGCGGCACGCCCTTCACCTGGCTGAGCCCGTCCTCCAGAGCCTTCTTGACACCGTTGAAAAGCGAGGACGGATTTTCCGCCACATCCCATTTGTTCAGGGCGATCAGCAGCGCCCGCCCCTCTTCCAGCACACGGTCGGCGATCCGCAGGTCCTGCGACTCCAGGCCCAGCGTGGCATCGAGAAGCAGCACCACGACCTCGGCAAAATCGACTGCGCGCAGGGCGTCGGCGACCGACAGCTTTTCCAGCTTGTCCTGCACCTTGGCCTTCTTGCGCATCCCGGCGGTGTCGATCAGGCGGACATGCCGCACCTCGCCATCCCGGTCGTGCCATTCCCAGTCGATCGCGATCGAATCGCGGGTGATGCCCGCCTCAGGTCCGGTGATCAGGCGATCCTGGCCCAGGAAGCGATTGATCAGCGTCGACTTGCCGGCATTGGGGCGCCCGACAATGGCGAGCTTTAGCGGCGCGAAGGGGTTTTCGAGATCGACCTCCTCCTCTTCCTCGACCTCGCGATCGATATAGGGGAGCAGCGCCTCGAACAGATCGCCCACGCCTTCGCCATGTTCGGCCGACAGCTGGACGGGATCGCCAAAGCCCAGCGCCAGCGCTTCCAAAATGCCCTGTTCGGCCGCACGCCCCTCCGCCTTATTGGCGGCGAGCACGATCGGCGTGTCGGAGGCACGGAGCCAGCGGGCGATTTCCTCGTCCAGCGGCATGATTCCGGCGCGGGCGTCGACCAGGAACAGCGCAACGTCGGCCTCTGCCACCGCGGCCTCGGTCTGGCGACGCATCCGGCCGGGAAGCGTGTCGGGGTCTTCGTCTTCATAACCCGCCGTGTCGATGACCCGGAAATCCAGGCCGAGCAGGTGCCCGTCGCCTTCGCGCCGGTCGCGCGTCACGCCGGGCCGGTCATCGACCAGCGCCAGCTTCTTTCCGACCAGACGGTTGAACAGCGTCGACTTGCCGACATTGGGACGGCCGACGATCGCGACGATAGGAAGATTTGCCATCGCGTTCCGTTAGCGAAAGGCGAGCCTTTCGTCACGGGTATAGCGGTACAAATGTTCCGGCCCGTGGAACATAGGTCCCACGGGCCAGAAAGATCGTTACTTATAGGCGGAAATCCGCCCCTTTTGGTCGAGGACGTAGAGCGTCCCGTTGGCCACGATCGGCGGCAGCGCGAAGGGCGTCTTGCCGTCGACGGTTGCCTGCACCAACCCGTCACTCGGATTGGCATAGACGATCTGCCCCTCCGAATTGGTGAGGATCAGGCGATTGCCTGCCAACACCGGACCGAACCAGGTGATCGCGCCGCTCTTCTTCTTCTCGTTATGGAAACGCTGCAGCTGCGCGATCCAGCGGGCCTTGCCGCTCGACCGGGCGAGCGCCACGAGGCGCGCGTCATCGGTCACCAGGAAGATCCACTCGCCCGCGATCCACGGGGTCGAGATGCCGGCGAAATTCTGTTCCCACAGCCGCTGGCCGGTCGACAGTTCCAGCGCGATCATGCGACCGCCCTGGCCCAGCGCATAGACGCGGCCCTGGTCGATCACCGGCGCGGCATCGATGTCCGACAGCGTCGACACCGAGGTCGAGATGCTGGTCCGCGACAGCGCGTCCTGCCACAACATGCGGCCATTCTCGTACCGATAGGCGTTCAGCTCACCGCTCGAGAAACCGGCAACGACGGTGCCCTGGCTGGCGGCAGGGGCCGCGACGCCGAACACGCCCTGCGTCTCCAGCGTGCCCTGGCCAGCCCAGACGATCTTACCGTCCGTCTGGTTGATCGCGTACAGCTGATTGTCCTGGGTCAGGACATAGACATTGCCGTTGGCGATCGTCGGCGATCCGCGCAGCGGACCGCTGGGCTTGGCGCGCCACAGCACCTTGCCGTCCGCCGCGTTGGCCGCAATCACATCGCCCAGGCCGTCGGTGGCGAAGACCGTGCCGCTGTCATAGCTGGCGCCGCCGCCAAAGCGGGCGAGCCGGTTCTCGTCGCCCTCGGTGATCGATGTGGTCCAGAGCTTCGCGCCCGTATCGGCGTTCAGGGCGACCAGGTCGCCGCCGGCATCGACGACGAACATCTTGCCGTCGGCCACGACCGGCGGCGCGCCCAGCGGATCGCGCGCCGAACCGCCGTTGATCGTCGCTTCCCAGACCCGGCGGGGCTGTTCCGCCAGCGCCAGCTGGCCCATGGACTTGGAGGCGTTGCCGCCCGGCTGTGCCCAATCGGGATTGGTTTCGGGCGCTGGCAGCGTGACCTGCACGTCCGCAATCGTCTTGTCGGCCTCGACCCCGGTTTCCGAGACGAGGATCGGCACGCGGTTGCCCACGGTCGGCGTCTTCTTCGGCGCGGACTTGAACACCCCGCAGGCGCCCAGCGCCATCAGCGCGGCCAGCGCCGCGGAGGTGCGGAAATTCTTCGTCATTGGGTCTTGGTGTCCTCGCTCTGGCCGACCGCGTCGACCCCCAATACACCGGCCATCTGAACCGCACGTTGCCGCAGGGTATCGGGCACATCCTTGTCGCTGGCAATCTGGCCGAACAGACGGCCCGCCTGGTCGCGCTTGTTGAGGCGCAGATAGGCCACGGCGACCATCTCGCCCGCGCTGCCGAACCAGGCATTGCCGGGCACCGCCATGCCACCCAGTCGGGCAATCACGGCTTCGGGCTTCATCGTGTCATATTCGGCCATGGTCTGACGGATCAGCGCCAGATCGCGGAAGGGCTGGGCCAGCGACGCATCGTTGGCGACCGCCGCGAAACGGGCCGCCGCGCCCTTCAGATCGTTCTTCTGCAGAAGGATATCGGCCTGGGTGAACTGCGCGAGCGCACGATAGGCATCGACGTCCGAACCCGCCAGCGCCTTCAGCTTGTCGCTGGCCGCCTTGGGATCGTTCTGGCCCAGCGCGTCATAGGCGGCCTGCAACTGCTCGCCGTCCGCGCCCGCCGCCTGGGTCTGGCGGTGCTGCCAGTAGAGATAGCCGCCGAATGCCGCCAGCGCGACGACGATGACGCCCGCGATGATCAAGCCCCAGCGGGTCCAGAAAGAGGTCAGCCTTTCGCGACGCAGTTCGTCGTCGACCTCGCTCATGAAGGCCTGGCTGGATTGGGGCGTTAGGGCCAAGACGGGCTCCGCTATTCTGGATCAAGGCAACAAGAAGCCGCGACCTTTAGCGAGGAGCGAGCCCGGTGGGAAGCGGCCTTGATTTATCCGGCATCGCGCGGCGCATAGATCTGTTCCGGCCCTGGGAAGCGCCGGGCCCGCACATCTTCGGCATAGGCGCGTGCGGCCTCGCCGATCCGATCACCCATCGTCTCGTATCGGCGGACGAAGCGCGCGGTCCGGTCGAACAGGCCTAGCATGTCCTCGCCGACCAGCACCTGGCCGTCGCATTCGGCCGACGCGCCGATGCCGATCGTCGGGCAGGCAATTTGCTTGGTGATTTTAATGGCGATGGGTTCGACCACACCCTCGATCACCACCGAAAAGGCCCCCGCCTCGGCGACCGCGACCGCATCGGCGATGATCTTCGCAGCCTCCTCCTGCGTCCGCCCGCGCGCACCGTAACCGCCCAGCACGTTGACCGCCTGCGGCGTCAGGCCGACATGGCCCATCACAGGAATGCCGCGCTCGACCAGGAAGCGGACGGTCGGAGCCATCGCAACCCCGCCCTCCAGCTTGACCGCCGCCGCGCCGGTTTCCTTCAGGAGCCAGGCGGCATTCTCGAATGCCTTTTCGGGGCTCGCCTCATAGCTACCAAAGGGCAGGTCAATGACGACGACCGCATGATAACTACCTCGCACGACCGCCGCGCCGTGCGCCGCCATCATCTGAAGCGTGACCGGCACGGTTGAGGGCAGGCCGTAGATCACCTGCCCCAGGCTGTCGCCGACCAGCAGCATGTCGCAATGCGGATCGAGCAGCTGTGCCGAGCGCACCGTATAGGCGGTCAGCATGACCAGCGGCGTCTCGCCCTTGGCGCGACGGATCGCGGGCACGGTCAGCCGCTTCATCGGGGCGGGCGTGGGATTGGCGCGACTGGTCGCGGTGTCGAGCGTGTAGGTCGTTGACATGACAGCGCCTTACCCCCGCCGCGCGCCGGGCTCCACCCCCCGGATGCGCTTAGAATATCTCAGCGTAACGTTCCGGCTTGAACCCGACGGTCAACGTGCCGTCGCGGTCGAGCACCGGCCGCTTGATGAGCGAGGGCTGGGCCTGCATCAGCCGGATCGCCTTGTCGGCATCGATATCCTGCCGATCCGCCTCGTCCAGCTTGCGAAATGTCGTGCCCGCGCGGTTCAGCAGCACTTCCCAACCGGTCTGGTCGACCCATTGACGGAGGGTCACCTCGTCGATGCCGTCCGTCTTGTAGTTGTGAAAGTGATAGGCGACGCCGTGCTGATCCAGCCAAATGCGGGCCTTCTTCATCGTGTCGCAATTGGGGATGCCGAAGAGGGTAGTGGTCATGACTGTTCCCGATTCAGGAGTTGGGGCAGGCTTATAGCGACCGTCGATGAAAATCGGCAGGGGAGGTTCGGACGCAACTGACGGCGACCGGCTTCCACTCCCGATCATGACCGCCCGCAAACCGCATGGGGTAGCGTCCCCTTCCCCGCCCCGCTATCCCGAAGCGATGCAGGACCACCCCTTTTACGCGCTTCACACCCATGGCCTGATCCGTGTCGCGGCGGCGACGCCCGCCGCGTCGGTCGGCGATGCGCGAGCGAACGCAGCGGCCATGCTCGATCTGGCACGGCGGGGCGATGAGGATGGGGTCGACCTGATCGTCTTTCCCGAATTGTCGCTGACGTCCTACGCCATCGACGACCTGCATCTTCAGGGCGCGATGCACGGCGCGACGCTCGACGCGCTGGGCGAGATGGTGGATGCCAGCGCCGCCCTGTCGCCCGTCATGCTGGTCGGGGCCGCCCTGCCGCGCAATGGTCGGCTGTATAACTGCGCCGTGGCGATCGCGCGGGGGCGTATCCTGGGCGTGGTGCCCAAGACCTTCCTGCCCAACTACCGCGAATATTATGAGAAGCGCTGGTTCGCGAGCGGAGCGGGCCTCACCGGCCTGACCATTGCAATCGACGGGCAGAGCGTGCCCTTCGGCACCGACCTGATCTTCGCAGCGGAGGACGTGCCCGGCTTCGTTTTCCATGCCGAAATCTGCGAGGACTATTGGGCCCCCACCCCGCCCTCGACCTTTGGCGCGCTGGCGGGGGCGACCATCTGTTGTAACCTGTCGGCGTCGAACATCGTCATCGGCAAGGCGCGCGACCGCGCCATGCTGGCCGCGGCGCAGTCGGCGCGGACGGCCTGCGCCTATATCTATTCCGCCGCCGGGATCGGCGAGAGCACGACCGACCTTTCGTGGGACGGCCAGGGGTTGATCCACGAGCTGGGCGAGACGATCGCCGAGTCCGATCGCTTCCTGCGCGAGCCCTCGCTGACCATGGCCGATATCGATGTCGAGCGGATCGCGCAGGAACGGCTGCGCTTCGGGACATTCAACGATGCCGCCGCCCTCGCCGGCCATCCCGAGCAGCGTTTCCGCCGAATCGGCTTCGTTCACGATGCCGAAGCCCAGGACCGGGGCCTGCGCCGCGCCGTTCGCCGCTTTCCCTTCGTGCCCGACGATCCCGCCCGTCGGGATGCGGATTGCTACGAGGCCTATAACATCCAAGTCGAGGCGCTGGCCAAGCGACTGGAAGCCAGCGGTGCCAAGACGCTGGTCATCGGCGTGTCCGGCGGCCTGGACTCGACCCATGCGCTGATCGTGGCGGCCAAGGCGACCGACCGGCTGGGCTGGTCGCGCGAGCGTATCCTGGCCTTCACCATGCCCGGCTTCGCGACCGGACAGGGCACCAAGGCCCAAGCCTGGGCACTGATGCGCTCGCTCGGCGTCTCGGCGGAGGAGATCGATATCCGTCCCGCCGCGCACCAGCTTCTGGAGGATATGAACCACCCCTTCGCGCGGGGGCTGCCGGTGCATGACGTGACGTTCGAGAATGTCCAGGCGGGGCTGCGCACCGATTATCTGTTCCGCCTGGCCAATCAGCGCGGCGGGATCGTGCTGGGCACTGGCGACCTTTCGGAGCTGGCGCTGGGCTGGTGCACCTATGGCGTCGGCGACCAGATGAGCCATTACGCCGTCAATGCCGGGGTTCCCAAGACGCTGATCCAGTTCCTGATCCGCTGGTGCATCCGGACCGGACAATACGACGACGCGACCAACACGGTGCTCGCCGCCATCCTGGCCCAGGAAATATCCCCCGAATTGGTGCCTGCCGATGCCAGCGGCGCAATGCAGTCCACCGAGGCAATGATCGGGCCCTATGCGCTCAACGACTTCTTTGCGCATTACGTCATCCGTTACGGCCTGAAGCCGTCGAAGATCGCGTTCCTGGCCTGGCATGCCTGGCACGACGCCAATGCGGGCGGCTGGCCCGAGGACCTGCCGCAGGATGCGCGGGTCGCCTATGACCTGCCCACCATCCGGCACTGGCTGGAGCGGTTCCTGACCCGCTTTTTCCAGACCAGCCAATTCAAGCGATCGGCGCTGCCCAATGGCCCCAAGGTCTCGCCGGGCGGTGCCCTGTCGCCCCGTGGCGACTGGCGAGCGCCGTCGGACGGCACCGCCTCGGTCTGGCTGGAAGAGCTACGAGACAGCCTTCCGTACCCGTAATCACACTCTTGGCAGGCCGTGACGAACAGGTCTATGCTTATAACCTAACTCTAACATTTAACCCGGAATTACAGGCTCCTCCCGGCCTGTCGGCACGAGAGACATTCATGAGCCTTGTCGTTCGCACATTGTCGGAACAGATCTTCACGATCGTTCGCGAACGCATCATCAGCGGCCATCTGCCGGAGGACCAGCCGATCCGTCAGGATGCGCTGGCCAACGAACTGGGTGTCAGCAAGATTCCGCTGCGCGAGGCGCTCGCCCGGCTGGAGCAGGAAGGCCTGCTGACCAGCCAGGCCAATCGCGGTTTCTTCGTACGATCGCTGGGCGCTGCGGAAGCCGAGGAAATCTACGAACTGCGCCTGGCGATCGAACCGGATGCCGCCGCACGCGCCGCCCGCGTCGCCACGGCGGCGGACCAGGATATCGCCCGCGAAGCCCTGGCCGCGCTGGATGTGGCCACGCGCGACGCGCTGCACGAAGTCGCGCACCGCAATCGCGCCTTTCACCTGGCCCTTGTCCGCCCGCTGGGTGCGGCTCTGACCTTCCAACTGATCGAGCGGCTGCAGGTGCTGGCCGAACGCTATGTGGTCCAGCATCTGCAACCGGCTGGCCGCGAAGATCGCGCGCACGAGGAACATCATGCGTTGCTCGATGCATGGCTGGCCCGCGACGAGGCACGGGTCGCCGGGTTCCTGACCGACCATATCGGCGCCACGATGGTCGATCTTCGCGCGCAACTTAGTCGCTAAGTGGCGTCATTGGGCGGGTCACTCGCCCTATTCGGCACTCCGCCGCAATGCGATCCCTCAACCCGTCGCCAGCGTCCACCCGTCGGGCAGAAAATCGAGCGACATGTAATAATAAAAGGCGCAGCTGCCGTCACCGCGATAGCTGCCGCCTTTCACGATGCCATAGGCCGTGCCGCCCAGGAAGACGGGGCCACCGCTGTCCCCGCTGCGACAGGTCGGACCACGCACCGCCACCCAAGTCGGCGTGCAACCGCCGCCGCATAGGTCACCCGCGGGGGCGAAGTCGGGCATCCAAACCTCCGCACAGCTATAGCCCGTCCGCTCGCCGCGATGGCATACGATGTCGCCCGCCCGGGTCGACGCCCGGGTGCGCGCACCGACGACGCGGCGAGTGATCGTCTTGGCCGTATCGCTCCAGAACAAGGGCAGAAGCGGAGTGGGACTGACATTCACCTGCACGTCCTGATAGCCCCAACCCCATTGCCCCTGAAAGCGCAGCGGATGGGCCGTGCCGTTCGCATCGATCCAGGACAGATCGTCGGGACAATGCGCGGCGGTCACCACCGCATCCTCACCCCTACGCCGCACGACGAAACCGCTGGTACAGGCATAGCGCCGCCCATTGGCCGGATCGACGCCGACCATGCGCGCGCCGCCCTGCAAATCCGCCAGATCGACATCCGGCGCCTCCAGCGTCGCGATGCGCACCGGCACGCCCGCGAGCCGCGCGATCCGGTCGCGCATCACCTCCGCAGGCTCGGCCGCCAGGTCGGCGCGTGAGACCATGACCACCAGCGCACCGATGCGCGGGTCGATGCCGATGCCGGGCGGCTGGGTCAGGCTGGCGCGGATTTCGGTCTGGTGGAGCGCCAGCGCGACGACCAACTGGGCATGGCTGGCATAGGCCCCCGTCCTGAACCGAACGAGCACCGGCGTGCCCGCGACCATCGCCGTCCGATCGGCTACCGGGCTATCCCCGGTAAGCAGCACATCGACATGAAACGGCGCATGACCGACCGACAGCCCGGCGATGCGATCCGCAAACTCCACCTCGAGCGCATCGGTCAGCGCTATCGAAGCCCGCTGCACCTGAAGCGCGCGCAAGGCCGTTTCGGGCGATTGCCCGGAAACCGCAGCATAGGTCGCCGCATCCAGCGCCAGTGCCGCCGGATCGTCCAGCGCCACCGCCGGCACCACCTGCGCCTGCGCGGTCCCACCAAGGGCAAATGCCAGAAACAGCGCGACAATTCCACTCGCCCAAGCCCAGCTATCAAGGCCCCAAGATTTCGGCTGGTTATATCCCATCATTTTGATATGTATTACGTCCTCAAGGCCGATCGGGGCCATACACGAAATATGAAGGGGACCGAACCGATGTTGCGACGCCATGGCCTGCCGATGATCCTGACAGCCTCCGCCCTTGCCTTGGCGGCCTGTTCGCCCTCGGGATCGGGCAATGTGACGGCGACCGACAATAGCGGTGTCGAGGCCCTGCCGAACGACGGTGTGTCCAACGAGACGGTGGCGAATGACGAGCTTGGGACGGTGGACAACGCCGTAGCACCGGATGACCTGCTCGGCGAAAACGCGGGTGCACCCAACGCCGCAGCCGCGCGATAAAGTTTCTCTCGGCGGCGGGGCTCCTGGCCCTGTCTCCGCTCCTGCCTCGCCAAAGGAAGCTCCCTAAGGCGATCGACTGGCCCGGCGGATAGACCCGCCGGGCCGTTTTTTTAAGGGTGGTCGTGGATGCCCAGCGTGCGCAGGACGCGCATATCCTGTTCGACGACGCCCGCCGACAGCCGCTCGATCAGGCGCTGCGCCTGACGCCACATGCCGGTCGGGCCTGGGTTATGAACCGGCGCGTCGAGCAAGCGGCCACCGCAGAGTTGCGCCAGGGCCGAGCCATGCACCGATCCATCGGCGACCAGCGACGGAAAGGGCAAGGCCGCATCGGGGGAGGCGAAGAGCTGGCCACTCTGCCGGTCGAGAGCGGTCGTCGCGGGTGGCTGGAAAAACACGGCACCGGCCACTTTCGACACATAATGGCTGGGCGACAGTCGTGCCCACCAGATGCTGGCCAGGCACGCCGCGCCTTCCGCCACCAGCAGAACCGCCTTGTCGGCCTGCGCCACCGCATGATCGAGCTTGGTCGCCCAGACATCGCGCCCCTCACGCGAGCTACCGTCGAAGGCGAGCTGGACATCGCCCCGGCGCGGCCAGGCGAACAGATGTTCCCATGGCAGGGCGCGATCGGCCTGATCACCGGGCCCGGCCATCGGCAGGGTGATGATCGAAAAGGGGTCCTTCAGTCGCAGTTCGGCCCGCATGATCTGCTCCCGTCGCTGATCTCCTCAGCGGAAGGTACGCGAGGCTGCGCGAAGAGCAAGGGGCGTCGACGCGGCCCAGCCTCATTCCGCCGCGACGCCCCGCGCTGCGCGCCGCGAATCGCTGAGCGAGACCGCGATGCTGTCGACCATCAGCTCATATTGATCGGCGGTATAGCCCGATGCCAGGAACGCCCGAACCTCATGCGACGGCACGCTATAGCCGTGGTGCCAGCTGAGCACCGCCATGCGGCGCAGCGCCTCCAGCGAGGGGTCGGCGAGGCGGGGATTGCGGGTTTCGCCGAAGATGCTGCTGATCGCACGGACCAGCCGGGTCGGTTCGCGCAGGCTAGACACCCGGTCACGCCGGGCAAGCGCCACGACCTGCCATTCCAGCGCGGACAGTCGTGCATCGGGGCGGATCGCCGCGGCCCCCTGCTGCGCCATCACGGCATCCCGCGCCACGCGCGCCGCACCGATTTCCTGAAAAGCGACATAGGCCATGACACACCCCTTTTTGGTCGCGCGACATACCGCCCCGGCCAGCCCAATGCCCGCCAAAGTCGACGGCCCCATGCCGCCACTGCTGCTGTCTCGCCAATTTTGCCTGTCGAAGATGCTTGGCACCTTCGATACTGGTCGGTATATTAATCGAACCGAAAGCGGTCAAGCATTTTATACCGGGCGTTACGGAATAATTTTCCGCTCAGCGCGACGGCCAGATCGCCAGCGCGGACCCGATCAAGGCTTCGAGCTGATCGCGCGGCACACCAGAGCCCGCCTGGACCCCCATGCCCTGCAACAGTCCAAACAAAAGATTGGCGAGGCCCAGCGGATCGACATCGCTGCGCAGATCGCCTTCGTCCACCGCGCGCTGAAACCGGGCAACGAGCGCAGCCTGCGACGAGGAACGCCGCGCGACGACTTCGGCCTTGATCGATTCGGCCTCCGATCCACACGCCACCGAGTGGATCACCCCCAGGCAACCGCGCGGTTCACTCTGGCTGGTCATGACCTCCAAGGCTCCACGGAGCAGATGCTCGGCCACCCCCCGCGCGGTCGGCTGGTCCAGCGCGTCGCGAAGATAGGCCAGTTTTTCCGCTTCGTAGAGGTCGAGCGCCTTGTGGAACAGGGCTTCCTTGTTGCCGAACGCCGCATAGAGGCTGGGCTTGGTGATGCCCATCGCTTCGGTCAGGTCCGTCATGGACGCGCCTTCATATCCCTTGCTCCAGAAAACGCGGAGCGCGGATGCCAGCGCCTGATCGGTGCAGAATTCGCGGGGACGCCCCTTACACACGGGCAGGATATTTTTCATAACGCTTGGTATAGAACTCAAGCGCGCAAATTTAAAGCCCCGCCTTTCAGGAAGGCGGGGCTTTAAACGGGACGAAGCGTTACCCCTTGGCGAGGGCGCTGCGCCGACGCCCATAGGCGAAGTAGAAGGCCAGACCCCCGACGTTCCAGATCACGAACCGAACGATCGTCGAACTGGGCAGGCTGAACAGCAGATACAGGCAACCCAGGATCGCCAGCGTGCCGACGAGATAAGGCTGCGGACAGCGGAACAGTCGCTTGGCATCGGGCGCCTTGCGCCGCAGCACCATCAGGCAGGCGCCCACCGCGATGAAGGCTAGCAGCGTACCCGCATTGGCGAGCTCGGCAATCTCGTCCAGCCGGAACAGGCCCGCGACGATCGCGATCGACACGCCGGTGACCAGCGTGATGCGCGTCGGCGCACCGCTGCGCTTGCTGACCACCGCCAGCGACTGGGGCAGCAGACCGTCGCGCGCCATGGTGAAGAAGATACGGCTCTGCCCGTACATCATCACCAGGATGACTGAGGGCAGCGCGATGACGGCGGCCAGCGCGATCAGATGCGCGGCGGTCGGCTGGCCCAGCGAGCGCAGGACGAGCGCCAGCGGCTCGGGCGAGTTCGCCAGCTGCTGGAAGGGCAGCGAGCCGATCGCGGCGATCGCAACCGCCATATAGATCAGCGTGCAGACCAGCATCGATCCGACGATGCCGATGGTCAGGTCACGGCCGGGGTTCTTCGCTTCCTCGGCCGAGGTAGCCACCGCATCGAACCCGTAAAAGGCGAAGAAGACGATCGCCGCCGCCGCCATCACCCCGCGCTTGGCACCATCCACCTCATGCGCGGCAAAGCCGTATGGCATGAACGGATGGAGATTGTCGGCGTTGAACGCAGGCGCGGCGAAGGCGACGAAGACGCCCAGCGCGACCAGCTTCACGATGACCAGGATGATGTTCAGCGTCGCGCTTTCCCGCGTGCCCGCGATCAGCATCCCCATCACGGACAGGGCGACCAGCACGGCAGGCAGGTTGATGATGCCGCCGCCATGCGGTCCCGACAGCAATTCTGGCGGCAGATGGACGCCCGCCGCCTGTATCCAGCCCACCAGATAGCCCGACCAGCCGACCGCAACGGTCGAGCAGGCCAGCGAATATTCCAGGATCAGGCTCCAGCCGACGACCCAGGCCAGGGTTTCGCCCAGTGCGGTGTAGCTGAAGGTATAGGCGCTGCCCGCCGCCGGGATCAGCGTGGCCAGTTCGGCATAGGCGAGTGCGGCGCAGGCACAGACCGCGCCCGCAATGGCAAAGGCCAGGATGACGGCGGGCCCGGCCCGCTCCGCGCCGACACCGGTCAGCGTGTAGATGCCGGTGCCGACGATCGCGCCGACCCCCAGCGCGATCAGATGTGGCCAGCTCAGCGTTTTCGCGAGCGCCTGCCCCTCGGCATGCCGGGTCGCGCTGCCCAGCGGTTTGAATGGTCCGAACATAATGTGAGAAAATCCCCCCGCCTTATCGGCTTATGCCATATTGCTTTGTCGTCAGGCGACGGGCGCAAACCCGCCTTTCAGATCCACCAACGTGGACCGGATATGCACGTCAAGCAATGCCTGAAGCCGCGTGGCGTCGCGCGCCAGAAAGGCGTCGAGCTGTTCGCGATGCTCCAGATGGGCCCGCGCATCGCGCCCGGCGGGCTGCAAATGTGCGACGACATAGCGTTCGGCGAGGATCGCAAGCTGCCGGATCAACTGAATGGTCAGCGGCCGCCGCAGCGGGCGGACCATCGCCATATGGAATTGCCGGTTGCAGATGGCGACGCGCGCCAGATCGCTGGACGCGGCCTGGTCGAGCGCGTCGAAGGCCGCGACCAGCTTGGCCCGGTCCGCGTCATCGGCGGCCAGAGCGGCATGGGCTGCAGCGGCGGGTTCCAGCTTCAGGCGCAGGCCGTAAATATCCTCCGCCTGCGCGGCGGACAGCGGCGCGATCATGTAGCCGCGATTGGCGACGCCTTCGAGCAGGCCTTCCTGCTCCAGCCGGGCCATCGCCTCGCGCAGGGGGATCTTGCTGACCCCTAGTTCGGCCGCCAGCGCATCCTGGCGGATCGCGCGATCCGCCGGTATTGCTCCGGCGATGATGCGTTCGCGGACGATCGTAAAAATCCGGTCCGCCAGCGTCTGCACCAATATGGCGCCCTCGCCCCGACCCCGCGCTTCCATGCGGGCGGCGTCGTCGAGCGAGAGCGCCGTCGCCATCAGGCGGCCTTGGCTTGCGTCAGGCTGGGGCGGGTCGCTGCGGCCTTTTCGACCATCGCGATCACCTCGGCGCGGCGTTCGCCTTCCAGGATGTAGCGCGGCGGCAGCACGCGCTCCGAACCGCGGCCCATGACCTGCTCGGCCAGCTTGATCGACTGGACCAGGTCATGCTCGGCATCCAGGTGGAGCAGCGGCATGAACCAGCGATAGATTTCCATCGCCTTGGCATGGTCACCACGGTCGAACGCCGCGACCAGCTCGACCGACTCCTTCGGGAAGGCGTTGGTCAGACCCGAGACCCAGCCCTGCGCGCCCAGATAGAGGCCTTCCAGCGCCACGTCGTCCAGCCCGGCGAACAGGGTGTAGCGATCACCGAAGGCATTACGGAAATCGGTGAAGCGACGCGTATCCGGCGCCGATTCCTTGACCGCAACGATGTTCTTCACATCGACCAGTGCTTCCAGCACCGTCTGGTCGATGACCGTGCGGTAAGCAGGCGGGTTGTTGTACAGCATGATCGGCAGACCGGTCTGGTCGGCCACGCCCTTGAAATGGTTCACCAGCTCATGCGCCTTGGGCACATAGACCATCGGCGGCAGCAGCATCAGGCCATCGGCCCCGGCCTTTTCGGCGGCCTGCGCATAACGCACCGCGCGGCGCGTGTCATATTCCGAGACGCCGGTAATGACCGGCACGCGACCCGCCACGGCTTCGACAATGGCAGTCAGCACCGTGACCTTCTCGTCATAGTCGAGCGAATTGTTCTCGCCGACCGTGCCCAATGCGATAACGCCGGTCACGCCGTCATTGACCAGATCATCGACGACCCGCTGCGTATCGGCGAGGTCGATCGACAGATCTTCCCGGACCTGGGTCGTCACTGCGGGGAATACGCCGCGCCAGCCGATGCTCACTATCTGTCTTCCTGCTGTTGTTTTAGATATCGTATACCGTCTATCGGATCAGCATACTCGGGTCAATCATCATTCCTCGTCGGGATAGGGGCCTTTGCCCCCATTCGCGATGAATTGATCGGTCCGCATCTCTATCACCGGCAATGGCACATAGCCGAGTTGCAGCATCGCATCGTGCCAGGCGCGGATGTTGAACTTCGGCCTCAGCGCCTTCTCGGCCTTGGCGCGGGCGCGTTGGAAAGCCAGCTGCCCCATATAATAGGACAGCGCCTGCCCCGGCCATGCGATATAGCGGTCCACCTCCGTCTCGATCTCGTGATCGGACAGCGCCGTATTGTCGTGGAGATAGGCCTGGGCCCGCTCGCGGCTCCAACCCATCGCGTGGATGCCGGTATCCACGACCAGCCGCGCCGCGCGCCAAGCCTGGTAGGATAGCATCCCGAACCGCTCATAGGGCGTCTTGTAGATACCCATATCCTCGCCCAGCGCCTCGCAATAGAGCGCCCAGCCTTCGCCGTAAGCCGACAGGTAGCTGTCGCGCCGGAAGCGCGCCAGGTCCTTGTTTTCGGCGGCCAGCGGCATCTGGAATGCGTGACCGGGTGCGCTTTCGTGCAGCGTCAGCGCGGGCAGCGAATAAAGAGGACGCGACGGCAGATTATAGGTGTTGACCAGATAGATACCCGGACCACCGCGCCCGCCGGTATAGAAGGGCGCCAGGTCGGCGGGCACCGGCTTGATGGCGAACCGGCTGCGCGGCAGGCGACCGAACCATTGCGAGGCGACCCCGTCAAAGCTCTTGGCGAACCAAGCCGCGCGGTCGAGCAGCTCCTGCGGCGTCTTGGCGTAGAATTGCGGATCGGTGCGCAGGAAGGTCAGGAAAGCGGGGAAATCGCCCTGGAACTTCACCTCCTTCATCACCTGATCCATCCGCGTACGGATGCGCTGCATCTCCGACAGGCCGATGGCGTGCACCTGCTCGGGCGTCATGTCGGCGGTGACATATTCGCGAATTTTCGAGCGGTAATAGGCCTTACCATCGGGCAGGTCATAGGCCGCCGTGCTGACCTGCGCGCGTGGCATATAGTCTTGGCGCAGGAAGGTCAGCAGCCGCCGATGCGCGGGCAGCACATCGTCGCGGATCGCCGCCTTCGCCTCGGCACGCAGCGCCGCCGCCGTGGCAGGCGTCATGGTGGCGGGCATGGTCTTGAAAGGCTCGTAAAAGGGCTGCTCCTCGCCAGCCCCGGCATCCACCACCTGCGCGACCCCGATATCGCGCCCCTTCAGCGTGACGCGCGGCACGGTGAAACCGCGATCCAGCCCGGCGCGCATATTGGCGATCTCCTGATCGAAATAGCGCGGCATCTGGTGCAGCATGGCGATGTAATCGCGGTACTGAGCCTCGGTCGTAAAGCTGCCTCGCGCCCAGCTCGCCAGATTGCCCCAGAAGCTGGTGTCGGCGGTCAGCGGCTTTTCATATTCGCGGAAGCGCTGGGCGGCGAGCAGCGCATCGATCTGCCCGCGATAGACCATATAGTCGATGCGGACGCTCGGCGAGAGGCTGGCCGGATCGATCGCGTCGAGCGCCTTGGCAGTGGATTCCCAACGCGCCAGCCGGGCGGCCTGGGCGGCCGGGCCTTCGTCGGGCAATTGACGAGAGCCCGCGCTGCCGCTGTCGTCGTCGGCCGCGCTCTGGCTGATGCGCCATTGATATTCCGCTTCCGAGAGGGCGCGGAACCGGGCGTCGGCTGGGCGAGTGGCAGTCCGGCCCGCCTGCGCGCGCGGCTTGCCCTTGGCTTCGGCCATGCTCGATGGCGCACTGGCCAACGCCGCCCCCGCCAACAGCCACGCAATCCGGTTCGTCATGCCCTTGCCCCTCATCTGCTCAACCGTTCAATGCCATCACGTCGCGGTACAGGTCCGCCGAAATGGTCACGCCTTGCGCCAGCGAAACCTCTCGCGCGGCATAGCGACGGGCGGAGGGCAGCCGAGCCCCCTGCCCCGTGATCGCGCCGAACATCGCCTCGGCCCGCGCCTGATGTTCGGGAAGAAGATCACCCAGGAAACCCTTGGGATCGATCGCGATAATCAGCTCGCCACCCAAAGGAGAGCCACCCCGCCCGGCATCCCACTCGATCGATTCGCGGCTGGTCATGTCACCGATCAGCGGCCCGGCTAGCAGTTCGACCATCGCCGCCAGCGCCGATCCCTTGTGTCCGCCAAACGTCCGCATCGCGCCTGACAGGATCGCCGCCGGATCGGTGGTCGGCTTCCCATCCGCATCGACACCCCAGTCGTCGGGCACATTCTTGCCCGCGCGGCGGTGCAATTCGATCTCGCCGCGCGCGACCATGCTGGTGGCGAAGTCGAAGACGAAGGGTGGGCCGTCGGGGCGCGGCCAGCCAAAGGCGATCGGGTTGGTCCCGAATACCGGTTCCGCCCCGCCCGATGGCGCGACCCAGGCATGGCTGGGCGTGAAGGCCAGCGCGACGAGGCCCGCCTCCGCCAGTTCCTCGACCTCGGGCCAGAGCGCCGCGAAATGGACGACGTTGTTCAGCGCCAGCGCAGCGATGCCATTGGTCTTCGCCTTTTCGATCAGCAGCGGCTTGCCGGTCTGGAAGGCCAGCTGCGCGAAGCCACCGCCGCCATCGACGCGGACCAGCGCGCGCCCCGGTTCGGACAGGATCGGCTCGGCATCGGGTACGACCACGCCCTTGTTGATGCTGGAGACCGCGACCAGCAGGCGGTAGATGCCATGCGAGGTGCAGCCGTCCCGCTCGCCCGCGACCATCGTCTCGGCCACCGCCTCGGCATGCGGTGCGGCGAGTCCTGCGCCCAGCAGCTTGGCCCGCGCCAGTTCGCGCAACTCGTCCAGAGTCATGGCGATACCGGTCACGCTGTCGCTCCCGGCTTGGCGGCGAACAGCCGCATGCCAAAGATCGGCCCCGCCGAGCTGCCGTCATGCGGAACCACGCGGATGCGCACGCTCTTCTTCCCCGCCGTCAGCGCGGGCGGGAGCGGGTATTCGACGTCGAAGAACGCGCCCGGCTTGTCGTTTTCCAGATGCTGGGTCGCGATCTTCACATTGTCGACCAGGATGTCGAAGTCGCGCTTGCGCTCATCGCCCCAATAGGTGCCCTGCAGGATCATCGGCCCCGGGCGCACCGCCATGGTGAACTCGAAATAGCCGCCCGAGCGCGCATCCCGGCCCTGCTTGCCGCGATAGGAGACGGGATAGGAAATCTCCGAGGTCAGGGCGTGATCGCGTTCCGGCTGCATCTCGCCCAGATGCATGACGTCGACCGAGCGGGCGGCAATGTCGCGGGCACGCGCCTGATCGGCGAGGAAGGCCGCCTGCTTGGTCTTCCAGCCTGCTTCGGTAAAACGCTTGAAATAAACGGCGCTGCGCCGGTCATATTGGCTGAAAAAGGGGACGAAGGCGAAATCCGCCGGGCGGAACACGCCCTTGGTCGCATAGCGCGCCTGTGCGGCATCGGTCGCGGTGAAGCCGTTCAGCGGATGCGCGCCCACCAGCACCGGATCGGGCGAGTCCCACTTGTCGTCGCGACCGCCCAGATCGGCGGCCATCACCATCGGCCCGCGCACGACCGCCACCACACTGTCGTCGCCGGGCGTCGTCTCGACCCGCAGGTCGAGCGGCAGGCGGATGGAGACACTGTCCCCCGCCTTCCACCGCCGCTGCACGACCGCATAGCCACGCTCGAAAGTCGGCGTGACGGTCTGGCCGTTTACCTCGACCACCGCCTGTCCGTTGGCCCAGCCGGGCACCCGCAACGCCAGCGGGAAGCGCCCCGCCCGGTCGAGCCGGGTGAAGCGCAGCGTCGCCTGCCCGTCCATCGGATAGGCGGTGTCGAGCGTGACGATCGCGCCACGCTTCTCCCACCGCGCTTCGGCCGGGATGTAGAGATTGACGAAAAACGTATCGCCGCCCTGCCAGAAGATGGAATCGCCATGCTTGGCATGGGCCTCCATTCCCGACCCGACGCAGCACCAGAAGGCGTCGTCCTTGACCGTCGAATAGTCGCGCGCCGTGCCCGACATCAGCGGCGTCATATAGGTGAAGCCGCCATTGCCCGGATGCTGCGCCGCCATCGTATGGTTCAGGTGCGCCCGCTCGTAATAGTCGAACAGCTGACCATCGGGCTTCCAGCCAAAGAGATGCCGGGTCAGCTTCATCATATTATAGGTGTTGCAGTGCTCGCACGTCTGGTCGGTGACGTGCCGTGCAATGGTATCGGGTTCGGAGAAATATTCCCGGTCCGCATTGCCGCCGATGACATAGCTGTGATGACCCGTCACCGTATCCCAGAAGAAGCGCGCGCCCTTGGCGGGTTCGGGCTTGCCGGTGATCTCATGGATGCGCGCCAGGCCGATCAGCTTGGGCACCTGGGTATTGGCGTGGAAGTTGGCCAGCTTGTCCTGTCCCGCCACCAACGGATCGAGCACCTTGCGGTCATAAATGCGCTCGGCCAGCGCCAGCCACTGGCGGTCGCCGGTGCGCTGGTAGAGTTCGGCAAAGCTCTCGTTCAACCCGCCATATTCGCACCCCAACACCGTCTGCATCTGCGCATCGTCGAGGGCGGCGAACACCTTGGCGAAATAGCCGCCGAGCTTGACTGTGACGTCCAGCGCCTGCGCATTGCCCCAGCCGCCATGCACGTCGAGCAGCCCGGCGAACAGCTTGTGGACCGTGTAGAGAGGCGACCAAGAGCCGTTGAGATCGAAGCCCCCTGACTTGATCTTGCCCGCCATGATCTCGGGAAAGATCTCCTCGCCGTCGACGATCGTCCCGTCGGGCCGCTTGCGCCCCAGCGCGCCGACATAGCCGGTGCCGCGCTTCGCCTGCGCCTGCGCCAGTTCGCCGACAATATAGTCGGCCCGAGCGCGCATCTCCGGGTCGCCGGTCTGCTGCCAGGTCAGGACCAGCGCGGAAAGGTAGTGGCCCAGCGTGTGACCGGCGATGGTGTCGCTTTCCCAGCCGCCATAGATCGGGGCCTTGGGCTCCAGTCCAGCATAGGCGCGGAAATTGTGGAGCAGCCGGTCGGCGCTCAGGCGATGAAGATAGCCCCGGTTGGTCTCGACCGCCGTCGCGTAGATGGACGGGCGCAGCCGAACCGCCGACAGCGGCAAAGGCTCTGCAGTATCGGGGAGCAGCGATGCGCCCGCCGCCATCGCCTTGGGGGCCGCGCCGACCAGCGCCAGCGTGGCCGCGCCGCACATCCATTCGCGCCTACTGGTCTTCAGCATCTTGCTCTCCCGCTAATACTGTATACCAATATACCGCGATAGGGAGAGGGTCAATTGCGATGGTTTTCGTACTAGCCCTCCCGCCACCAGGGGGTTTGTAGATGCGTCTTAGCCTTGTCCGCCTCGTTCCGGCGACGCTCGCCACGCTGTCGATCCTGGCGGGCACGCCGAGTATCGGTGCTGCCCAGTCGAAGCGCGTGGCCCCTACTCCGGCCCGCGTGGCGCCCGGCCTGCGCGTCGGCCAGTTCACGCTGAGGCTCGATCCGGTAAGCCGGACGGCGCGCGGGCTGTCGCCGATCGGCGCCCCCGGCTTCGACTTCCTGCCCATCGGCCGGGCCAAGGAACGCGCTGGCAATGGCTACAACCATCTGGGCGACATCCATCTGCGGCTGCGCAGCGGCACCGGCGAGTGGCGCGATTACTCCTCGTCACGCGAGCGGCGGCCGGTGCGCGCCCTGCCCGCTCGCGGAAGCACGCTTGCCTCGGCCGATATCAGCGGGTCGATGGGGGCCAACCTGCCGCTGCGGATCGTGCGCGACTGGGTGAATGACAAGGGCGCTCCGGTGCTACGCTTCACCCTTACCAACACGTCCCGCGCGCCGGTCGAGATCGGGGGCTTGGGCATTCCGATGGTATTCGACAACATCATCACCGACCGTACGCTGGAACAGGCCCACGCCCAGGCGAGCTTCGCTGATCCCTATATCGGGCGCGATGCGGGGTATGTGCAGGTCACGCGGCTGAATGGGGCGGGCCCCGCGCTGCTCGTCCTGCCCGAGCGGAACACCCCGCTGGAGGCCTATGTCCCCATCCCGACGCTCCGCGAGACCAAGGGCCAGGCGGTGATCGTCGAGGCGAGTCCCCGCGCCCAGACGTCCGAGGGTTTCTACGACTGGACCATCGCCAGCGCCGCCTATGCCCAGAAGGAATGGGCCAAGGCGGGAGCGCCGTGGAACGAAGCGACCAGCTTCACCCTCGCGCCTGGCGAAAGTCGCCGGATCGGCCTGCGTCTGGTCGCCGCCCCCAGCATCCGTGCGATCGAGCCGACGCTGGCGGCGCAGGGTCGCCCCGTGGTGGTCGGCGTGCCCGGCTATGTCGTACCGACCGATCTCGAAGCGACGCTGTTCGTGCATGCGCCCTCGGCGATCACCGGCATCGCCAGCTATCCGGCGGGCGCACTCGACGTCACGCGGCAACAGGGCAAGCCCGGCTGGACCCGGTTGTCGGTGCGGGGACGCAACTGGGGGCGTGCGCGCCTGACCCTGACCTATGCCGATGGCAGCGTGCAGACGGTCCAGTATTTCGTCACCAAGCCGCTGGAGCAGACCATGGCCGATCTCGGCCGCTTCTCGACCACGAAGCAGTGGTTCGAGGGCAAGGGTGATCCCTTCGGCCGCTCGCCCGCCATCCTGACCTATGACCGCGAGGCGCAGAAGGTCGTCACCGCCGATCCCCGCGTCTGGATCTCGGGCATGAGCGACGAAGGCGGTGCGGGCAGTTGGGTCGCGGCGGTCATGAAGCAACTCGACAACCCGAACGCCGACGAGATCGCCCGCATCGAGCAGCTGGTCGACAAGACCGTCGTCGGCCGCCTTCAGGTCGCCGATGGCGACCATGCGGGCGGGGTGAAGAAAAGCCTGTTCTATTACGACCCGGCCGCCTTCCCCAATCTCTATCAACCCGCCAAGGACTGGCAGAGCTGGACCTCGTGGAAAAAGGATCAGGCGGACGATCTGGGCCGCGCCTACAACTACCCGCATGTCGCGGCGGGGCATTGGGTGCTCTATCGGATCGCGCGCAATCATCCTGGCATGACCCGCGTCCACGCCTGGGACTGGTATCTCGACCATGCGTATCAAACCATCGTCGCGATGATGCGCGACGCGCCGCATTATGCGCAATTCGGGTTGATGGAGGGCGATGTCTTCGTCGACATCCTGACCGACCTGAAGCGCGAGGGCTGGACCGCCAAAGCCGCCGAGGTCGAACGGCTGATGAAGGGCCGCGCCGACCATTGGCGCACGCTGCAATATCCGTTCGGCAGCGAGATGGCGTGGGACTCGACCGGCCAGGCGGAGGTCTATGCCTGGATGCGCTATTTCGGCTATGGTCCGCAGGCGGACGTCACGCGCGAGGTGATCCTGGGCTATGACCCGTCGATCCCGCACTGGGGCTATAACGGCAATGCCCGGCGTTACTGGGACTTCCTGTACGGCGGCAAATATCCGCGGCTGGAGCGGCAGATCCATCATTACGGATCGACGCTGAACGCTATCCCGCTGTTCGATTCGTTCCGACGCAAGCCCAGCGACCTGCACCTGCTGCGCGTCGCTTATGGCGGGTTGATGGGCGGCATCACCAATATCGACCAGGACGGCGCATCCTCCGCCGCCTTCCACAGCTGGCCCGACCGGATGCAGTGGGACCCGTATAGCGGCGACTATGGCATGGGCTTTTTCGGCCATGCCTATGCGGCGGCCACCTATGTCGTAAACGATCCGACGCTCGGCTGGCTCAGCTATGGCGGCAATCTGTCACTCGCCGACGGCCATGTCCGGGTCGTGCCCCGCGATGGCGCCCGCGCGCGGGTATTCGTCGCGCCGGTCGGGCTGTGGCTGACGTTGGAGGCGGGCAAGATCGCCGCGATCGATTACGACCCCGCCACCGGCAAGGTTCACCTGACCCTAGATCCCGCGACCGCCGCCACGCCCGCCGCCCGACTGTTCGTCGAGACGACGACAGCGGGCGGCCACACCTACATCCCCAATCGCGGGACTTTGGAACGCGGAGGCTACACCGTGCCGCTGTCGGCGTCGGTGACCGACATTTTGTTGTCGGCGAGGTAGGTCCGCAACTGGCGGACGAGCGGCCCGTCGGCGGGTGGCATGGGCCAGGCGCCAATCGCCGCCGGCTCGCACCAGATCAGCCCGTCCGCCTCCAACGCAACCGGCGTCCCCTGCCACGAGCGGATGACCCAGAGCAGCAGGAGCAGGTGGCGGCCGGGCAACACCTCGGTCGCGAAGCCCACCGGTTCGAGCGCGTCCGCCGTCACCATGATGCCGAGTTCCTCGCGCAGTTCACGGACCAGCGCATCTTCGGGGCTCTCGCCAGGCTCCAGCTTGCCGCCGGGAAACTCCCATAACCCGGCCAACGCCTTGCCGACCGGTCGCTGCTGCAGCAGGACCCGCCCCTCCCCATCGACCAGCGCCGCCGCGACGACTGGAAACAGACTTGCGGACCTATCGGCGATATCGACCATTTGTTAACCCTTATCCGATTATGTCGCAAACGTCATGAGAATGCCCCAGGCTTTCCGCGTCCTGCGCCATGTCCTCGCCGATACGCACGGCGCGTCGGCGGTGGAATATGGCCTGATCGTCACGGCCGTCATGGTGGCGATTTTCGCCGGATTGTCGCAGCTTGGGGTAAGCTTTCAAAGCCTGTTGACCTTCATCGCCGATCATCTCCGCCAGGCCAGCGGTTAAAAATCACTTTCCGCGCAGCGCATTAAATCTTCGTCAACCAGTGGCGGGGTAAAGCTCCGGCAGCTGAACCGGCGCTCCGGCTCAGCCGGGTGATCGACCAGATACTGCAATTAACGGAGACCGGAATGAAGACGCTTCGCAAGATGGTGAAGGACAACAAGGGTGCGACCGCCATTGAATATGGCCTGATCGCCGCCCTGATTGCCGTCGCCGCGATCGGCGCGATGTCCAGCCTGGGCACCCAGCTGAACACCACCTTCGGCAACATCTCGAGCAAGCTGAGGACGAACTCGTAAACGGTTCGTGGCAGAACAGGTGGCGCATCGTCGCCACCTGTTCGCGCTTCTCGGCATGATCGGCCAGCCCGTGCGCCACGCGACGGGCCTATGCGTCATTCGACGCTTCTACAGACCTGGTGCCGCACGGCGCACCGCTCGCTGGCACTGGCCAGCGTCCAGGTTCACCCAACCGGCTCCGGCTCTCGACCCGGAGATTGGTATGACTATGATCCGCAAGACCTTGCGCAACCGCAAGGGCGCGACCGCCATCGAATATGGCATGATCGCCGCCCTGATCGCTGTGGCGGCCATTGGCGCGATGAGCGCGCTCGGCACGCAGTTGAACACCACGTTCAACAACATCTCGACGAAGCTCAGCACCAACAGCTAAGCCCTAAACAGCTGCTAGCGACATTCGGGGCCGCCGACGGATATTCGTCAACGGCCCCGCTTATTCTTTAGAGGCGGCCCATCGCCAGGAACTTGGCTGCCCGGCCGCGCTTCAGCTCGTCACGGCCCAGGCCACTAAGATCGCCGAGCGCCTTTTGGATCGAATCGCCCAGATTGGCGATCGCACCCGCATGGTCGCGATGCGCGCCGCCGACCGGCTCGGTCACGATGGTGTCGATGATGCCGAAGCTCTTCAAATCCTGCGCGGTCACGCGCATCGCCTCGGCCGCTTCGGCGGCCTTGTCGGCGGTCCGCCACAGGATCGAGGCGCAGCCCTCGGGCGAAATCACCGAATAGACCGCGTGCTCGAACATCAGCACCCGGTTGCCCGCTGCCAGCGCCACCGCGCCGCCCGAGCCGCCTTCGCCGACGATCGCAGAGACGACCGGCACGCCCGCCGCCATACAGGCCTCTGTCGACCGCGCAATGGCTTCCGCCTGGCCACGCTCTTCGGCCTGGATGCCCGGAAATGCGCCCGACGTGTCGACCAGCGTCACGATCGGCAGGCCGAAACGGTCGGCGAGCTCGACCAGGCGAATCGCCTTGCGATAGCCCTCGGGCTTGCCCATGCCGAAATTGTGGCGGAGACGGCTGGCGGTATCCTCGCCCTTTTCATGGCCCAGTACCATCACGCGCTGACCACGGAACTGGGCGAAACCGCCCATGATCGCCTGGTCG
Source organism: Sphingomonas sanguinis (assembly GCF_001476905.1). Classification (GTDB taxonomy): domain Bacteria; phylum Pseudomonadota; class Alphaproteobacteria; order Sphingomonadales; family Sphingomonadaceae; genus Sphingomonas; species Sphingomonas sanguinis_B. Next base: position 4,762 of record NZ_LDTE01000001.1, on the reverse strand, counting down.
TCGCCAAAGGCGCGGTCGCCCGCCAGCGGCACGAACTCGTCGAACAGCCCCGCGACATAATGCTTGAAGTGCGGGCGCTGCGGATGGCGGGCAACCTGCGTCTTCTGCCACGGGGTCAGCTTGGCGAAGGTGTCGCGCAGCAGCTTGTCGGACTTGGCCTGAAGCTTGGCGATCTCCGCGCCGATATCGACCGCCCCTTCGGCCGTCGTGTCGCGCAGTTCGTCGATCCGGCTCTGAAGCTCGGCGATCGGTTTCTCGAAATCGAGGAAGGTCGTTGACATGGGCCTAGCGCCTAAGGGCGCTTTGCCCGAAAATCAACGAGCGGGTGGCGCGTGTTGACCAGTTCGACCAGCTTCTGCGCCTCGACATGGGTATAGATTTCGGTCGTAGCGATATCGGCATGGCCCAGCATCGCCTGCACCGCGCGCAGATCGGCACCCCCGCCCAGCAGATGCGTGGCAAAGGCATGGCGCAACACATGCGGGCTGACCCGGTCGGGCGGAATGCCCGCCTCCGCCGCCAGCGCCTTGATCAATTGATAGAGTCGGATACGGGTCAGATGCTTCTTGCCGCCGGGAAACAGCCACGGCTTGTCGGCCGGGACATGGACCCGCCACGCCGCGACCGCCGCCCGCGCCCGGTCGGAGATCGGCACCATTCGCTCCGTACCGCCCTTGCCCTTCAGGATCAGGAAAGGCCGATCGGGATGCACCGCCCCTCTCGGCAAGGCGACCAGTTCGCTGGCCCGCAGGCCCGAGCCGTAGAGCAGTTCCACCAGGGCGGCCAAGCGCAGGTCGTTGGCGCTCGGATGCGCAGCCCCGGTTCGCTCGCCGATCGCGGCAAACAATCGGTCAATATCGGCATGGCTCAATATCTTGGGCAGTCGCCGCTTCGGACCGGGGCGGGGCAAGACCGACGACGGATCGTCGGCCCGCAACCCTTCTTCGTGCAGAAAGGCGTAGAAGCGCCGGAGCGCCGCCGCCTTGCGCGCCACGGTGGCATTGGCCAGCTCCGCCCAGCCATCGGCCAGCCCGCGCAACGCATCGGCATCGGCCTCGGCCAGTCCGCCCATCGCCTCCCCCGCCAGTCGCAGGTCGGAACGATAGGCGGCCAGCGTATTGCCCGCCGCGCCCGCCTCGGCCGCCATCATCTCCAGAAAGCGGTCGAGCAGCGCGCCATCGCGAACCGTCATGCGCGTGCGATGGCCTCCGCCGCGATCATCCGGGCCTCGGTATCCATGCCGACCGAGCGCAGCGCCTCCAGGATGCGATACAACCCCTGGGGCGGAACGCCACGCCAATCGCCGGTCTGCATCCCGATCGCGCAGAGCAGCACGACCATGCCCGGCTGCTCGTCGGCCACCGCCTGGTCGAGTGCTTCGGTCCAGGCGTTGCTCTGCCCGACCCGGACGTCGAGCGCTTCCGCGCCCTTTTCGATATCGGACCGCGACAGCCGACCGAGCCCGGCGAGCCCGGCAAAGAACAGGCGCTGCTTGAACGCATCGCCGCCGCCATAGCTGCTGACCTGATCGTAAGAGACCTGTCCCTGCCGGTCGGGATCGCTGAGCAGGATCATTGCCCAGCCGTCGCTTCCGGCCTTGACCGCATCGCGCCAACGCGCCGCGCTACGATCCAGACCAGCCGACAGCATCGAGGCGACCAGCCGGTCCGCTTCATTGCCATCCGCCACCACCGGCAGGCGCGCGACGGCGCGGGCCGTAAGGATCAGGCGAGCATAAGGCGTGCGCTCCGCCGATCCCCAGAGCGACCGGATCGCGGACAGCCGCTGTCCCTCGTCGCTGGCGGCATAGGCATTGCGCAGGTCGTTGCCGATGGCGGCCTGATCACGGCTCGCCTGATCGTCATCGGCCAGGCTCGAGTAGAAATCGACCAACGCGGCATTGGACAGCACGCCCATCGCCGCCGCCTGGTCGACCACCGCCGCCCGGTCCGTCGCGGCCACCGGCGCCGAGGTCGCCAGCCATCCACGCACCTGCGGTCCGACATAGGCCAGATAATCCGGCGGCACGGTCATCCCCGTCGCCGTCGCCAGGCCATAGCGCCAGGTGGTCAGGCGATCGGCGTCGCCCCATTCGATCGTCACCGCACGCCGCCCGGCGCTGGCGCCCATCAGCTTGTCGGCAAGCTTCATGTCGAACTCGTCGGCGATGCCCTGGCGACGGACCTGCCGCACCAGCGCCGTGCCGCGCGCGCCGTCACCCGCCAACGCCGCGCACCAGCCTTGCGCCACGCGATAACCGCCCAGCCCGGTCACGGCGGCCCCGCCATCGGCGAGCGGGCAGAGCCCGGCCGGATCGCTGGCGGCCAGCAGCGCGTTCATTGCGACCTGATAGAGCTTGGGCGTGTAGTTGCCCGGATCGACCGACTGGACGACCGCGCGGGCGACCTGCGCCTCGCCCATGCGCAGCAGCAACCACGCGCGTTCGGCGGCGAAGTCTGCGCCGTTCACGCCACGCGGCGTCGTCATGCGGCTCGCCAGCGTCCGCCGCAGCAGGATCGAGGCCCAGCGCGACGGCAGCGGCGCGGACAGTCGCCGCATCAGCGTCTCGGCGACGCGGCCATCGGCACCCGCGAAGACATTCTGGTCGAGCGCACCTTCGCCCGGTCCCGCCGGGCCGACTAGGGCCAGCGAACGCCGCGCCGAAGCGGGCAGCTCATATTCGGCCAGTTGCCGCGCACTCATCGTCGGGGTCGGCGACGGCGTGGGGCTCGGCGCCGGGCTGGCCAGCGATTCGATCAATGCGCCCACCGCATCGGCCGGCGTCGGCGTCGGCGCGGGAGCCACCACCGCGCCGGGGGCCGTCCGCACCGGCGTCGGCGTAGGGCGCGGCGTGGCCCGCCCGCTGGAGGGCGCGGAAGGCTGGCCGAAGCCGGGGGGAAGCAGCGATTCGGGCCGATCCTGTGCCGCGGCGATCGCGGCGGCCCCCACCATCAATAAGGCGACGGCCCGGGGAAGATGGCGAAAAGCGGCCGTCCGCTTATTGCAGGTTGCCAAGCGAAACCGCCTTTTCGACCTGGGTGGTCGGCCGTTCGGTCGCCCGGCCCGAGAGCAGGAACAGGCCCCCGACGACGATGACGAGGAGGACGATGAGCGAAACGACCATACGGGACATGAAACGCAAAACCTTATAATGGACCCGTGAAAGCCCGGCCGGTGTTGCCGGGCGCGCGCCCGCTGTATAGCGCAGAGTGCAATGTTGCAAAGCCACAACCCTGTAGATGCAAGCTGGAACGGGTCGCCCATCGTGCTCGTCGGTCTGATGGGCGTGGGCAAGTCGACCGTGGGACGCCGTCTGGCGAATCGGTTGCGGGTGCCCTTCGTCGATGCCGACACCGCGATCGAGGAAGCCGCCGGCATGAGCGTGACCGAAATCTTCGCCCAGTTCGGCGAACCCTATTTCCGCGATGGAGAGCGCCGGGTGATAGCCCGGCTGGTCGATGGCCGTCCCAAGGTGATCGCGACCGGCGGCGGGGCGTTCATCAACGACGACACGCGCGCCCTGATCCTGGAACAGGCGACCGCCATCTGGCTAAACGCCAGTCCCGAGGTGCTGGCCGAGCGGGTGAAGCGACGCGACACCCGGCCGCTGCTGCGCGGCAAGGACCCGTTGAAGGTGCTTCGCGAACTCTCCGAGAAGCGGAACCCGATCTACGCGCTCGCGCCCATCCACGTCTCCAGCAAGCGGGGCCCGCACGAGGCCACCGTCAACGCCATCCTGAAAGCCATCGGACGATGAAGACCGTCACCGTGTCGCTCGGCGACCGCAGCTACCCCATCCATATCGAGGGCGGCCTGCTGCCCCGTGCCGCCGAGCATCTTGCGCCCCTGTCGCGCGGGCGGCGCATGGCGATCGTGACCGACGAGAATGTCCGGCCGCATCTGGAGGTGCTGCAGGCGAGCTTGCGCGCGGCGGGCGTCGAGAGCGAGGCGATTGTCCTGCCGCCCGGCGAGAAGACCAAAAGCTGGGCGAAGCTGGAGCATGTTTGCGACCGGCTGCTCGAACTGGGCGTCGAGCGCGCGGATCATGTCATTGCTCTCGGCGGCGGGGTGATCGGCGATCTGGTCGGTTTTGCCTGCTCGATCGTCAAGCGCGGTTGCCGCTTCGTCCAGATCCCGACGACTCTCTTGTCGCAGGTCGACTCGTCGGTCGGTGGAAAGACCGCGATCAATGCGCGCGCGGGCAAGAACCTGATCGGCGCCTTCCACCAGCCTGCCATGGTGCTGATCGACCCGGACGTGCTCGACACGCTGCCCACTCGGCAGGTCCGTGCGGGTTATGCCGAGGTGGTGAAGTACGGCCTGATCGACGACTTCGCCTTTTTCGAATGGTGCGAGAGCAACGCCGCCGCCCTGCTGGCTGGGGATGCCGAGGCCCGCGTCCACGCCATCGCCCATTCGGTCGCCGCCAAGGCGCGGATCGTCGCTGCGGACGAGCATGAAACCAACGGCATCCGCGCGCTGCTGAACCTGGGCCATACTTTCGGCCACGCGCTGGAGGCGGAGGCGGGCTTCTCCGACCGGCTGCTTCACGGCGAGGGGGTGGCGGCGGGCTGTGCGCTGGCGTTCCGCTATTCGGCACGCCAGGGGATTTGCGAACGGCAGGATGCCGAGCGGGTCGCCGCGCATCTCCGCGCCGTCGGCCTGCCCGATGGTCTCGCCGCCGCCGGGATCAATGCGTCGTCCGCGACGTTGGTCGAGCATATGAAGCACGACAAGAAGATGGCGGCGGGCACCCTGCCCT